>JALENG010000096.1 GCA_022767925.1 Clostridia bacterium
CGCGGGGAACAGCCGCCCGAATACATAGCGGTTAAAAAGCCCGGCGACCGGCCCCAGCGCAAAGGCCGAAATCAGGGTGGCCAGTCCAATCACCCCAAAGCCCCAGCCGCCCAGCAGCAGGCAGATCACCAGCATCAGCACGTCCATCAGCAGCCGGCACGCGAAAAACGGCCAGTGGGTGCGGTCGGACAAAATCAGGGCCAGGCTGTCGGCCGGGGCGATGCCCAGATCGGCCAGCTGGTACAGCGAAACGCCCATACCCAGCAGAATGGTGCCCGCTGCGGAGAAGACCAGCTGCCACCCAAAGCCCTGGGGGCAGGGCAAAAAGGACAGCCCCCACACGAACAGATCCACCAGATAGCCGCAGAAAAACCAGTTGAAAAAGGTGCCCAGGTGGATGTATTTCCGGCCAAGGAAGAACTCGATGACAAACAGCACACATCCCAGCAGCAGAACAATAGTGCCATAGGAGAGCGGCAGATAGTGGGTCAGGGCCAGGTTCACCGCCGGAAAGGGGAGGTTTCCCACACCGGCCCAGGTGAACAGGGCGATGCCCAGTGACAGGGGGATGTGCCCCAGCAGCATACCGAGAAGGCGCCGCGCCCGGATCGGGGCCAGAAAACGTTTCAACATATGGATTCTCCTCTCTTTTTGCGGCGGTGTTTCCGCCAGAGCAGCAGGACGGCTCCGGCGGCTAGCGCCCCGAGGGGGCTGACCCGGTGTTTTTCCGTTTTTTCTTTTTTGGAAAGATAAATGGCGGTGGGCCCATCGGCCCCGCCGATCACCATTATGTCGCGCATGGTTTTTTCCCCTTTATTTGCGTGTATCATCGGTCGTCAGGCGCATAAAGTCATCGAACAGCGCCTGGTGGCGCCCGGTGTAGCTGCGGTTGATATGCAGGCTGCCAAAGCACCACATCCGATAGCGCACATTCTTTTCCACTTCCTGCAGATAGATGGTCAGGGTGTTGCCCTCCACCCACGGGGGCAGCTGGGTGGAAATGCTGGGATAGGGGGAATGGGTGATGATATAATCCACCTTCTGCCCTACCCGGCGCAGGTTCTCCACCCCTTCCCGCATTTCCTCAATATTAGGCATACTGCGGGGCCAGTAGGTACCGGCCTCTTTGCGCAGCAGGGTGTCCTCGGCTTCCCCGCCGCCGAAGGTAAAGAAGGTTTTTCCCTCCATGGTGTACACCTGGCCGCGCATCAGGTGAAAAATATTGTCCCGGATCCGCCGGGCCTTTCCGCCGCAGAAGTCCTCCACGGGAAACGACTCCAGCAAATCAAAATTCTCATGGGTTCCTTCCACGAACAGAATGTTGTACTTTTTTCGGCCGAGTTTATCGAGGACTTTTTTCTCCTCCTCGCTTCCATTCCACAGAAAACCAAAGTCTCCGCAGATAATCAGACTGTCGCCCCGTTTCATCCGGCGCATGGGCGGCGCCTGAAAACGGCGCAGATCCCCGTGGACATCACCGGTTACCCAGATCATGGGATTCCTCCTTTTTCGCTGCCATACCGCCAGATAAGCGGCGGAGTGATGCAAAATTTTTGCAAAGGCTCCCAACGCCCCTGCAAATTTTCCCGGTTCACCCTTTCTCTTTTCCGGGAAAACTGGTATACTATAACGGAAAAAGGAGAGAAGGGGGACCCTTATCCTCTATCATACCATACGGAAAGGAAAAAAGCCATGCGAAAAAGAATAAAACGGTGGATCAGCGGACTGTTGGCGGCGGCCTTTCTGGCGGCCGGTTTTCCCGTGGCCACACAGGCGGCCTCTTTTGAAGTGGATTTCTCCACATATTGCGAAGCGCTGCTGCTGATCAATCAGGATACGGGGATTACCGTGTACGAGAAAAATGCGGACAAACGGCTGGAACCCGCCTCGATGACAAAAGTGATGACCTATCTGGTCGTGTGCGACCAGGTGGAGGATTTGGAGAATACGTATACCACCATCAGCCAAAATGTGATCACCGAGCTGCTGGGAACAGGGAGCTCGGTGTCCGGGGTGATCGCCGGGGAGGAGCTGTCCATTTACGAGCTGCTGAATCTGATGATGGTCCCCAGCGGAAACGATGCGGCGCTGGCCCTGGCCGAATATGTGGGCGACGGGGATATACAGAAATTTGTGGATTTGATGAATGAAAAGGCACAGGAGTTGGGGTGCCAGGATACCCACTTTATGAACCCCCATGGCCTGCATGATGAACAGCACTATACCACGGCCCGGGATATGGCGATCATCACCCAGGCTGCCATGAAGGAACCCTATTTTATGGAAATCACCAATCAGGTGTATTATACCCTGCGGGCGACCAACAAATCCAGCCAGCCCCGCACGGTATACACCACCAACCGCATGATTAACCAGAATGCCGACGGCGGGCAGTATTACTATCGGTACTGCCGGGGGATTAAGACCGGCTCGCACGATGAGGCGGGATACTGTGTGGTGACCACCGCCGTGCGCGAGGATTTGGGATACAGCTATCTGTGCGTGGCCATGCACTGCCCGGAGTACACCGAGAGCGGCGAATACAATGTGCATGGCGAGATGATTGATTCGAAGAACCTGTACCAGTGGGCGTTTAATAATCTGTCGCTGAAGACGATTCTGGAGAGCGGCAGTGTGGTCGGAGAAGTGGGGCTGGAGTACGCCTGGGAGAAGGATACGGTGCAGGTACTGGCATCCCAGAGCTTTTCCACGATTTTGCCCGATTCCGTGGATGCGAGCAGTATTGTGGTGAAAACCGAACTGCCCGAGACCATTGAGGCCCCGGTGAAAAAGGGAACCGTGCTGGGCACCGCTACCCTGAGCTATGCGGGGGAGGAGCTGACCACAGTGGACCTGGTGGCGGCCGAGACGGTGGAGCGCAGCGAACTGCTGTATACCATGGATCAGGCCAAGGCGGTGCTGACCAGCCAGTGGTTTTTGATCACGGCGGCAGTGATTGGCACGCTGTTTTTGATCTACCTGTTCCTGCTGATTTTGTACCGGCGCAAGAAAAAGAAGCTGCGGCGTGTGAAGGGAATGCGGCGCATGTGACAAGCCTTAGTAAAATGGGAAATCCCCGGCTGTGGAACGGCAGCCGGGGATTTTTGCGGGAAAGAAAAATACAAATGGGATAATTTTTAAAAAATCAACAGATCAGAAGAAACAAGAGTGAAAAAGAAAAATACAATTTGTATAAAAACATGATAAATATCAATTTGTACCATCATTCTGCCGAAATTGAGGACAGAAGGGAGGCCGCATGGCGCTCCAATTGGGGAAGATACGCCTGCTCCGTGTCGTAGTTTTCGTACAGGGCGTGAAAAATCCGGCGCTGCCACAGCTTTTCCCACAGGGGCGGGTGATGAGGGGAGCCCTGCCGCAGAGCCTGGGACAGGGCGAGGCAGACCTGGGCCCAGCGGATATCGATGGGTTCCCGCTCCAAAACCCCCGAGGCCATGAGGAAGTCCCCGAGGACGGCGGTGGGGCCGCCCGGTTCCTGGCAGGGGGCCTGCTGGCTGAAATAGCGGGCGGAAAGGCTGCCGCCCTTTTCTTCCAGCAAACTCTGACCCAAGGGGAACAGCGCGCAGGCCAGCGGGCGCGCCGTATGGATGCTGCAGCGGTTTTCCGCCGTTAAAAACACACAGGCGCCCTCGTTCTCCCTTTGGGTGCGCATGCGCAGAAGCGGCAGCCGGCTCTCTTCCCCCACATAGCGGCGGCAAAAGGACGCGGCGGCCACAGCCGGGGGCAGAGCGAGCCGGCGGCTGATGCGGAACAGATCATAGCCGGACAGCAGCAGATCCTGCCGGTGGCGGCAGCAGCCCCCGCATCCGCGGCAGGCAAGGGGCAGGCGGGTATCCAAAGACAAAAACGGGGAATCCGGCCGGACGTCCGGCCGGCCCGCATCCGGTGTGTGGGCGCTCATAAATGACGGCCTCCTCTCTCTTTTTCAGGCCATGGCCGTTTCCTGACGGGCGAACAGCTGGCGCACCTGGGCCCGCAGGGTGCGGTGCTCCGGCATGGACAGGTCCGCGTCCTCCCGGACCAGGCGGCCGGCTTCCAGCTGGGCCAGGCGCAGCAGGTCCGTGTCCTCACCCAGCTGGGCGATGCGCAGGGCCGGCAGGCCGTGCTGCTTGTGTCCGAAGAAGTCGCCCGGGCCCCGCAGGCGCAGGTCCTCGTCGGCAATGACAAAGCCGCTCTGGGTCGAGGTGAACACGTGCAGGCGGCGGAGCGCCTGGTCGTTTTGGGCATCGCTGACCAGAATGCAGGTGGATTTCTCGCGCCCGCGCCCCACCCGTCCGCGCAGCTGGTGCAGCTGGGACAGGCCGTACCGCTCGGCGTTTTCGATGAGCATGATGGTCGCGTTGGGCACATCCACCCCCACTTCGACCACCGTGGTGGATACCAGAATCTGCGTGTGTCCGGCGGAGAAATCGGCCATGATCCGGTCCTTTTCCGCCGGCTTCATCCGGCCATGCAGCATCCCGATGGTGTAATTCCGGAACGGGCCGGCTTTCAGCTCTTCACAGTAGTGGGTGACAGACTGCATATCACTGTCGTTGTCCTCCACCAGCGGGCAGATCAGATAGGCCTGTCGTCCTGCATCCAGATGACGGCGGATAAAAGCAAAGGCCCGCTCCCGCTTGGGGCTTTCGATGAGGAAGGTGTCGATGGGCTGCCGCCCGGGGGGCAGCTCGTCCAGCAGCGACAGGTCCAGATCGCCGTAGATCATCAGCGCCAGGGTGCGGGGGATGGGGGTGGCGCTCATGACCAGCAGATGGGGGTGGTCCCCCTTCTGGGCCAGGGCGGCCCGCTGGGCCACACCAAACCGGTGCTGTTCATCGGTGACCACCAGCCCCAGCTTTTGGAATACCACATCCCCGGTCAGCAGGGCGTGGGTGCCAATCAGCAGGTGGATATCACCGTTTTTCAATTCCTGCAGCAGCTGCTTCCGCTCGGCCGCTTTGGTCGAGCCGGTCAGCAGCGCACAGCGCACCGACAGAGGCTGCAGAAGCGGCTGGAGCGAGAGGAAATGCTGCCGGGCCAGGATCTCGGTGGGGGCCATAAATGCCGCCTGCAGGCCGTTTTTCGCGGCCTGACAGCATAGTGCGGCGGCCACCACGGTTTTGCCGCTGCCCACGTCCCCCTGTACCAGGCGGTTCATGGGGTGGGGGCCCGCCATATCGGCCGCCCCCTCCTTTACGCAGCGCACCTGGGCCCCCGTGGGGGAAAAGGGGAGGGAGGCGAAGAATTCCCCGGTCCCATCCATGGGGCAGCACAGCCGGTTTTCCACCCGCGCCCGGCGCTTCAGCTGCAGCATACCCAGCTGCAGCAAAAAGAACTCCTCAAAAATCAGCCGCCGCCGGGCAATCGCCAGCTCCTCTTCGCTTTGGGGAAAGTGGATTTTTTCCAGGGCATACCGCAGGGTACACAGGTCACACCGCCGGCGCAGCGGAGAGGGAAGAGGGTCCGGCAGCGGGTCGGGCAGAAGCGACAGGGCCGTTTTTACCGCCTGGGCGATCTGCCGGGAGACAAGGCCCTCGGTCTGGGGATAAACGGGCAGAAGGCCCGTGGTGCTCCCGTCGGCGGGATAGAACTCCGGCGAGCTCATGGCCCGGTGAAGGAGACTGCCGGTCATTTTCCCCCGGAACAGAAACTCGCGGCCCTCGGGCAGCAGGTGGGGGATGTACCGGTTAT
>JALENG010000098.1 GCA_022767925.1 Clostridia bacterium
GAATCCTTTATGAAAGAGGCCATCGCGAATGGCCGCGAGCTGCGCGTGGTGGGAATTATCCGCGTGGATCCCGAGCAGAACAACCGAACCGAAACCGGCGGCATTGGTTATACCCAGGCCCTGACCCAGTGGGTGATGGAGGAGATCAACGATTCGCAGATGGTGAATGAGCAGAAGGCGGATCCCATCCATGATGTATGCACCGGCCTGCCCTTTACCGATACGGGGGAAGCGGAGAAAATCCGCGCCGAACAGGAAGATGCGGCGCCCCGCTATGATCTCAGCCAGTTTTCCGCCGAACAGCAGGCGTATCTCGCCACCCTCTCCTCCGAGGAGCTGCAGCAGGTGATGACGCAGTACGGCGTTTCCCCCATGGAGGAGGAAGTGAAGATCTCCTCGTCCACCTATGAGGAAAACCTGCAGGCACTGGGCGTGTGCGATGAGGAAAAGCCGTCGGGCATTACCATTTATCCCCGGGATTTTGATGCAAAGGAATCCATCTGCACCATGATCACTGAGTACAATGACCAACAGGAAAACGACGAGGATACGATTGACTATACCGACTATATCGGCCTGATGATGAACAGTGTGACGACCATTGTGAACATGATTACCTATGTGCTGATTGCCTTTGTGGCCATTTCGCTGATTGTCTCGTCGATTATGATCGGAATTATCACCTATATTTCGGTATTGGAGCGCACCAAGGAAATCGGGATCCTGCGCAGCATCGGCGCTTCCAAAAAGGATATCTCCCGTGTGTTCAATGCCGAAACCCTGATCGAGGGCTTTGTGGCCGGTGCACTGGGAATCCTGATTACTTTGCTCTTGTGCATCCCTATCAATCTGGTGGTGGAATCGATGACCAGTGTGGCCGGTATTGCGGCTTTGCCATGGCAGGGGGCTGTGATTCTGGTCGCGATCAGCATTTTGCTGACGATGATCGCCGGTCTGATCCCCTCGAGAATGGCAGCCAAGAAGGATCCGGTGGTGGCGCTCCGCACGGAGTAAAGGCCGCCCCGTTTCCCATAGATCCCACAGAAATTCCCCCTTTTCATCCGGCGGTAACGGTTTGGAGAGGGGGAATTTCCCCTTGCGGGGATGAGAGTCTTTATGGAAGTACTTGCAGAATTGAGGAAAGAACAGGAGGAATTTTTTATGACAGAAGAACAGATGATCGCCATGTTCCACGCTTTATGGGATAATTTCCCCTCGCGGGCCCGGCTGATCCGGAGAGACCGCCGGGTTCTGGCGGTCAATAAAGTGGCGGCTGCTGAAGGACTAACGACGGGAGTGCGCTGTATCGACCAGCCGCCGGTGGAAGCCCACCGGGGATGCCTGGCCAATCTTGCCTTGCGGGAGCACCATGGCAAAATAAAATTTGCCGATGACGGTACGGTAATTTTCTGGGCTCCACTGGAAGGCTGTGAGGATGTTTATGTTCACGGATCCCTTCACAGAGATCGCCCGGATCCGACAGAAAAAAGCGGGGAATCCTGTTCAAAGGGGCTTTGACGGTGCAGGTACGCGGCCTTACTTTGCAGAAATACCATCGACGAATAGAGAGAAGCCGTGAAAAGAGGAATAGTATCCGGCATAATTTCTGCAGCAGGATGGACTTGCAAAAAAGAAACCAAAGAACCGGCCCGGATCGTGGAAACTCCCACGATCCGGGCCGGTTTTCAGCTTCCGGCTACATTCAGTGATTCGATCAGCACATCCGGCGCGCCATATCGGGAGGTCCCGGGGAAGGAGAAGGTGAGGTTTTTTCCTACGGCCTGCACCTTCTGCAGCAGCTCCGGGAAGGATCCGGCCACTGTAATGCGGTCCACCGGACGGACAATCCTCCCCTTTTCCACCCAGAATCCGCTGGAAAGAAGGGAAAAACTGCCGGATATGGGGTTGACCCCTGCGTGGATGCCGCTCATACTGGTGATGATCAGCCCGGTATCCAGCTGCTGCACCAGTTCATCCGGGGAAAAGGTGCCGGGCTGCCAGATCAGATTGGTGGGGGCCACCCCCACCGGGGAAGCAGCGCCGCCGGGGCGGATTCCGTTACCGGTAGAGGAAACGCCGTTCTTTTTGGCGGTTTTCAGATTGTGCAGAAAGCCGCACAATTTCCCTTCCTGCAGTAAAACAGTGGGCTGGGCGGGGGTTCCCTCATCATCAAAGCGCAGCGGCATACCGGGGTCGAACGGATCATCCAGCAGAGTGACCTGTGGGGAAGCGACCGTCTGCCCCACCTTTTCTCTCAGGGGTGACAGCCCCTTTTGGACGCGGTCGGCACAGAAAATGGGAGAAAATGCCTGCAGCAGCGTGAAGGCGGCCCGACCCTGCAGCAGAATGCGGTATCGGCCGGGCTCCACCGGGGAAGCACCCAGCCGGGACGATGCCTGACGAACCGCTTTTTCCGCCAGTGAGTGGAGATCGGTGCTGCGGCAGGAAAAGGCATAGTCATTCTGAACTTCTTCGCCCTTTTGAACAATGGGAGAGGTGAACAGCAGCGAGCAGCCGCGGGTTTCCTCCACCGCAAGGCCGCGGGTGTTGTGGAGGGATACCTTTGCGCGGGAAAGGGAGATTTCCGTGCTCTCGCAGCGGACGACAGGCTCTCCCTGTGAGAGCACGGCCTGCTCCAACTTTTTGGCCAGTTCAATACGCTCGCCTTCCGAACAGGCGGCGATGGGATCCTCCGGCTGTTCGATGGCGGGGTACACCTGGGGCCCCTGCATGGGGTGCTCATCTGCTGTTTCCACGGCCAGGGCATTGTCGATCGCCCGCTGCACCAGTGCGGCGGGATTCTCGATGCATTCGGTATAGGCATAGCCATCCTTTCCGTCTTTCTGCACCCGCAGGCTGATCCCCAGGGTGCGACTGACGGAATAGCTGTCGATTTCCTGCGATAGAATCCCGACGGAGAATTCCTCGCCCTCTTTTTTGTAGGTTTCGGCGGCCGTACAGCCGTTTTCCAGTGCCAGGCGGAACAGTTCCCGGCGAAAATCCTCGTACTTCATCCTTCGATTTTCCCTCCTTTTCCGCCGACGGTCATCGCGGATATGCGGATGCGCGGCTGGCCCACATTCACCGGAACCGAGCCCGACACCGAGCCGCACATGCCCTGGGCCATCCACATTCTGGGCCCTACGCGGTCAATTTTCATCAGTACATCGCTGCCCTTTCCCACCAGGGTGGCGCCGCGCACCGGGCACAGGATTTTTCCGTCCCTCACCCAGTAGCCCTCGTCCACCGCAAAGTTGAATTCTCCGGTCAGCGGGTTCACTGATCCACCGCCCAGCGTTTTGGCGTACAGCCCCTCCGACATGGTGGCGATCATCTCCTCGGGGTCATCCCTGCCCGGCGCAAGAAAGGTGTTGGTCATACGGGAGGTAGGGGCATACGCGTAGCTCTCCCGGCGGCTGCTGCCCGTCAGTGGGTGCGGCACCCGGCAGGCATTGGCCCGGTCGTACAGATAGCTCTTTAAAATACCGTTTTCAATCAGGACAGTCCGGCGGGCGGGGGTTCCCTCGTCATCCACGCCGTTCAGACTGCCCCATTCACCCGCCAATGTGCCGTCATCCACTGCGGTCACACAGGGGGCGGCAATGCGCGTACCCAATCGGTTGGCAAATTCCGAGTTCCCCCGGGCCACGCCAGTGGCTTCCAGAGAATGGCCGCAGGCCTCGTGGAAGATAACACCCCCAAAGCCGCCGTCCATCACCACCGGGAAAGTGCCCGCCGGGCATTCCACCGCGTGCAGCATGGTTACGGCCTGACGCGCGGCCTGCCGGCCCAGTGCTTCGACATCCAGTGTATCATAGACGGAAAAGTCCTGCCCGAAGCCCGGGGCACAGCGTCCGGTCTGGGATTCGGTGCCGTCAGAGGCCACGGCAGTCACAGCCAGCCGCGTGTAGGGACGGCGTGTGCTGGCCCACAGCCCCTCGCTGTTGATGACGAGGACCCGCTGTTCGCTGTCCATATAGCGGCACTGCACCTGGGTAATTTCTTCGCTCTCTCCGCGGGCCGCCTGATACAGGCGCCGCAGCAGGGAAACCCGCATGGCATTATTCACCCCGGAAAAACCGTCGCCCGCAGTCTCATAGCAGACCGGGCGGAAGGGCGGCAGGGGGATCGTCGTATCCTTTTCACCGGGGAAAGCGGCGGCCGCCGCCCGGGCAGTAGCCAGCAGGGCCTCCTCTCCAATGTCGGCCGTATAGGCGTACGAACAGCGCGCTCCGCACAGAACGCGCACCCCCACCCCGCGGCAGCGGGTGTAAGAGGCATCCTCCACCCCGTCATTAGAGAGGGAGAGGGTGGTGCCGCTGGTGTCCTCACAGAACAACTCGGCGAAATCACCGCCGGTGTGAAGGGCCTCGCACAGAATTTTTTTGGCAAGATCAGGACTGAGCAAATGGGTTCTCTCCTTTCATGGATTGACCAAATTAGAAAAGATTTGGCTCTTTTCTGTATATAAAGGAATAAAAGAACAAAAGTGCTGGTTGTAGTGTACCACAACCCGTCGCAAGTGTAAAGAAAGGGGAAAAGGTCCTCCCAAAAGCAGTTGACAGGGGTGGGCCCCCCTCCTATAATGAGAACAAAACCAGAGAAAAAGGAGAGAGGAACATGAAAAAACTGGAAGGATTTCAGCACGGCATTAATCTGGGAGGATGGCTGTCCCAGTGCGTACATACCCGGGAGCACTATGACTCTTTCATCGGGGAGGAGGACATCCGGCGGATTGCCTCGTGGGGGCTGGATCATGTGCGGGTTCCCGTGGATTATGAGCTGATCGAGACACAGGAGGGGGATCCCATTGAAAAAGGATACGCCTATCTCGAGACATGTATTCAGTGGTGCCGGAAATATGGGCTGCATATGATTCTGGATCTGCACAAAACGGCGGGCTATAATTTCGGCGATCAGCAGAGTTCCGTGGGATTTTTTGAAAATGAGCCGATGAAAGAGCGGTTCCGCCAGCTGTGGGTCCGGCTGGCCCGGCGGTTCTCCAAGGACAAGGACCTGATTCTGTTCGAGCTGCTCAATGAAGTGGTGGATCCTCAGGTGTACGAGTCGTGGAACCAGCTGGCAGAGGAGACCATCGGCGCCATCCGGAAAATTGATAAGGAAGTGCCCATCATGTACGGCGGCATTGCCTATAACAGCGTGCGGGCGGTTCCGCTGCTGCGGAAAATGCCGTACCCCAACCTGGTGTACAACTTCCATTGCTATGAGCCTCTGATTTTTACCCACCAGGGGGCACCCTTTACCAAAGGGATGCCGGTGGACTTCCGCACTCCCTATCCTCAGCCTGTACCCGCGTATCTGGAGAAGACCCGGGAGTATCTGGACCCGATGATGCTGGAAAATCTGAAAGAGGTTGCGGATCGGAAAGAGATGTGCGGGAAGGACTTTTTCCTCGCGCTTTTCCGTCAGGCCGTAGAGAAGGCGGAAGCGGACGGGGTGGCCCTGTACTGTGGTGAGTACGGGGTGATTGACCGCGCCGATCCGCGCAGCACCGTGAACTGGTACCGCGACATCCATGCAGCGTTTGATGCATGCGGAATTGGCAGCGCGGCCTGGAGTTATCGGAAAATGGATTTTGGCTTGGTGGATGAGCACTACGATTCCGTGCGGGATGAATTGATCGCCCTGCTGTAAAGAAAACGAGCGGAAGACGAAAGGGAAAGGTACGCTGGGCGGATCTTTCCCTTTTTGCAGGCCCCTTTTTAGGAAGGGGAATGGCTCCAAAAAGAACGGCGGGCAATCAAACAAAACCTCTATAAATCAAAAAGAAACGGTCCTTTTCAAAAAGGACCGTTTCTCTTTTGGCTACATTTTTTCGCTGTAATGATGGGCCTGTTCCAGCATCATATCCTTTACCTTCATCAGGCGGATCTGGGTGCTGCGCTCGTTCTCATCCAGCTTCATGGTAATATACTTGATGCTCTCCTGCGTTTGGGGGATCATCACATGCTCCAGCGCGTTTACACGGCGGCGGGTCTTTTCAATCTCGGCGGCCATCAGCTGACACGACTTTTCCACTTCCGCCAAGCGGAGCAGATCGGGCAGAATATCCGACAGCGACTGCACCGCATCATCCAGGTCGCTGGATGTAAAGGCGAAACCGTAGCTGAAGATATCGTTCTGATCAGGGGTGCGGGTTTTCACATCGAAAACCGGTACCTCCACGCTCATCACATTGCGAACGCCGCTCTCAATCTGGATCTCCTGTTTGGGGGCCAGCATGGCGGTACTCAGGGCCTCTTCCTGCATACCGGCCCGGGCCAGCATGAAGCGCTGGTTGGAGGCATGGATGGCCTTTTCGACTTTTTCGCGCAGGGCTTTATTCTCCCGCACCAGCTCCAGAAACTGACGCATAAGCTCGTCGCGCTTGTCTTTCAGCAGCTTGTGCCCGCGCTGGGCGGTCTGCAGCTTGCGCTTTAAGCGAGTCAGCTCCATTCGGGTGGGGTTTACATGGGTTGCGGCCAACAGCATTCACCTCTTTCTCTTGGCTGGTAGGAAGGATTACTTTCCGTAATATTCGTCCAGATATTCATCCTTAATGCGCTTGAGTTCACTGCGCGGCAGGATGGACAGCAGCTTCCAGCCAATCGCAAGGGTTTCCTCGATATCGCGGTTGGCGTCATACCCCTGCGAGACATACTCGTTCTCAAAAGCATCGGCAAATTTGGCGTACAGCTTGTCGATATCCGTCAGGGCGGCCTCGCCCAGAACGGTCATCAATTCCTTGGCCTGCTTGCCGGTGGCATAGGCGGCGAACAGCTGGTTCATGGTGTTGGCATGGTCGGCGCGGGTTTTGCCAGCGCCGATACCCTTGTCCTTCAGACGGGACAGGCTGGGCAGTACGTCGATGGGCGGGGTAACGCCCTTGCGGTACAGCTCACGGCTGAGGATGATCTGTCCCTCCGTGATATAGCCGGTCAGGTCGGGAATGGGGTGGGTCTTGTCGTCTTCCGGCATGGTCAGAATCGGAATCAGGGTGATCGAACCGTTCTTGCCCTTCTGCCGGCCGGCCCGCTCGTACAGCGAAGCAAGGTCCGTGTACATATAACCCGGATACCCACGGCGGCCGGGCACTTCTTTGCGGGCGGCCGAAACTTCACGCAGGGCGTCCGCATAGTTGGTGATATCGGTCAGGATGACCAGCACGTGCATGTTCTTTTCAAAGGCCAGGTATTCGGCGGCCGTCAGCGCCATACGCGGAGTAGCAATACGCTCGATAGCCGGGTCATTGGCCAAGTTGATAAACGTAACGGTGCGGTCGATGGCACCCGTTTCCTTGAAACTCTCGATGAAGAAATTCGATTCTTCGAAGGTGATGCCGATGGCGGCAAACACAACGACGAAGGGGTCATTGGTACCGCGCACTTTGGCCTGACGGGCGATCTGTGCCGCCAGGTTGGAGTGGGGCAGACCACTGGCCGAGAAAATGGGCAGCTTCTGGCCGCGGACCAGGGTGTTCAGGCCGTCGATGGCGGAAATACCCGTCTGGATAAATTCCTGCGGATAGTTGCGGGCGGCCGGGTTCATGGGCAGGCCGTTGATATCGCAGCGCTTTTCCGGCAGAATTTCCGGGCCGCCGTCGATCGGGCGGCCCAGACCGTCGAATACGCGCCCCAGCATATCCTCGGATACGCCCAATTCCATGCTGCGGCCCAGAAAACGAACCTTGCTGTCGCTGAGGTTGATGCCCGTCGAGCTCTCAAACAGCTGCACCAGCGCGTCGCCGCCGTTGATCTCCAGAACTTTGCAGCGGCGGGTTTCCCCGTTGGAAAGCTCGATTTCACCCAGTTCATTGTAGGTGACGCCTTCCACGTTTTTCACCAGCATCAGAGGGCCGGCAATTTCCTGAATGGTTCTGTATTCCTTCGGCATCAGAATTCCTCCTCCTTCTGCTTGGCGGCGTCAATCTGGGCGGAGAGTTCATGCTCAATTGCGTCGAACTCCTTCTGCAGACGGTCTTCCGGTACATACTTGAACCGGCCGATCTTCTCACGCACCGGCAGCTTGACCAGGTCATCCACCGATACGCCGGCCTGCAGGCCGCGCACACCTTCATCATAATACGCCAACACCAGCTGCATCATCATGTGCTGCTTGGAGAGGGACGTATAGGTATCCACTTCATGGAAGGCATCCTGGTGCAGGAAGTCCTCGCGGATGGAGCGGGCGGCCTCCAGTTTCAGGCGGTCCGGGGCGGACAGCGCGTCCATACCGACCAGCTGAACGATTTCCTGCAGCTCCGATTCCTCCTGTAGCAGGCGCATCAGCCGTGCGCGCAGCTCCATCCAGTCGCCTCCGGCGTTCTGGTTGAACCATCCGCCCATGGAGTCCACATACAGCGAATAGCTGGTCAGCCAGTTAATAGCCGGGAAGTGCCGCTTGTAAGCGAGCTGCGAGTCCAGACTCCAGAAGACCTTTACAATTCGCAGCGTTGCCTGGGAAACCGGCTCGGAAATATCGCCGCCGGGAGGCGATACGGCGCCGATAACAGACAGCGCGCCCTCACGGCCCTCGCTGCCCAGGGTAATCACATGACCGGCGCGCTCGTAGAACTGCGCCAGGCGGCTGCCCAGATAAGCCGGATAACCTTCTTCACCGGGCATTTCCTCCAGACGGCCGGACATTTCACGCAGAGCCTCGGCCCAGCGGGAGGTGGAGTCGGCCATCAGGGCAACGGAGTACCCCATGTCGCGGAAGTATTCGGCGATGGTAATGCCGGTGTAGATGGAAGCCTCACGGGCGGCCACGGGCATATCGGAGGTGTTGGCGATCAGCACCGTGCGCTTCATCAGGGAATAGCCGGTTTTGGGGTCGATCAGCTCGGGAAATTCGTTCAGAACGTCCGTCATCTCGTTTCCGCGCTCGCCGCAGCCGATATAAACCACGATATCGGCCTCGGCCCATTTGGCCAGCTGATGCTGCACCACGGTTTTACCGCTGCCGAAGGGGCCGGGAACGGCGGCCACGCCGCCTTTGGCAATGGGGAACAGGGTGTCGATGACCCGCTGGCCGGTGACCAGGGGCTTATCGGGGGACAGCTTCTGCTTATAGGGGCGGCCGCGGCGCACCGGCCAGCGCTGCATCAGCGTCAGCGGAACCTCGCCGCCGTTCGATAGGGTCAGGGTACCCACGGGTTCGGTGACCGTGTAGGTGCCCTCCTGAATGGATTTGATCGTGCCGAAGGTATCCGGCGGAAGCATAATTTTCTGTGTGACAACTTCGGTCTCCTGAACGGTGCCGATGATGTCGCCGCCGCGTACCGTATCGCCGGGCTTCACACAGGGGACAAAATGCCAGGTCAGGTCGCGCTTCAGTGCCGGCACTTCCACGCCGCGCTGCAGGCTGTTGCCCGAAATTTTCATGATGTCATCCAGCGGACGCTGAATGCCGTCGTAAATACTGCCAATCAGGCCGGGCCCCAGCTCGACGCTCATGGGGGTGCCGGTGCTCTCCACCGGTTCACCGGGCCCCAGGCCCGACGTCTCCTCATAGACCTGAATCGAGGCCTGATCGCCGTGCATCTCGATGATCTCACCGATCAGGCGGTGACGGCTGACGCGCACCACGTCGAACATGTTTGCGTCGCGCATGCCTTCGGCGATGACCAGCGGGCCGGCTACTTTTTTGATCGTGCCACTGCTCATAGTTGAAACCATGGTCCTCTTTCCCACGGGGGAAGGGACGTCCTTTCTTCAAAATAGTGAAAAGGTGCTGCCAAAGCAGCCGGACTTATCCGTTTTTGTCGTTAAAAATAATATCAGAGCCAACCGCCTGTTCCACAAAATGCTTCACATTCCGGATGCCCACGCCGGTGTTGCCCGTTACCCCGGGGATGGGGATAATGGCCGGCAGGGGGGCAGTACTGTAATGCTCCAGCTCGTGGGAAAGTTCCTGGGCCAGCGCCTCGGTAATATAAACCACGGCGTAGTTGCCCTCGCACAGACGACGCAGCTGGTGGGCAGCCTGGGTCAGATCCCCGTCGGTGGGAAACACATCCAGGCCAAGGGCCCCAAAGCCGTAAATGCTGTCGTAATCTCCGATTACAGCCGCTTTATACATACAAATCCCTCAGCCTTTCCTGGATGAGACCGTCATCCATGTGATTCCGTTTCCCGGCCAGCAGCACACGGACCGTGCTGATTTCATTCTGGCGGGCGAGGATATAGGCAACCAGCGGCCCCAAAGTGAAGGCCTCGTACTTCTGTCCGCGGATCAGTTCGATCACGCGGTCGTCGCACCACTTTTCAAAAGCGGAGGCCGAATCCTTCAGGGCTTCGACGGCCGGTGCATACGGGGTCAACATCAGGTAACTAAGCAGGTCATCGCAGCTTTTCAGCGCGGCGGCCGTCAGCGAATCCAAGGACAGTGTGCGGCAGGGAGCCAGGGCCTCCTGCAAAAATGCACGGCTCTTCCCGGTTTTCTGGGCGCGCACGGCGATTTTAATATCGGCGATAGCGGTGGTCAGCTCGGCATATTCCCGGAGAAGATCGCATTCGCTGCTTTCGGCCGCTTTCTGTACGGCCATCAGGCAGGCGCGGTCCAGAAGAATGTCACACCGCTGGCCGTCCCGCGTCTGCAGCAGCAGCGAGGCTGCCTCGCGCCCGGGTTCGGCCAGAAAATCCGGCAGCAGTGAAAAATCATTTTGCTCAACCGCCCGCTGCATGGTCTCCGGCGGTACCGTACCGCCGCTCATATAGATGTGCGGGGGAGTTACCTTGGTGATTACGCTTTTTACGGCGGCCTTCAGATTGTTAAAGTCCTTGGGAAGACGCAGCACATCAAAAACGCCGGGGTCGTGGACCAGTTCGCCGATAAAGCTCCAGATCTTCCGGTCCTCTTCGATCAGCATTTCTTCTGCGGAGAGATGGGTGGCGGTGTCCTTCCCCCAGCCCTTGTCCTGCAGGGTACGCAGACATTCTTCCTCGGTCTGGCACTGCATCAGGCGGCTGAGATCCGCCCGGGTCAGCAGCGCCATTTCGCGGCAGCGCACCCGGGCCACCGCATAGGTATACATTTCTGCCATTCGGTCTTCCTCCTTTCATGGAATGATCCCCGTCATCATGGGGTCATGCGAACAGCATCTGCTGCACCTTGTCCTGCAGCTCTTCCTGTTTGGCTGTGAACAAAGCGCGGAACGTACAATTTTCCTCGATGCCGCCGTACAAAAGGAGAAAACCATCCTGAGCACGGGGGTCCGCCTCATCCTGCAGGGTGAGGGAGGCGCCCGCGGGCAGGGCTGCGTTCATTTTGGCGAGAAAATCCGCGGGCATGCGCGCGTGATCCTTGGGCCCCAGAACGAGGACACCGGGCTGCGGCAGCGCATACTGTCGTCCCAGAGAAATCAGGGTGGAAAAATATTGGTCATCCGGCAGTTCGCACAGGGTTTTCCGGGCCTCGTCGATCATCGAAGCGATGATCTTCTGCTTCTGACTGAGAACGCCGCGCCGGCGGGAGAGCTGAGCGGCCGAGGCGGCGCGCTCGCTGGATTCCTGCTGCAAAGCGGCTATCTTTTTGGTGGAATCCTCCTGCAGTGCCGTCAGCTGCTTTTGCGTATCCTGCTCAATGGCAGCGGCTTTCTGCCGGTATTCCTGCAGAATCCCGTCACAGCTTTTTTTGGTGTCCTGTGCGATCGCCTGCAAAATTGTGTCTAAACCTGTCATGTGGAAGTGCCCCTCCCGAAGCAGTCAAAACAATCAGATGGCGATGTTGCCGATGTTTGCCACGCACAGCAGCGAAACCAGCAGGGCCAGAACGGCATACGTTTCCACCATGGCCGGGAAGATCATCGCTTTACCAAACTGATCGGGGCGCTTTGCCAGCAGGCTGATGCCGGAGACGGAAGCTCTGGCCTGCCACTTGGCGGAGATCAGGC
Organism: Clostridia bacterium; assembly: GCA_022767925.1. Classification (GTDB taxonomy): domain Bacteria; phylum Bacillota; class Clostridia; order Oscillospirales; family Acutalibacteraceae; genus Heritagella. The sequence continues at coordinate 11,894 of JALENG010000098.1, forward strand.
CCGCAACGCCCATCAGGATACCGGCGAACAGATACATCAGGCCCTGGGCAAACGTAACCTCTTTCGGGGTGCCCAGCACGCCGATGTTGGACAGGGTCATGAAGGCGATCAGCAGGCCGTAGATGCCCTGGGTACCAGGCAGCAGCTGCAGGATCAGAACCTTACCGAATTTGCCGGGGTCTTCCGTGACAACACCGGCAGCGGCCTGGCCTCCCATGCCGACGCCGATGGCAGAGCCGATACCGGCCAGAAGAGCGGCCAGTGCCGCGCCCAGAACTGCGAGAGGCATACCGAGAACATTGATATCCATATTATTGTTCCTCCTTAATAGTAAAGAATTTTGTCTTGATGGAGAAGGGGGAGAACTTGCGTCCGCCGCCCTCGTAAAATTTTCCGAAGAATTCCACATACTGCAGGCGGTTGGTGTGTACATACGCGCCCAGCAGGTTGATGGCGATATTCAGCACATGGCCGATCACGAACACCACCGCAAAGAAGATGGCACCGATAATGCCGTCGCCGGCCATAGCGCCCATCTGATTGAAAACGTTGGCGATAACGCCGGTGGCAAGACCCAGGGCCAGCAGACGGGAGTAGGACAGCACGTCGCTCAGCCAGCTGGAAATCCCGTAAAGGCCATAAAGCCCTTTGAGCAGCCGCTTGCCGAAGCTGCGGCTGGAGCGGCCGGACGTAGCGATAATGCCCACAGCGCCGATACCCGCCAGAACAGCTCCCACCAGGCCCACGTTTTCCGGCAGAAGGAAGGTAAGGGCCAGCATACCGGTGACCAGCGGAGTGGAGAGCATATAGACAATCAGTCCGCCAACCAGAAGGTACCAGAACACCACGTCATAAATGGCGTCGGCCCATTTGTGCTGCTTTGCCAGCTGATAGAACTGCATGCCCAGCCCGGCAAACAGATGAATCACGCCCAGCAGCAGCGAGAACACCAGCAGGCGCATGGGATCCGACACGGGGTCAAACCACAGCGGTGCAATGGCCACATTTGTGTGGAAGAAGGTCTGGGCGATCATGGGAATGGCATTGCCGAAATAGCCGCCGAACATCACGCCCCAGAACGTGGTGGAAATACCGCTGTACAGGAACATGGTCAGCGTTTTGCGCAGGCCGCTCTCCATGGAACGGCGGTATTTGTGCAGAACCCAGCCGCATCCGAGGACCATGATCAGACCATAGCCGGCATCGGACAGCATCATTCCGAACAGGACATAATAGAAGATAGCCATGACCGAGCAGGGATCCACCTCGCCCCGACCGGGCATGGAGTAGCCCTCCAGCACCGGCTCGACGGGAGAAGAGAAGCCGTTATTCTTCAGCTTGACTGGCACATCCTCTTTCTTACCGGGATCCGACAGCTCGACGAAGGCCTGATAGTTTTCCTCCAGCTCTTTCTGCAGGGCCGGGGCCTCCTCTTTGACCACATATCCGGTCACCAGGAAGGTGTGCGGGCTCTGGGCCAGGCGGCCCAGCACGGCGTACTTGTCGGTGCGCATGGTGTAATAATCCGCGAGAAACCGCAGACGGTCGGTCTGATCCTGATAAGAGAGGATCTCCTCCTCGTCCTTTCGGATGATGGCCTCGGCCTTTTCCACGCGCTCCTGCAGAATTTCCTGCCGCTTTTTGGGCGGAACCTTGCTGGGATTCTGGGGATAGGAGAAGCCCAGGGAACGGATGGCCGTCTCCATCGCCTCGCCCTCGCTCTTTTTGCACATCAGGAACGTACAGGTCTGCTGGTTCAGGCTGCTGACAATTTCGCATACCGGAACCGACAGACTGCTGTCGGCTTTGGCAATGGCCTCTTTTAAACCGGCCTCGGTGTACTCCTGTGGGAAAATCCCGATGAAGACCCGCGCATTTTTTGTTTCCTTTACCCGCATGGAAATATCCAGTGCGTACCAGGGCGTCAGGGCTTCGATCTGCGTTTGCAGGCGGACGATTTCCGCTTTCTGATCGCCGATTTCCTTTTGAAGCAGAACAATGCGGGACGCAATTTTGGAGATTTCCTCCCGCTCCTTTACCCTGTTTTCATAATCCTCCAGGCTCAGGCTCCGGCGCCCCTCCAGCATTTTCAGCAGGCCGCCCTTTTCGGGGGCCAGTGCCAGTACAGCCTCGAGGGCCTGCTGGGCGGTAGCGGCACTTTTTTCAAATGTGCTCTGGGCTGTGCTGGTGTCCATTTTCTGAAAAAGGGAACTGCTTATTTTGGGATCGGTAATTTCCACGGCACCGCGCCGCTGCAAAAGCTCGAGAATCGCTTTGCGGTTCTCTTTTAAGGCATAAATACGAATATGCTGCATAGGCAGCACCGCCATAGAATCAACCTCCTTTACAAAATAATGGGATGTACTGTGGGGGAATTATCCCACCACCGTTTGAATCAGGGCCTGAATGACGTCGTCTTTTCGGTCCAGACTCTTTTTCTGCATGTCGTTCTGCAATCGCTCAGTTTCAGCTTTTTCCCGGTAAAGGAGTTCCTTCGCCGCAAAATCAGCCTGCTGCTGTGCGGCTTTCTCTTCCTGAGCTGCCGCTAACCGGGCTTTTTCCAGTTGTTCCTTGGCGTCTTTTTTGGTCTTTTCCAGCAGCAGCTCACCGCTCTCTTTCGCACGGAGCAGCTCCTTTTGGGCGTTTTCCTCCGCCTTTTTGACAGCCTCCAGGGCTTTTTCCGCCAATGAGATCACCACCTTATCCTTTCATTTTCATTTTTATCTGTCTACCGAAATGAACGGGTCGGTATCCCCTGCGGCAGAAAAAGCGAATGGCACTTTTCTGCCGGTAAACAGAAAAAGCCGGATTAACAAAAAGAAAGCCTGCCGTTTGCTTCCCTTTAATCTCCCTAAATTATAAACGACAGGGGAGGCAATGTCAAAGAAATCAAAAAAAATGAATCCCGGTTTCACAAAAAATTCACAAAGCCGGTTCGGTGATGGAAAGCCGGCGGACAAAAAGGGGCACATCTCGCCTATAGAGAAGGGAAACGAATTTTCCGCAGAGGCCCTGGCACAAAGCGATAAAAAACTTTTGCTTGACAAAACGGGAAAACTCTCCTATTATGAAAATAACTTCATAGAAAAATGCGCCGAAAGGGACAGGAATGCAGATGCGTTTTCAAAAAGAGAGCTGCCGGTTGGTGGAAGGCAGCGGAACCGCTGCAGTCGATCACCCTGGAGCAGACCGCTGAACTCTGACAAGGTCAGAAAGTAAACCGGTCCGGAATTCCCCCGTTATCATGGGAGAGGCATTGCTGGATGCCTGTAAAGCGGCCGCCGAAGGCGGCAAAAAGAGTGGTACCGCGGAGTACACCTGACATGGAAAGCAGGCCTTCGTCTCTTGAAAACAGAGACGAAGGCTTTTGTTTCTTTATCAACAGATCTTGTGGGAAAAGGCCACGAGTATGCAAGGAGGAAGAGAAAATGCAGCTGAATGGTTCGGATATTATCATGGAATGTCTGCTGGAGCAGGGCGTGGATACCGTTTTCGGGTATCCGGGCGGCGCTGTTTTGAACATTTACGATGCACTTTACAAGTACAGAGACCGCATCCGTCATATCGAGACCAGCCATGAGCAGGGGGCTGCCCATGCGGCCGATGGGTATGCCCGCGCCAGCGGGAAGACCGGAGTGGTCATCGCGACCTCCGGCCCCGGCGCGACGAATCTGGTGACTGGGATCGCCACGGCTTATATGGATTCCATCCCCATGGTGGCGATTACCGGCAACGTGGGGCGCAGTCTGCTGGGGCTGGACAGCTTCCAGGAGGTGGATATCACCGGAGTGACCATGCCCATTACCAAGCACAACTATATTGTCAAGGACATCCGCCAGCTGGCCGATACGATCCGAGAGGCGTTTTATCTGGCCCAGGAGGGGCGCCGCGGCCCAGTGCTGGTGGATATTCCCAAGGACATCTCCGCCCAGGTCACCGAGTACGAGCCGAAGGCCCCGGTCTGCCCGCCTCTTCCGGTCGGACCCTCTCAGCGGGAAATTGCGAATGTGGCCGAGCTGCTGTCCAAAGCCCGGCGCCCGTTTTTGTATCTGGGCGGCGGTGTGATGGCCGCCGAGGGCAGTGCCGCAGCGAAGGAGCTGGCTGAACGGCTGGATGCACCGGTCGCCTGTTCGCTGATGTGCCAGGGCGGTTTTGACCAGCACAACCGGCGGTATATGGGTATGCTGGGCATGCACGGCACCAAGGTATCGGCGTTGGCACTGAAAAACTGCGACCTGTTTGTGGCCATCGGCACCCGGTTTTCCGACCGCGTGCTGTGCAACGCCTCAACCTTTGCCACCCACTGCAAAATTGTGCAGATTGATATCGACCCCGCCGAGATTGACAAAAACATTCTGGTGGACAGCAAGCTGTGCGGTGATGCCCGCCTGATTATGGAGCAGCTGCTGGAAAACCTGCCCCAGCAGCACCACGAGGAGTGGATGAAGCAGGTGGATGCCTGGCAGCAGGAGTACCCGCTGGTGCAAAAAAACGGGGAAACCGATTATCCCACCCCCCAGTATGTGCTGGAAACGCTGGACCGGCTGACCGATGGCGAGGCCATTCTCACCACCGAGGTGGGCCAGCATCAGATGTGGGCCGCCCAGTTCTACCGATTCCGCCATACGCGCCAGTTCCTCTCCTCCGGAGGACTGGGAACCATGGGCTATGGGCTGGGGGCTTCCATCGGTGCCCAGTTGGCCTGTCCGGAGAAGCAGGTGATCAACATCGCCGGTGACGGCAGCTTCCACATGAACTGTAATGAGCTGTCTACGGCCTCGAAATACGGAATCCCGGTGATCGAGCTGCTGTTTAATAACCAGGTGCTGGGAATGGTGCGCCAGTGGCAGAAGCTCTTCTATGGTGGGCGCTTCTCCCAGACAACGCTGGAGAAGAAGACCAATTATGAGCTGTTGGCCCAGGCGTTCGGCGTGCAGGCCATGACCATCCGCACCAAAGAGGATGTAGAGCCGGTGCTGACGGCCGCTTTGCAGGCCGAGGGACCGGTGCTGATCAACTGCCTGACCGACCCGGACTGCAATGTACTGCCTATGGTGCCCGCTGGTGCTTCGGCGGAAGAACCGCTGCTGGAGATGTAAGGAGGAGTGCGAAAGATGAATCAGGAAGAAAAGGATTTTATCCTCTCGGTACAGGTAAAGAACCATTCCGGTGTGCTGCAGCGCATTTCCGGCCTGTTCAGCCGGCGCTGCTATAATATCAAAAGTATTGTCGCGGCCCAGACCATCAACCCGGATCTGACGGAAATTCTGATTGTGGTCACCGGTGACGACCGCGTGGTCAGCCAGGTGAAAAAGCAGGTGGAAAAGCTGGTGGATGTGGTGCGTGTGACCGTGCTGGATCCCAACAGCTGCATCGCCCGTGAGCACATGCTGATTGCGGTGAACCGCACCCTGGAAAACCGAAACCGCCTGCTGGGCATCGCCCAGGTGTTCCACGCCGAGGTACTGTACGTCACCGAGGATACGGTGCTGTTCGAAGTGGTGGGAACCCCGGCGACGCTGGACTCGTTTGTGCGGCTGTTCGCCCAGGAGGAAATCAAGAAAATGCTGCGCACCGGTACCATGGCCATTCAGCTGGACTGACCGGCCGGCGATAGAAAGAAAGAAGGAACGAAGAACATGCTGACCCTGGATAAAATTTACTCCGCCCGTTTTGCCCTGAATTCCGTTCTGCGCCATACCGATCTGATTAAGACCAGCCTGCGCGAGGACTGTGAGGTGTATCTCAAACCCGAGTGCCTGCAGGTGACGGGTTCGTTTAAAGTGCGCGGCGCCTACTACAAGATTTCGCAGCTCTCCGAGGAGGAGAAGGCCCGGGGCGTCATCGCCTGCTCGGCGGGCAACCATGCTCAGGGGGTGGCGCTGGCCGCGCAGAAAAACGGCATCCGCGCCAACATCTGCATTCCCGACGGGGCCCCAATCTCCAAGGTGGAAGCCACCAAGAGCTACGGCGCCCAGGTCACCCTGGTCAAAGGTGTGTATGACGACGCTTACCGCAAAGCGGTGGAGCTGCAGCAGGAGAGCGGCGCCACCTTTATTCATCCGTTCAATGATGAAAACGTAATCGCCGGACAGGGGACCATCGGACTGGAGATTCTGGATGAGCTGGCCGACGCGGATGTGGTGGTTGTGCCGGTGGGCGGCGGCGGCCTGATCAGCGGCGTGGCCTTCGCGGTGAAATCCCTGAATCCCCGGTGCAAGGTCTACGGCGTGCAGAGTGCCGGTGCTCCCAGTATGGTGAAGAGCTTGCAGGAGCACAAAATCCAGAAGCTGGATTCCGTCTCTACGATTGCCGACGGCATCATGGTCAAGGAACCGGGCGATTTGACGTATGATCTGTGCAGCCGGTATGTGGACGATGTGGTCACCGTCACCGATGACGAGGTTTCCACCGCGATTCTGACCCTGATCGAAAAGCAGAAGATGATCGCCGAAGGTGCCGGTGCCGTATCGCTGGCAGCTGTGATGTTCGACAAGATCGACGTCAAGGGCAAAAAGGTGGTTGCCGTGATCAGCGGCGGCAACATTGATGTGACCATCCTGTCCCGTGTGATTGGCCGCGGCCTGTTGAAAACCGGCCGCAGTGCCGAGTTTACGATAGAGCTGCCGGATAAGCCCGGCCAGCTGGTGGCAGTCTCCAGCATTGTGGCGGGGTTGGGCGCCAATGTGGTCGCCGTACACCATGATCATGCCGGAGAGGACCACGATATCACCGCCTGCACCCTGCGCCTGTGCGTGGAGACAAGGGATCACGAGCATGTGCAGTGTATTCGTCAGGCCCTGGAGCAGGCCGGGTACCGTCTGCTGTAAAAGAGCAGCTTTGGCCGGAGGAAAGATGGAGAATGCCGGGCGGCCCCCAGCGGGTGCCCGGTATTTTTTGCGAAAAACCCTTGACAGGATTTTTTGGATTTGATATCATTATGATATCAACTTGAAGGTTGCGGAAAAGGGAGGAAAAATTATGAAAGAGATTGTATTCAAAAACCGGAAAAACGGCATGATGGTCCTGCTGCTGACGGTTCTTTTGTATCTGGCGGCACTGGGCGGCTGCATCTGGTCGGGTGTTCTGATGGAGCAGGGGGTCAATACGGTGGTGTGGCTGGTGATCAGCATCGTGTGGCTGTGCCTGGGCTGGATCCCGGCAATGGGACTGAAAGTGCTGGGCCCGCAGGAGGCACTGGTGCTGACGCTGTTCGGAAAGTACATCGGTACGCTGCGGGAAGAGGGGTTCTATTTTGTCAACCCGTTCTGCAGTGCGGTAAATCCGGCGGCGGCCACCCGGCTGAAGCAGAGCGGCGATGTGGGTGGTATCCGCAAGAGCCTGCAGGAGCAGGGGCTGAACGTGAACATGGGTGCAGCGGTTCCCAACCGGAAAATTTCGCTGAAGGTCATGACGCTGAACAACGACCGACAGAAGATTAACGACTGTCTGGGCAACCCAGTGGAAATCGGCATTGCTGTCATGTGGCGGGTGGTGGATACGGCTAAAGCGGTGTTCCATGTGGACAACTACAAGGAGTATCTGTCCCTGCAGTGCGACAGCGCCCTGCGGAATATTGTGCGCATGTATCCCTATGATATCGCCCCCAATGTGGATACAACCGGCGACGGTATCGCTGATGAAGGCAGCTTGCGCGGTTCCAGTGAGCTGGTGGCCGACCGTATCCGCGACGAAATCCAGAGAAAGGTGGAGGATGCCGGACTGGAGATTCTGGAGGCCCGGATTACTTATCTGGCCTATGCACCGGAGATCGCGGCCGTCATGCTGCAGCGGCAGCAGGCTTCGGCGGTGATCGACGCCAGAAAGATGATTGTGGATGGTGCGGTCGGTATGGTGGAGATGGCCCTGCAGCGCCTGAACGAAAACCAGATGGTCACGCTGGATGAAGAGCGCAAGGCAGCTATGGTTTCCAACCTGCTGGTGGTGCTGTGCGGAAACCACGATGTACAGCCGGTCGTCAACTCCGGGAGCCTGTACTGAGATGGCCGAGAGAAATCAGCCCAAAAAGCAGGTGCCGCTGCGCCTGTCGGCCAAGCTGTACGACGCCATTGCCGCCTGGGCAGAGGACGATTTTCGCTCGGTCAACGGGCAGATCGAGTACCTTTTGACGGAATGCGTGCGCCAGCGGAAGAAAAACGGGAAATATGTATCCGATCAGCTGGATGTCCCGCCGGAATTGGATATTGAGTAAAAAAGACCCCTGTGAAAGCCGAACAGTGATGCCTGTTCGCAAAATCACAGGGTTCTTTTTTGATTCCTGCCGTCATACGGGCGGGCTGGAGCCGGACTATCCCGGCTTTACCCGGGCAAAACAATGGAAGTGTTTCATCAGAAGGAAGGAGAGAAGCCCGGCCGCCGGCAGCCCCAGAAACAGCCCGGTTTCGGGTGGGGCAGCCCCCAGCAGGCGGATCATCCCCTCGCCGCACAGCAGGCAGCATCCCGCCGGAATCAGCACCCAACGGCGCCAGCGGATGGGGGCGCCGGTTACTTTCAGCAGGCGGTGCAGGCTGAGAAACGCATTGCCGATGCTGCACAGGAACAGGATGGCGATATATCCCTGCAGCCCGAATTTCGGCAGCAGCAGCCAGATCAGCGCAGTGCGCACGGCGGCATCCAGCGTATTATAGAGGAACGAGGGGGTCTGCTGGTCCAGGCCCTTGAGCAGACTGTCCACAATAGTATCCAGATACCACAGTGGTGTGAGCGGCGCCAGCATACGCAGGTACTCTCCGGCCTCGCTGCGCCCGTAAAAAAGCGTGCCGATGGGGGAGCCGAACAGAAAGAAAAAGCAGGTGACCGGGATGGAGAACAGCAGGGCCGCCTGCAGGGCACGGCTGGCAACGGCGCGGGTGCCCGGCCGGTTTTGAGCGGCCATGGATTGGGCGACCTCGGGGATCAGCAGGGAACTGACCGAAGTGAGAAAAACGGAGGGAAAGGTGAGCAGGGGGATGACCATCCCTTCCAGCATGCCGTATTGGGCTAGGGCCGCGTCCTTTCCGGCGCCGTACTGCATCAGCCCCATGGGGATCAGCAGGTTTACCGCCATATTCAGGCAGTTACGGGCCGCATAGCTCAGGGTGCCGGGCAGGGTGATGTGCCGAATGCTGCGCCCCACCTGGGGGTAGGGTTCCTGATGGGCGGGAAGGAATCGTAGGGCGTGCCCCCGGTACAGTAAAATCGAGAACAGGCAGGAGAGAATTTCGGACAGGGTGGATGCTGCCATCATGAACAGGCAGGCACTCTCCAGTGTGGCCGGTTTTCCCAGCGAGAAAGCGAGCAGAATCAGCACAATGCCGGAGATCTGCTCAAACCCCTCGCACAGCGCCGGCCGGATGGTACAGCGCATGGCCAGAAAGTAGCCCCGGATGCAGGATGACACCGACATAAAGGGCAGTCCGGCGGACAGAATCCACAGGCAGTGGGCCGAAGCGACGCCGCTTAAGAATGTACGGGACAGGGGCAGCGCCAGAAAATCCAGCAGCACACAGGCCCCCAGGCTGAAGCACAGGGAGAAGGCCATGCAGCGGTGAACGCCGCTGCGGATGCGCGTTTCCCGCTGCTCCCCCAGCGCCAGCGAGGTCAGTCGTGTGACGGTCAGGCTGATGCCTCCGGTAGCCAGGCTGACGGCGGGGAGAAATACGCTGAGAATCAGCTGATATTCCCCGATCCCCCCGACCCCGATCTGATAGGAGAGCCAGCCCCGCAGCAATAGCGAGAGCAGACGCAGAATCAGGGAGGAGACCGTCAGTACAGCCGCGTTTTTCAAAAAAACTTCTTTTTTCATATCCAATCCCCTCCATGGCCCATGCGGCGGGCCCTGCAAAAGCGTATGAGCAGGAGAAGGGAAAAATGCGTCGCTTTGCCCTTTGCAAGCGCGCGGTTTTCCGGTATAATGGAGACAGACTCTGTGTGAAAAGGGGAAAAACAATGAGCGACTGGACTGAAGTGAAAATTTCCGTTCCCTGTGACAAGGTGGATACGGCGGGGGATATTGCCAATATGGTGGTTCCCTACGGAATTTATATCGAGGATTACTCCGATCTGGAGCAGGGCGCGCGGGAGATTGCCCACATCGACCTGATCGACGAGGAACTGCTGAAAAAGGACCGCACCCGGGCGTGGATCCACATCTATATCAGCCCGGAGGAGAATCCCCAGGAGGCGGTGGCTTTTCTGCGGGAGCGGTATGCTGCGGTGGGAATCGAGAATGAGATCGCGATGGATTCCTGTGCGGAGGAGGACTGGCTGCACAACTGGAAAAAGTACTTTAAGCCCATCCCCGTGGGCGAAAAGCTGCTGATCCGCCCCACCTGGGAAGAAGTGGAGGATCCGAAGGGACGGATTGTGCTGGATCTGGACCCCGGTCTGGCGTTTGGCACCGGTACCCATGAGACCACGCGGCTGTGCATGGAAATGTTGGAGCGCTATGGAAAGCCCGGAGCGGATGTGCTGGATGTGGGCTGCGGCAGCGGGATTCTGTCGGTGGCGGCTTTACTGCTGGGTGCCGGAAAGGCCGTGGGGGTGGATATCGACGAGCTGGCCGTGAAAACAGCCAGAGAGAATGCCGCCCTGAATCATGTACAGGACCGCTTTACGGCGATCTGCGGCAATCTGACCGACCGGGTCAGCGGTACGTTTGACGTGGTGGTGGCTAATATTGTGGCCGACGTGATTATCCAGCTGACCCGGGATGTGGAGACCTTCATGCGGCCGGATACCGTCTATCTGATGAGCGGTATCATTGACACCCGCGAGGAGGATGTGCTGCGCGCCATCGAGCCGCACTTTACCGTGATCGACCGGAAAACGGAGAAGGGCTGGGTGGCCCTGGCCGCCAAACGGAAGGAAACGGCAGCGCTGTCATAAGAAGAACAAAAAAACGGAGGGTTTCCCCATAGCGGGGAGCCCTCCACTTTTTACTCTCTTACTTTAAGAACCCGTTGACGATCTGCTCCTCGGCCTCCTGCTCCGTCAGGCCCAGGGTCATCAGTTTGATCAGTTGGTCCCCGGCTATTTTGCCAATGGCCGCTTCGTGGATCAGGCTGGCCTCGGTGCAGTTGGCGGTGATTTCCGGGACTGAGCGGACCGAAGCACTGTCCATAATAATGGCGTCGCACTCGCTGTGGCCGGCACAGCGGGCGTTCCCCACCAGACTGGCAAAGAATTCCTGATGGGAAGATTCTTTAGCCACCGAGCGAGATACTACGTTGGCACTGCAGTCATCGCCGTCCATGGCCACGGTAAAGCGGGTCTTGGCCGTCTGGTGTCCATGGGTCATCAGCTTTTCGTGGATGACCAGCGAAGCCCCCTCGGCCAGGTCGGCTTCGGTCACCCGGTCGGTGGAATCAATGCCCTTGATCTGGGTGGTCTGCATTTCAAAAGTGGAACCCTCGCCCACGTGAATGACCGTGGTGGGATTCATCACCCGGCCGCCTTCGCCGTCGCCCTCGCCATAGTGCTTTTCCACATACACCACGCGGCTGTTTTTTCCGATGAAGAACGAGTGGATGCCGTCGTGCTTCGAGGTATCAACCCCGCAGTTGTGAATCCCGCACCCAGCGATAATCGTCACGTCGCAGTCGTCCCCGATATAAAAATCGTTGTACACCATCTCCTGCAGGCCGCTCTCACTGAGAATCACGGGGATGTGTACGCTCTCGTTTCGGGTGCCAGGCAGAATCCGGATGTCGATCCCCGGCTTATCCTCTTTCCCGGTGATCTCGATATGCGCGGTGCTCTGGCGCCCGGCAGACTGACCGTTCAGGCGGATGTTGTATGCGCCCTCCGGCACATTGTGAAGGTCGGCCACCTCGGCCAACAGATTTTTTTCAATCGCATCCATGCAGCAGCCATCCTTTCTTATGCGTGATTCAGCAGGGCGGCACAGGTGCCGGTGCCCTGCAGCAGCTCGGGCAGAATTTCGCGGCGACTGCCGGTGGCGGCCACCTGTCCCTCCCGCAGCACAATGATTTTATCCGCAATATCGAGAATGCGCTCCTGGTGGGTGATAATCAGAATCGAGCCGCCCACCTGCTTGTGCATTTTTTCAAAAACGCGGATCAGGCTCTGGAAGCTCCACAGGTCGATTCCGGCCTCTGGCTCATCGAAAATGGAAAACTTGGTGCCGCGGGCCAGAATCATGGCGATTTCGATGCGCTTGCACTCACCGCCGGACAACGAGCTGTTCACCTCGCGGTTGATATAGTCCTTGGCGCACAGCCCTACTTCGGACAGGTATTCGCAGGCTTCACTCACGGTGATATCATGACCGGCGGCCAGCGTAATCAGGTCGCGCACGGTAATGCCCTTAAAGCGCACGGGCTGCTGAAAAGCAAAGCTGATTCCGTGCCTGGCCTTTTCCGTAATGGAGAGGTCGGTGATATCCTCGCCGTCCAGCAGGATGCGGCCGGAGGTCGGCTTTAAAATGCCGCTGATAATACGGGCCAGGGTGGATTTACCGCTGCCGTTGGGCCCGGTTACGGCGACAAATCGGTCCTCAATCCGCAGGCTGACGTCCCGCAGGATTTCCTTGCCGTCGCTGCCGTTTTCACTGCCGGCATCAAACGAAATGTGCTGAAGTTCCAGCATGGAAAAGTTCCTCCTGTTTTCTGTTTCATCCCCGTTTTTGGGGGAAAGGCGTGAAAAAACGGTGCCCCAAAGGGCACCGTTTTGATTATAGCGTGCGGGAAGATATTTGTAAAGATAAAATATACCAATTTGGTATAAAATAGAGAAAAAGGGCAAACGGTCAGGTTTCACCCATCTCCTCATCCTCGCGGTAGTTGCCCAGGAAAGAAAAGCGGGGCAGTTCGTCCGAGAGGGCAGCGATCAAATTCAATGAGTGGGGATCATGCAGGCTGCCGGTGAAATCCAGATAAAAATCGTATTCAAAGGTTTTTCCCGGAATGGGACGGGATTCAATTTTGGTCAGGTTCAGCCCGTTCATGGCAAACCGGCACAGCACACCGTTTAAGGAACCGGGCAGGTGCGGAATGGAGAAGCACAGACTGATTTTTCTGGCATCCTCGGGCAAATAGCAGGTGCGGCTGATGGCAATAAAGCGGGTGCAATTGTTCTTCACGTTCTGCACATCCTCCTGCAGAATCGTCAGGCCGTATTCCTCGGCGGCCCGGCGGGGGCACAGCACGGCTGTATGAGGCTGGCGGGTATTAGCCAGCATCTGGGCGGCGGCGGCCGTGTTGGAGAATTCATGGGTGTGATAGCCGTTTGCCTGCAGCATATCGCTGCACTGGGCCAGCGCTTGGGGATGGGAGTAAACATCTGTAATGGTTCCGCTGTCCGGCAGTGCGCACAGGTGATGATGAATGTGCAGGCTGGTCGCCCCCACGATGAAAAAACGGTGCTTCATGATCAGGTCGAATACCGCATTGACCGAACCGGCGGTGGAATTTTCCACCGGCACCACGCCGAAGTCCGCCTCCCCCCGGGCGACCGCTTCAAAAACGTCTTCGAAATTCACGCAGAAAGAGGGTTCGCTCTCCGGGAACAGGCGCTGGGCCGCGCGGTGGGTAAAGGAACCGGATACCCCAGGACAGGCCACCCGCTCAATGCGGGGCAATACCCGCGGAGCGGTCTGGGCCAACCGGCGGATCGCATCGCCGCTGTCCATCATCTGGTGCTGCTTTTCCCGGCTGACCGCCATAATCGAACTGTACAGCAGCCGGGCGGCTCCGGCGTATTCCTCACCGGCCAGTCCGGCCACCTTGTCCAGAATTTTCTGTTCGCGGGCCGCATCAAAAACCGGCACACCATTGGCGATTTTGTACCGGGCAACCTCTTCCGAGCAGTGCATGCGGCGAAGGAAAAGGGCAATCAGCTCGTTATCAATCTGATCAATTTCCTGGCGGATTTCCGAGAGATCCATGAAAGCTCCTCATTTCTGTATACGGAATGTTGAAAACAAAAGAAAAATGTCGATTTGTAAAAATCACAGCAGTCCCTGTCCGGACATCATATCCAGCAGAGCCATGGCGGCAACCCCCTCCACCACCGGAATAGCCCGGGGAACAATACAGGGATCATGGCGGCCATGCACCGACAGGGTGTCATCGCATCCGCGGGAGAGGTCGATGGTGTGCTGAGCGCGGGAGATCGAGGAGGTGGGCTTTACTGCGCACCGGAACACCAGCGGCATACCGGTGGTGATACCGCCCAGAACGCCTCCTGCGTGATTGGTAAGGGTTTTTACCTTGCCATCCTCGCCATAGGTAAAGGGATCATTATTTTCACTGCCGTGCAGGGCAGCCACGCCAAAGCCATCGCCGAACTCCACACCCTTGACGGCCGGTACCCCGAACAGCGCGGCGCCGAGGACATTTTCCACCCCGTCGAACATGGGGGAGCCCAGTCCGGCGGGCAGGCCGGTGACCGCGCACTCCACGATCCCGCCGATACTGTCCTGCGCCATACGGGCTTCTTCGATCACATCACGCATGGCGCTCTCTTTTTCCGGATCCAGCAGGGCAAAGTAGGTTTCCGACAGGCGGATCAGCTCCTCCGGGGAAATGGAGACCGGATCAAAGCGGCGGTCGAATACCGGGCCGATCTGCAGGGCATGGGCGCCGATCAGGATGCCGCGGCGCTGCAGAATCTGACGGGCAATCCCTCCGGCCGCCACCAGGCAGGCCGTCAGCCGGCCGGAAAAATGGCCGCCGCCGCGGATGTCATTGTGGCCGCCGTAGCGGACAAAGGCGGTATAATCCGCATGGCCGGGGCGGGGGTGGATTTTCAGGTCGCTATAATCCTTGGAGCGGATATTGGTATTCTCAATAATCAGGCACAAAGGCGCACCGGTGGTTACCCCATCCAGCAGTCCGCACAGAATGCGGGGAATATCGCTCTCTTTGCGGGGGGTGCTGCTCTTGTCGCGGCCGGGGGCCCGGCGGGCCATCTGCCGCAGCAGGGCGTCCTGGTCGATGGTCTCTCCGGCGGGAAGCCCGTCGATTACCACTCCGATTGCCTCGGTGTGACTGCCGCCGAAAACGGAAATATGCAAATTTTTACCGAATGTCGATGACATGAATATCGCCTCCTAAAGATCGGGTGTCCTCAAAAAATCCGGGATAAGATTTGCGGATGCTCCCGGCGTCGGTTACCTCGACCACGCCGTCGCACCGCAGGGCCGCTTCCGACATGGCCATAACAATGCGGTGGTCATTGGTGCCGTAAACCAGGCCGCCGTGCAACCGCGGCACCCCGCGGATAATCATACTGTCCTGGGTGGTTTCGACCTCGGCCCCCAGCAGGGACAGGTTTTGGGCCATCACTTCCAGCCGGTCGCATTCCTTCAGGCGCAGCCGCCCGGCATTGTAAATCTGGGTCACGCCCTCGGACAGGGCAGCCACCACCGACAGGGCGGGGACCAGATCGGGGATTTCTCCGGCGTCGATATCAATGCCGCACAGCCCGCCGTATTCGATACCGGCCAGCGCATTCTGTACCGTAACGCGGTCCTCCTCCACCGTCACCTCTGCCCCGAACCGGGCCATCAGATCCGCCATTGCCTTGTCCCCCTGGGTAGAATGGGGAGACAGGCCGGTGACCGTCACCGGACCGCCGGAGAGCGCCCCGTGGGCCAGGAAAAAGGCCGCCTGGGACCAGTCGCCCTCCACCTGGGTGTCCTTCGCACGATACGTCTGGTTGCCGGGTACGGTCCAGCCGGTCGCCGTGCGGGTTACGGTAATGTCAAATGCGCGCAGTGCCTGCTCGGTCATGTCCACATAGCCGGCCGACTGCAGCGGCGCCGTCAGGGTGATGGTGCTGTCCCCCGGCAGAAGGGGCAGGGCGAACAGCAGGCCGGTGATGAACTGGGAGCTGACATTGCCGGGCAGAGAGAAATCCCCCGGCTGCAGCTGCCCGGAAATGGAGAGCGGCAGCCCGCCCTCGGTCTTCATCTGTACCCCGTTTTGCGGCAGACACTGCTCGTAGCAGCCGATGGGCCGCCGGGGTAGCAGACCGTGCCCGATAAAGGTGCAGGAAATTCCCAGCGCAGCGGCGATAGGGATGAGAAACCGCAGGGTCGAACCCGATTCATGGCAGTCAAGGGTACAGGCATCCACCTTCCGACGGCCGGGCGAGACCGAAAGGGTGCGGGATTCCTCGCAGTACACTGCGGTAAAGCCCATCTCCTGTACAGCGCCGATGGTGGCCCGCATATCCTCCGACAGGTCAATGGGGGAAACCGTGCTGACGCGGTTCCCGCTGAGGGCGGCCAGGGCGGCCCCCAGAATCATCCGGTGGGCAGCGCTTTTGCTGGGGGGCGCGGCCACGGTGCCCGTGAGGTGGCTGGCCCTGTACTGTACGTTCATAGCGGTTCCTCCTTATTCTGAAAGGCCGAAGAAGGCCGGCAGTTCCGATTTTTTCACCGGATAAATCCGGCAGGAACCGATTTTGTCCAACACGATCAGCCGCAGGCTGTCTCCCGTCCCCTTTTTGTCCATGGCGGTGGCCCCGATCACCCGGTCAAGGGGCATGGAGTCATCCACCGGCATCTGATAGGCCGCCAGCACATCGGCGATCCGCCGGGCGGTGCCCGGCTGGGTCAGGCCGTTTGCTTCAGAAGCCCGGGTTATCCACACCATGCCGATGCCCACGCCCATCCCGTGGGAGAGGGCCCCGGCCTCGAAGCCGTGCAGTTTTTCCAGAGCATGGCCCAGGGTGTGACCGAAATTTAAAATCATGCGCTCGCCTTTATCCAGCGCATCGTGCTCTACCACCTGGCGTTTGCAGTCCACACAGCGGTACAGCACTTCCTCCAGATGCTCCCGGGCGCTGCCGTCGCTGATCAGCTCAAACAGTTCGGGATCACGGATGCACCCGTATTTGATCACCTCGCCCATGCCGTCGCGGAAAAAGTGATCCGGCAGGGTGGAGAGTGTATCGGGATCGATCAGGACCAGGCGGGGCTGATGGAAAGCGCCCACCAGATTTTTGCCGAAGGAGGTATCTACCCCGGTTTTTCCGCCCACACTGGAGTCCACCTGTGCGAGCAGGGTGGTGGGGATCTGAATGAAGTCGATCCCCCGCAGGAACGTGGCGGCGGCAAAACCGGCCATGTCCCCCGTTACGCCGCCGCCCAGCGCGACCACGAAATCCGTGCGGGTAAAGCCGTTCTCGCTCATGGCGCGGTACATGTTCTCAATGGTGGACAGCTGCTTATTCGCTTCCCCGGCCGGAAAAACATGGGAGAACACCCGGAATCCCGCCGCGCGCAGAGAAGCGGCGACCGTCTCCCCATAGAGGGGCCACACATGGCTGTCGCTGATGATCATCGCCCGCGTGCCCTGTGGAAACAGGGCGGCGGCCTCCTCTCCCACAGCGGAGAGACAGCCGTGAGAGAGGCGAATGCGGTATGGATGGGTGGTTTTTACGGTCAATTCCAAGGCTTATTCCCCCAATTTTTCTTTGGTCAGGCGGGATTGCTTCATCATACGGCGCAGGGTATCGCCATCCTCCCGATGGATGGCATCGCGGAAATCCTTCAAATTGTCGAGCAGCAGATCCAGCTCGGCGAGCAGCGGTTCACGGTTCTCCAAAAACAGCTCGGTCCACATCACTTCGTTGATCCGGGCCACCCGCGATACATCGTGATAGCTGCCGGCCGAAAAGCCCACATGCTGTTCGCAGCTGGGACTGAGCACATAGGCGCAGGCCAGCACATGGGGCAGCTGGGAGGTATAGGCAATCATGCGGTCGTGATGGGCCGGAGTCGCCAGCGTGACAGAGCCAAAGCCCATAGAGAAGGCCAGCTGACGTACGGTATCCACCGCCTCCTGCGGGGCACCGCAGGGTACCAGAATATAGCTGGCACCGCGGAACAGATGGGCATCGCTCACATCAAAACCGTTGCGCTCCTTGCCGGCCATGGGATGGCCGCCCACGAAAATAAATCCGAATTCATGGGAGAGGGATACCATTTCCTCGCAGATAGCCGTTTTAATCCCGCAGGCATCGCACACAATGCACCCCTTTTTCAGGTGAGGTCCCAGCGCTCTGGCCAGTTTCACACAGGCCGCCGGATAGGCGCACAGAAAAACGAGATCCACCTGGGAAAGAGACACTTCGTCCACGGCGGCGTCAATGGCCCCACAGGCCAGTGCCTTTTCCAGCGGCTGGGGTGAACGGTTCATCCCCAGTACCCGATGGGGGGTAAAGGCCTTCAGTGCTTTGGCGATGGAGCCGCCGATGATCCCCATCCCGCAGACCAGAATGGTCATGGGCGCTTGCTTCTTTTCCATATTAGCATTTCCTCACAGTCGATTCTCTTTATTATACTGCCCCGAAGGGATGGCGTAAAGGCCCTTTCCAAAATGGGGCCATTTTTCCGCAGTCTTTCTCCAGTATAAAAGAGAAACCGGAAAAAATCAATGCTTTTTAGCTGGAAAGCATAAAAGATAAAAATCGCCCCGGCTGCGGGGCGAAAAGGGCTTACAGGTTCCCAAATTTTCTGGCGATGAATTCGGCCGTCTGCAGGGCGGTCTTTTTGGTGTGAACCCGGTAATCAGCGGCCGACCGGTACAGAGGGGTCCGCTGATGATAAAGGTCGCGGATAATTTCCTCCCGGTTGGGCTTTTGCAGCAGGGGGCGGTGGGTATCGTACTGCAGCCGTTTCTGCAGTACCCAAAGGGGCACGTCCAGCAGCAGGATCACCCCATTTTCCCGCAGCAGGGCGGCGTTCTCCTCACGCAGAACCGTTCCTCCGCCCGAACCGATAATCAGGTTCTTTTCTTTCGATAATGTGCGGCAGGCCTCGGTCTCCATCCGGCGGAAAGCCTCTTCGCCCTTTTGCGCAAAGATCTCCGTGATGGTCATGCCCTCCTGCTCTTCGATGTACGCGTCCATATCGAGAAAGGGTCGGTCCAGGAGCACGGCCAACCGGTGGCCAATGGTGGTCTTCCCGCTGCCCATAAAGCCGCACAGAATAATATTTTTACTCATTCTGCCCCTCCTTTTCGGGAAAACGGCGCTTCATTTCCCCGACTGCATCGCGGATCACGGCGTCCATCTCCGACTGGGTAAAGGTGTGCCCAAACCAGTGGCCATGGGCCACCGCCGCCTGCCATACCAGCATATCCATCCCGTGTACGGTGGGGATGTGGTTCTTCTCCGCTAGCCGGAGCAGCTCGGTGGTATCGGGGTTGTAAACGGCGTCAAACACGGCGCCGCACTGCCGGATAACGGTCTCCGATACGGGGGAGACTCCGGCGTGGGGATACATGCCCACACTGGTGCAGTTGAGCAGCAGGGAAAAGGATTCCCGTCCGTCCAGCTCCTCCAGTACGGCGGAGGAGAGCTCGCCGGTTTTCCCCAGGGTGTGCAGGTGGTTCTGCAGATCCCGGCACAGTGCCTCGGCTTTTAACAGGCTCTTTTTCCGGCAGGCAATGGTCAGGCGGGGGGACTCCACCTGCTCACACAGGGCAAAGGCGACGGCCCGCGCCGCACCGCCCGCCCCCAGAAGGAGCATGGAACCGCCGGGCTGAATTCCCCGGCCCCGCAGGGCCGCGAGGCATCCGGGCCCGTCGGTGGTATGACCGGTCAGGCGGCCGTCCTCCCCCACGCAGACGGTATTGACCGAGCCGAAAGCCCGGGCATTGGAGTCCATCTCGTCCAAATAGGGCAGGATGGCCTGTTTATGGGGGATGGTGATATTAAATCCCTGCAGTGTGCGCAGGGTGGCGATCTTCTGGGAGAGCTCCTGCGGGGGAATGTCCATTACCGTATAGTCCGCCTGTACGCCGCGCAGGGCAAACAGCCGGCTATTGATAAACGGGGACATGGTGTGGCCAATGGGGTGGCCGATGACACAATACTGCCTTTTTTGCATAAAAATCGCCTCGTTTTGCATGTTCTCATGAAAAAAGCACAGAGAATCCCGAAAAAATTTGGAACTCGTCTTCTTGACAAATGCGCTGATTCCTAATAATATCTTGTATAGAGAGCGGCCCATGTCGTTCAGCTGTGCGGTTTGTGCTCCCATTGTACCATAGGCCAAACGCACTTGTCCAGTAAAGAGAATTGGCGGTGGGAAAAGAAAGAGAGTGCCGCCATCAAAAAAGTAGGAGGTCAATTCAAATGGTATTCGAGAAAGTGAAAGCAATCCTGAGCGAGCAGTTCGATGTAGAAGAGGATTCCATCACCCTGGAGTCCAGCATCACCGAGGATCTGGGTGCGGATTCTCTGGATGTTGTGGATCTGCTGATGTCCATTGAGGATGAGTTCGAGGTGGAAGTGCCCGACTCCGAAGTGGAGAACATCAAAACGGTCGGCGATCTGGTCAAGTATATCGAGGATAAAGCCTGATTTCCGGTCTTCATTTTCTGAATAAGGAAAACAGCCGCCGCTTTTTCGCTGCCAAACAGAGAAAAAGCGGCGGTTTTTCTGTTTTGAACACAGGGACTTCTTGCATTCTTTTGGGATACCACTTATAATAAGAGTCGTATCTGCCCCGGGCAATCATCCGGGGAGGTCCCTTTTATCTTAGAAGAAAATCCGTTTCCGGCGGAGAGAAATAAGGAGAAAAATATATGGCCAAACAGAAAAAAATGGTGGAAGCGATTACCTCGATGGATGTCGATTTCTCCAAATGGTACACCGATGTCTGCCGAAAAGCAGAGCTGATGGACTATGCCAGCACCAAGGGCTGCATGATTATCGAGCCCTATGGGTATGCGATCTGGGAGAACATCCAGCACGACCTGGATGCCCGGTTTAAAAAAGTGGGCGTACAAAATGTGTACATGCCCCTGCTGATCCCGGAGAGTTTGCTGCAGAAGGAGAAGGATCACGTTAAGGGTTTTGCCCCCGAGGTCGCCTGGGTAACGGAGGGCGGCGGCGAAAAGCTGCAGGAGCGGTTGTGCATTCGTCCCACCAGTGAAACCCTGTTCTGCGAGCATTTCCAGAAGGTGATCAAGTCCTGGCGCGATCTGCCGAAGATCTATAACCAGTGGTGCAGCGTACTGCGCTGGGAAAAGACCACCCGCCCGTTCCTGCGCTCCAGTGAGTTTTTGTGGCAGGAAGGCCATACCATGCACGAGACCGAGCAGGAAGCCGAGGAAATGACACTGCGTATGCTGCAGGTGTACACCGATTTCTATAAGGATACGCTGGCCATCCCCGCCGTGACGGGCAAAAAGACGGAGAAAGAGAAATTTGCCGGTGCGGTCTCCACCTATACCATTGAGCCCATGATGCACAATGGTGTGGCGCTGCAGGGCGGTACCTCCCACTATTTCGGGAAGGATTTTGCCGAGAGCTACGAGATTGCCTTCACCGGCCGCGACAATAAGCTGCAGACCCCGTACCAGACCAGCTGGGGGGTTTCCACCCGAATGATCGGTGCCATTATTATGGTGCACGGGGATGACAACGGCCTGGTGCTGCCTCCGAAGGTGGCTCCTATCCAAGTGGCCATCGTTCCCATTGCGCAGCATAAAGAGGGCGTGTTGGACAAGTGCCGCGAGGTATATAGCGAGCTGTACGAGACCTTCCGGGTGAAGCTGGATGATTCGGACCAGACCCCCGGCTGGAAATTCAGCCAGTACGAGATGCAGGGCGTGCCGCTGCGCCTGGAGCTGGGTCCCAAGGATATGGAGCAGGGCCAGTGCGTGCTGGTTCGCCGCGACAACGGCGAGAAGACGGTGGTTCCGCTGGAGAACCTGACGGATACCGTGGAGAAGATGCTGGCGGACGTCCACCAGAATATGTATGAGAAAGCCCTGAAGAATCTGGAGGAGAAAACGTTTACCGCCACCAATCTGGAGGAGTTTTTGGATATCGCAGAGAACAAGCCTGGCTTTATCAAGGCCATGTGGTGCGGCGATGCCGCCTGCGAGGAAACCCTGAAGGAGAAGACAGGCGGCGTAAAGTCCCGCTGCATCCCGTTTGTGGAGGACCATGTGGGTGACGTGTGCGTGTGCTGCGGAAAACCGGCCAAGCACATGGTCTATTGGGGACGCCAGTACTGAAAAACAGAACGGAAAGGCCCGGCTTTTGGAAAAAGCGGGGCCTTTTTTCTTTAAAACAGCGTATTGGGATTTTATTTTGAGAGGGGAAGAAACCATGGGAAACGGAGAGTGCAGCGGCCGGGTGGCCGCCGTAACCGGCGCCGGCAGCGGGGTCGGTCTGGCCATTGCCCGGCGTTTGCAGCAGCAGGGGTACCGGGTGTACAACCTCAGCCGCCACCCGGGGCAAGGGAAGGGCCTGTCCTTTCTGTCCTGTGACGTCACCCGTGAGGAGCAGGTGCAGGCGGCCTTTTCCGCCATTTGGCAGCAGCAGGGCCGGCTGGATGTGCTGGTGTGCAATGCGGGCATGGGCGTGAGCGGAGCGGTGGAGTTTATCCCGGAGGAGGACCGCCGGGACCAGATGGAGGTGAACGAAGCCGGGGCCTTTCGCTGTGCCCGGCAGGCGGCCGTCTTCATGCGGGAGCAAGGTAGGGGAAAAATCCTGTTCATCTCCTCGCTGGCTGCGGTCTTTCCCATCCCGTTTCAGGCGTATTATGCGGCGGGAAAAGCGGCGCTGATGGTTTTCTCCGATGCATTGGGGATGGAATTGGCCCCTTTTTCGGTGCAGTGCGGCTGCCTGCTGCTGGGGGATGTGAAAACCGGATTTACCGCCGCCCGGCGGAAAAATGAGACGGGGGATGACCGGTACGGTGGGCGGATTCGCCGGTCGGTGGAGAAAATGGAGAAGGACGAGCGCAGCGGGATGTCCCCGGAGAAGGTGGCCCGTACGGCCGTCCGGTGTCTGGGCCGCCGCCGGCTGCCGCCGAGAAAGCCCGTGGGTGGTTCCTGCTCAGTGCTGTGCGCCCTGAACCGGGTGCTGCCCCACCGGGCGGTGCTGTTTTTGCTGCACCGGCTGTATGCCTCCTGATTTTTCGTCGAAAATCCACCCGAACTGGAAAAGCGAACAGAAAGGCAAAAAACTGCTACGGAAATTTAGGTAAAAAGTCATCTGCCTTTCTTGCGGATGGAAATATTGTTTTTCTATACTGTTAAAGGTGGATTTCTGCCTTTTGTTATTGGGGAGCAGAGAAAACAATTTTGGAAAGGATGACACATTATGATCAATCGTGAAGCGGTGCTGCACATCCCCCGCAGCAGTTATTCGTATCCGTATGCGGAACGCGGTTTCTGTTTTCGGATTCGCACGGCAAAAGGAAACGTAAAAAAAGCAGAGGTAATGGTGGGCAGTTTTTATGGATGGGAGAAGCGCGATACCTTCCTGATGGAAAAAGTGGCCACTGATCAGCTGTTTGACTATTTTGAGTATCTGTACGATTGCCGGGCGGACAACCGGCTGGCCTATTGCTTCCGTATCAGTGATGGGGAAGAGGAGCTGCTGTACGGAGAAAACGGTTTCTTTGTGGAGAAGGACACCGATGTGGATCACGACCGCACCGACTTTTTGTTCTTCAAGTACTCCACCATCAACCCCGCCGATATCCACCGCAAGCCCTCCTGGGTGGGAAGTGCCAACTTCTATCAGATTTTTGTCGAGCGCTTCTGCAACGGGGACCCAGCCCTGTCGCCGGAGAATGTACAGCCTTGGGGTACCGAACCCACCCGCAGTAATTTCATGGGCGGTGATCTGCCGGGGATTATCCAGCACCTGGACTATCTGCAGGAGCTGGGTGTAACCGCTTTGTATCTGACCCCCATTTTTGAGGGCGGCAGCAACCATAAGTATGATACCATCGACTACGGGGCCATCGACCCACATTTCGGCGATGAGAAAACCCTGCGCGAGCTGGTGGAAAAGGCCCATGCCCGGGGCATCCGGGTGGTGCTGGATGCGGTTTTCAACCACTGCGGCTTCTATTTCCCGCAGTTCCAGGATGTGCTGAAAAACGGCGAGAATTCTCCCTATAAGAATTGGTTCCGGGCCAAGGAGTTTCCTCTGTCCACGAATCCGACCAATTACGAGAGCTTTGCCATGGGCCCGTTTATGCCCAAGCTGAATCTGTCGGATGAGGGAATGCGCAGCTATATTCTGGAGAACGTGGAAAAATGGACCCGCTGCGGCATTGACGGCTGGCGGTTGGATGTGGCCGATGCGGTAGAATGCGTATTCTGGCGCGATTTCCGCCGGGTGGTGCGCCGGGTGAATCCGGAAGCAATCATCATCGGCGAGTGCTGGTGGAACAGCGATGCCTGGCTGCGCGGCGATATGTGGGACGGCGTGATGAACTATCCGGTGGAGCGCCCCAGTGAGCTGTATTTTGCAAGGGGGACCATTTCGGCACAGGATTTTGCCGAGCGGGTCAATAATGTGCGGATGCGCTATACCCGCATGGCCAACGAGTGCATGCTCAACCTGCTGGACAGCCACGATGCTCCGCGCTTTATCAATCTGTGCGGCGGGGATAAGCGGCGGCTGAAAAATGCGGCGGCATTCCTGTTCACCTATATCGGAATGCCCTGCACGTATTACGGTACCGAAATCGGCATGACCGGCGACAATGATCCCGACGACCGCAAGTGTTTCGACTGGAACCGGGAGAACTGGGATATGGATCTGTGGCAGCATTACCACAAGCTGATGGTGCTGCGCCGTGACAATCAGGTGGTTCAGTACGGGGATGTGCGTCTGTGGGCTGAAAACGAGATGCTGGTGCTGCGCCGCTTTATCGGTATGGGCCGCCTGTTCCGGATGTCGGTAGTCACGGTGGTCAATAATACGGAAGAGGATCGCACCGTTTCGCTGGAGAATGCGGGAGGTATGACAGATATTCTCACCGACGAGGTGTTCCCCCTTGCGGACGGAAAGGTTGCAGTTACTGTGCCGGCCATGAGTGCCCGGGTGCTGAAGACCAATCCACTGTTTTAAGGAAAGCCGGCCGCCGGCCGGAGAGAGAAAGGAGAACTTTTCATGGTAAAAACGGCAATGGATCTGCGTGCCATTCTGCATATTCCTCACAGCAACTGGGCCTTTGCCCTGAATCCGCAGGAATTTGAGGTACGGCTGCGCACGGCAAAGGACGATGTGGAATCGGTGGAACTGGTCATCGGCAACCAGTATATCTGGAACACCCGCCGCCCCTTTGCGATGGAGAGAATCGGCGGGGACGAGCTGTATGACTATTGGCGCTGCCTGTACCACATTGACGACCCGCGCCTGGGATACTATTTCCTGCTGCACAAGGGGGAGGAGACCCTTGTCTATTCCGAGGCTGGTTTTGCCCGGCCGGAAACACTGGATATTGACCACGACCGCGACGGGTTTATCCACTTTCAGTTCCCGTATATCAATTTAAACGATGTGCACCGCCGCCCCTCGTGGGTGGAGGGCGCCGTGTTCTACCAGATCTTCCTGGACCGCTTCTGCAACGGCGATCCCTCGCTGGATCCGGAGGACAAGACCCCCTGGGGCGAACTGCCCCAGGTTCCCAGCCAGTACGGCGGTGACCTGCGCGGGCTGATCGAAAAGCTGGATTATCTGCAGGAGCTGGGTGTGAATGCCCTGTATCTGTGCCCTATTTTTCTGGCCCGCACCAACCATAAGTACGATACGGTGGATTACACGCAGATTGACCCCCACTTCGGGGACGAGGAGACCTTCCAGGAGCTGGTGGACAAGGCCCACGAGCACGGCATCCGCATTATGCTCGACGGCGTATTCAATCACTGTGGCCTGTATTTCGGCCCGTTCCAGGACGTGCTGAAAAACGGGGAGAATTCGCCGTATAAGGACTGGTTCCATATTCACAATTTTCCCGTCACCCTGGATCCCACCAATTTCGAGGGCTTTGCGGTGGGCTGCGGGATGCCCAAGCTGAATACCACCAACCCTGGCCTGCGGGAATACCTGCTGGGCGCGGTGGAGAAATGGACCCGCTTCGGCATCGATGCCTGGCGGCTGGATGTGGCCGACGAAGTGGAGAATACCTTCTGGCGGGAGTTCCGCAACCGTGTGCGCGCTATTAACCCCGAGTGCCTGATCATCGGCGAGTGCTGGTGGAATGCCGAGCCGTGGCTGCGCGGCGATATCTGGGATGGCGTGATGAACTACGCCATTCAGAAGGCCTGCATCCTCCATTTTGCCGAGGATCGTATGGATGCCACGGAGTTCTGCGGCCGCGTAAACGAGTGCCTGATGCGCAATACCCGTCAGGCTAACGAGTGCATGCTCAACCTGCTGGACAGCCACGACACGCCCCGCTTTATCCGCACCTGCGGCGGGGATAAGCGCCGGGTACGCAATGCCATTTCGTTCCAGTATGTGTTCACCGGTATGCCCTGTACATATTATGGAACGGAGATCGGCCTGGACGGCGGGATGGACCCCGACTGCCGCCGCACCTTCGATTGGAACGAAGAGAACTGGGACCGCACCATGTACGACCATGTGCACACCCTGATGATGCTGCGCCGCCGTAGTGTGGCGCTGCAGACCGGCGATATCCGTGTACAGGAGCAGAACGGTATGGTGACTGTGCGCCGCATAGCCCCCCTGGAAACGGTGGTGGCGGTAATCAACAATACCGAAACGGAGCAGACCGCCCGGATTTCGCTGCCCCGTTCGGCGGATGAGGTGTTTACCGGCGAGCGGATGCTGCTGGAAGACGGCGAGGTGACCGTGACGGTTCCGCCCATGAGCGCGCGGATTCTGGTGACCAACCGGATGATCTGAAAACCGAAGAGAAAAGAAGGGGGCTGCCCGGCTTTATCCGCCGGACGGCCCCCTTTTTTCTGGCAGCGCTTTTTGTAAGAATTTTGTAAACAGTAAAATAGAGGAAAAATATTGAAAATTTTAAAAAAATATGATATTTTTACTATAGAACATGTTTGCAACAAAAAGGAGAGTGAGAAAAATGAAAAAGCGGATTTCTGTTTTGCTGTGTATGCTGCTGTTTCTGGGCGTGCTGTCCGGCTGTGGGCAGAGCGGGGAGAAACGGGCCGTTTTTGGTGAGAGCCATCTGAAACAGGCGGCCCTGTACCCGGCGGGCGCGGAAGAGCCCTCGGCCGTCATTACCGATCCCGAAACCTTGGAGCAGATCGAGACGTGGATGGGTACCCGGCTGGGGCCGAATTCCTTTACCTGTGTTTCCCGCGCGGCGGACAGAGAGAGCCTGGATGCCTACCGGCGGAGCAGTACAGTGATTATTCTCACGCTGGATACCCTCTCCACCACCTTCGTGGCCTCAGACTGGGATTTTCATATGGGGGAAAATCGGGGTTATGACCAGGTGCTGATCGGAGAGCAGATACTGCTGATCAATGCCGGGGGCGGAGAAAATGAATTTGAAAAAAGCAGCTGTTGGCCTGAGGTGGACGGTCTGCAGAACCTGTACCGGGATCTTCGGGGATTATTTTCCGAACCATAAGTTTTCCACCGGACAAGGAATGTCCGGTGGAAAAAATACCGGAATAAAAAAATGCGGCGGTTTTCCCAAAACGGGGGAAACCGCCGTTTTTATGGGGAGAAAACTGTGGTACAATGAAAAAAACAGGAGGAGGAGAGAAAATGGACCGTTTTTTTCAGCAGGTATACGGTGGCATCCTCGCCTTTGCGGTGGGGGATGCGCTGGGGGTACCGGTGGAGTTCAGCAGCCGGGAGGAGCGCATGCGCTCGCCGGTGACCGGGATGCGGGCGTACGGCACCCACCAGCAGCCGGCGGGCACCTGGTCCGATGACACCAGCATGACGCTCTGTGCGCTGGAGAGCCTGAGTCAGAGCGGGATTACCCGCGAAGCGGCCCCGAAAGACATGATGCGGCGGTTTTGCCGCTGGATGCGGGAGGGGTATTGGACGCCCTATGGCGAGGTGTTCGATATAGGCGGCACCACTTTTACGGCCCTGCAGCGGTATGAGTCCGGGGAAAGGGCCGAAAACTGCGGCGGAAAAGGGGAAAGGGATAACGGCAATGGTTCGCTGATGCGCATTCTGCCCGCGGCCCTCTATTTGTACCGCCGTGTGGGTCCGGATTTTGCCCGGCAGGGAGAGAGCTACGAGTGGATCCGCCGCCTTTCCTCCCTGACCCATGCCCACCCTATCAGTGTGATGAGCTGCGGCTTTTTCTGCGCCATTGCCGGTGAACTGCTCAGGGGCGGGGATATCCGGCAGGCAGTGGATGAGGGAGCGGAAAAGGCCCGGGCATTCTATGGGGGGAACCCGGAAACGGCCCCTTGGCTTCCTCTGTTTATCTGGCTGAACGGGGAAAATCTGCGGTCCCTTTCCCCGCAGGAGGTACGCGGCAGCGGTTATGTGCTGGATACCCTGAAGGCATCGCTGTGGAGCCTGGTGACCACCTCCACCCTGCCGGACTGCCTGCTGCGGGCAGTCAATCTGGGGGAGGACACGGATACGGTGGCGGCCGTGGCCGGTGGCCTAGCGGGCATTGTGTACGGAGAAGAGGGCGTTCCCGCTCCGTGGCGGAAGGTGCTGTGCAAACGGGAGGAGATCCGGCAATTGTGCGTGCGGTTCTGTGAGAACAATCCCGGTATAGGCCGGGCGCCGGAAGAGAAAAAAAGTTATTGACAATTTTTTAGCAAATTGGTATAACAGAATTGTGAGCGGAAGGTATCATCCGACTGCAAACCGGAAAACAAAATTCTGAGGGTAAAGAAGTTTCTGTGCCGCGAAGAGAAGAAGATGAAGAGAGCCAGGGCGGAGGGTTGCCGCCCCGGTTCAAAACAGCCTTTTGCTCTTTGGGCAAAAGGCTGTTTTATGTTCTGAGAAAAGATGCCGACAAGCGGCTGTGCCGGGTGCGGGCAATCGGGATCCGGCCGTAACCGGCTGCGGCAGCTGCCGCGGAAATGATACCGAAACCAAGTGACAGGAAAGGAAGGACACAATTATGGCATACAATCCCAAATCCATGTGCGCCGATGAATTTATCGACGACGGAGAAATTCAGGAGACCCTGCGCTATGCGGAGGAGAACAAGAACAATGTGGCGCTGATCGACGCTATTCTGGAGAAAGCCCGCCCCCGTGTGACGGAGAAGGGGACAGTGTGCGCCGGGCTGACCCATCGGGAGGCCTCGGTGCTGCTCAGTTGTGAAATCCCCGAGAAGGTGCAGGAGATGTACCGGCTGGCCGAGGAGATCAAAAAGGCGTTTTACGGCAACCGAATTGTGATTTTTGCTCCCCTGTATCTGTCCAACTACTGCGTGAACGGCTGCGTATACTGCCCCTATCACAAGAAGAATACCCATATCCCCCGAAAAAAACTGACCCAGCAGGAGGTCGAGCAGGAAGTGATCGCCCTGCAGGATATGGGACATAAGCGCCTGGCGATCGAGGCCGGTGAGGACCCGGTGATGAACCCCATCGACTATATCCTCGAGTGCATCCACACCATCTATTCCGTCAAGCACAAAAACGGCGCCATCCGCCGGGTGAACGTGAATATCGCGGCCACCACGGTGGAGAATTACCGCCGGCTGAAAGAGGCGGGAATCGGCACCTACGTTCTGTTCCAGGAGACATATCACAAAGAGAGCTATCTGAAGCTGCATCCCACGGGTCCCAAGCATGACTATAACTATCACACTGAGGCCATG
This sequence comes from Clostridia bacterium, assembly GCA_022767925.1. Classification (GTDB taxonomy): domain Bacteria; phylum Bacillota; class Clostridia; order Oscillospirales; family Acutalibacteraceae; genus Heritagella. The sequence continues at coordinate 41,436 of JALENG010000098.1, forward strand.
GACCGCGCCATGCAGGGCGGCATTGACGATGTGGGGCTGGGGGTCCTGTTTGGTCTGGAACTGTATAAATACGAGTTCGCCGGGCTTTTGATGCACGCTGAGCATCTGGAGGCCGCTTTCGGCGTGGGGCCCCATACGATCAGCGTCCCGCGTATTAAGCGCGCGGATGATATTGATCCCAATGTCTTTGACAACGGCATCAACGACGAGATTTTTGCCAAAATCTGCGCGCTGATCCGTATCGCCGTGCCCTACACGGGTATGATTATTTCCACCCGTGAGAGCCAGCAGGTGCGCGAAAAGGTCATCCGCCTGGGTGTATCCCAGATCAGCGGTGCTTCCCGCACCTCGGTGGGCGGATATACGGAGAAAGAGCGCCCCACCGATACTGAGCAGTTCGACGTATCCGACCAGCGCACGCTGGATGAGGTGGTGCGCTGGTTGATGGAGATGGGGTATATCCCCTCGTTCTGCACGGCCTGTTACCGCGAGGGCCGCACCGGCGACCGGTTTATGGCCCTGTGCAAAACCGGCCAGATTCAAAACTGCTGCCATCCCAACGCACTGATGACCCTGCAGGAGTTCCTGATGGATTATGCCGGGGAGGAAACCCGCCGGATCGGCGAGGAATTGATCCGGGCCGAGCTGCAGAACATCCCGCGGGACAAGGTGCGCGAGGTGTGCCGCGACAATCTGGAAAAAATCCGGCAAGGTCTGCGGGATTTCCGTTTTTAAGCCATTGGGAAGAGAGGAGAAACGAGGATGAGCCTGCAGGATACACCGTCGGGCGAGCGGATCCATATCGCCTTTTTTGGAAAAAGAAATGCGGGAAAATCCAGCCTGGTCAATGCTGTGACCGGGCAGGAGCTGTCGGTGGTATCCGAGGTGCGGGGCACCACCACCGACCCGGTGCAGAAGTCAATGGAGCTGCTGCCCCTGGGGCCGGTGGTGATCATCGACACGCCCGGCTTTGACGATGAGGGGGACCTGGGGGCCCTGCGGGTCAAAAAGGCCCGGGAGGTGCTGCGCCGTACCGATCTGGCTGTTCTGGTCACCGAGGGGCCGTTTCACGGTTTTGACCCTTGCGAAGAGGAACTTTTGGAGAGCTTCCGGCGGCAGGAGATTCCGTATTTGCTGGTGTGCAGCAAGTGTGACCGCCTGGATGAGGCCCCACAGCGCGGGGACATGCTTCCTGTCAGCGCTCACACCGGGGAGGGAATCCGGGAACTGAAGGAGCGGATGGGCCGCCTGCTGAAGGGATCGGAGGAAAAGGGGATTCTCGACGGAATGATTGCCCCCGGCGATACGGTGGTGTTGGTCACCCCCATTGACTCGGCGGCGCCCAAAGGGCGCCTGATCCTGCCTCAACAGCAGGTTCTGCGCGAGGTGCTGGATAAAGGGGCGATCGCCGTGGTGGCGACGGAAAAAGAACTGCCCCGGGCGCTGGATGCCCTGCGGCAGGCGCCGCAGCTGGTGATTACGGACAGCCAGGCCTTCGGCCCTGTCTCGCGCATCGTGCCGCAGCAGGTACCGCTTACCTCGTTTTCTATTCTGATGGCCCGCTATAAGGGCTTTTTGCAGACGGCGGTGCACGGCGTGCAGGCAATCGCCCAATTACAGCCGGGGGACCGGGTACTGATCGCGGAGGGCTGCACCCATCACCGGCAGTGTGAGGATATCGGCACCGTAAAACTGCCAGCCTGGCTGCAGAAGAGCTGTGGGGGAGAACTCTCGTTCACGTTTTCGTCGGGACTGGGCTTCCCCGAGGATCTGTCCGGCTTTTCGCTGATCCTCCACTGCGGGGGATGCATGCTGCGGGAAAAGGAGATCCGATTCCGTATGCGCAGTGCTCGGGAAGCGGGGATCCCCTTTACCAATTACGGGACGGCAATCGCATGGATGAAAGGAATTCTGCCCCGCAGTCTGCGCCCGGTTCCCGGTGCCGCTGCGTGGCTGGAAAAAGAATAAAGGGAGGAGAGAGCGGTATGGAAACACGGGTGGCTTTGCTGGCTATTTTGGTAAAGGATGCATCCCATGTGGATACACTCAATCAGCTTTTGCATGAATACGGCCCGTTTATCATCGGGCGCATGGGGATCCCGTACCGGGAAAAGGGGATCCACATTATCAGTATTGCGATGGATGCCCCACTGGACTGCATCAATGCCCTGGCGGGGAAAATCGGCCGGATTCCCGGGATCAGCAGCAAGATCGTTTTTGCCAACTGAAAAGACACAAAGAAACAGGCGGGAAAGCATTTTGTGCTTTCCCGCCTGTTGGTATAAGCGATCAGTCAGCAGTCTCTTCCGCAGCCCGCCGGTGCAGATCCTCTGTCAGCCGGAGCAGGG
>JALENG010000116.1 GCA_022767925.1 Clostridia bacterium
TCGGTGCAGATGCATGTGGAGGACAACAACCTGAAGGCGAACATGGCCAAAGCGGAAGAAATGGCCATGCGCATCCATGATAATGAAAAGGGCGTGGACCTGATTCTCTATCACGAGTGCTGCCTGGAGGGCGGAATCCCGCTGGACCAGATTGACGAAGCGCTGACGCAGGAAGTGATGGATTTCTGGTCGAACCTCGCCAAAAAGTGCGGCAGCCATATTCTGGCCGGCCGGCTGGAGCGCAAGCCCGAGGGGATTTATAACAAGGCCACGGTCTTTGCCCCCAACGGCGAAGTGATTGCCGATTACGCCAAAATCCACCTGTACAATTCCGAGCGGGACACCATTCTGCCGGGCGACAAGCTCAGCGTCTTTACCATCAACGGCATGCGCATCGGCATTATGATCTGCGCCGACTTCGGCTTCCCGGAGCTGGCCCGCAAGTATGCCACCTCCGGTAAGGTGGACGTGCTGGCTGTTTCCAGCAGCTGGGCGTATCCGGATGACGATCTGTGGGATATCTGCAACCGCGCCCGTTCGTCGGAGAATGCCTGCTATGTGGTCTCGGTGGACCGCACCGGCCCCACCTGCCGCGGCAATGTGAAGGTGGGCCGTTCGATGGTGTGCGATCCCAACGGCTTTATCATCGCCAACCTGGTGGAAAAAGAGGACGTCTATTTTGTGGCCGACCTGTTCAAGTCCGAAGTGGACAACCGCCGCAAAGAGATGAAGTGGCTGGAGTGGATCCGCCCGGACGTATACGCCGCCATGTGAGAAAAGAAAATGCCGGTAAGCCCTTCGCTTACCGGCATTTTTTCGGATGTTTTACAGCGATGCGGGGTCAATGCCCGTCAGGCGGCAGATCTCATCAAAAGCGCCCCAGTGGTCGTTGTCCTCCCGGGTGACATGGCGGGCGGCTTTCAGCAGCAGGGGATGGGCGTTTTTCATGGCGTAGCTCTCCCCGCAGCTCTGCAGCAGCTCCACGTCATTGAGGTAATCGCCGAAAGCGGCGCACTCCCCGGGCAGAATGCCGTACCGCTGCTGCAGCCGGCGCAGGGTCTGCCCCTTGCTGACGCCCCGGCCGGTGATGTCCACCCAGTCCTCGCCCGACAGGGTCACCTGAAACCGGTCCCCCAGCGCTTTGTTCAGGCGCGGCCAGGCGTTTTTCTCGGCGCGGCCGCGGTCGCACAGGGTGATTTTACAGATATCCTCCCGCCCGATCAGCGCGCACAAATCGGGCAGAAACCCGATTTTTTCGAAGAACTGGGCGAGATACTCCCGCCACGGCGCCTGCTCCTCCCCCTCGATATACGAGCCCCGGGTGGTGCTGTACAGAATCCGCACGCCGGGCATCTCCCGGCAGAACCGGGTAATCGAGAGGATGTCCTCCGCCCCAAGCAGGCTTGCGTCGATGCACACGCCGTTTTCGTAGGCGGCGCCGCCGTTTTCCGCCAGAAAGGTCATCTCGTTTTCCACGCCCGCAAAGTAACCGGTCAGGCTCTCGAGCTGCCGGCCGCTGGCGGCCACAAAGCGGATGCCCTTTTGGTGCAGGGCGTGGATCAGCCGGGTCATATCCGGGTGGATCTCTTTTCGGGAATTGAGCAGGGTGCCGTCCATATCACAGGCGATCAGCCGGACCGGCAGGGCGGAAACGGGCATACATGTGTCCTCCTTTGGCAAAGCGGGTGGATATTGGGGAAACCGGACCTCAGTATAGCCGCACGGGGGGATTTTGTCAACCGAGCGATGCCGTCCGGTGGAAAACAAAAGAGGGCTGTGGGCCCCTTTCTATTAAGAAAAAGGAGAGAAGAAAATGCGAGAGAAGAAAATGCGGGAGAAAAGAAGACCAAACGTGTGGCAGATCATCGGGACCGCCCTGCTGGCGGGCGGGTTTTTCTGGTTTTCCCTGCCGTTTTTCGTGCAGGGGTTTGTGGGCATCGGCATGGTGTTCGGCTGGGGGATCTGCCTTGTGCTGACGGCAGCCCTCTGGGCGTTCCCCGCGATGATCCGCGCCCGGCGCGGCCGGGGGGCTGCCATGGCCGGCAGCATCCTCTGCCTGCTGGGTGTTATGTGGATGGGGATCCTCACCGGGCTGATGCTCTCCGCCGCGGGGCAGACCCCGCCCGATTCCGCCACCGTCCTCGTGCTGGGGTGCAAGGTAAACGGCGACGGCAGCCCCAGCTATTCCCTGCAGAAGCGGATCGACCGGGCGTATGCGTATCTCATCGGGCACCCGCAGGCGGTTGTCATCGCCACCGGCGGGCAGGGGGAGAACGAACCGGCCCGGGAGTGCGATGTGATCCGGCAGGGGCTGATCGAAAAGGGGATTTCGCCGGACCGGATTCTGACGGAGGGCGATTCCCGTGACACCGAGCAGAACATGGAGAACTGCGCCCGGCTGCTGGAGGAATATTCCCTGGGGAATGAGGTGGCGGTGGTCACCGACAACACCCACGCCTACCGGGCCTGCCGCATTGCGGAAAAATACGGCCTGGTCCCCTATGCCCAGCCGGCGGCGTTTGACAACTGGTTTCTCCCGGCGGGCTACGGGCGGGAGCTTTTGTCCCTGACGCTGTTTTTCCTGGAGAATCCGTAAAAAGCCCCGCGTGCCGGGGACCATGGAGGAAAGTTCACGGTTGAACCGGCGGGGGAGAATGTGTATAATAGGGGCAGGATTTTCGAAAGGAGTAGGACGCATGGCAATTCTGATTACCGGGGCCCGGGTGATCGACCCGGCCTCTCATACCGACGCGCCGCTTCAGATTTTGATCGAGGACGGGCGCATTACCCGCATGGCGCCGTCGATCGTTCCGCCCGGCGGCTGCGGGAGGATCGATGCGGCGGGGCTGGTGGCCGCGCCGGGGCTGGTGGATATGCACGTTCACCTGCGCGATCCCGGCCAGACCCACAAGGAGGATATTTTTACCGGCTGCCGGGCAGCGGCGGCGGGCGGCGTGACCAGCCTGCTGTGTATGCCCAACACGTCCCCCGCGGTGGATACGCCGGAGACGGTTGCTTATATCCGGGAGAAAAGCCGCACGGCCGACGCCCGGGTGTACGTCTGTGCGGCCATTTCCCGGGGGCTGAAGGGGCAGGAGGCAACGGATATCCCCGCCCTGCAGCGGGCCGGGGCCGTGGCCCTCTCGGATGACGGGCGGCCGGTTTTGTCGGCCTCCATGATGGCCCGGGCCATGCGGCAGGCCGCCGGCCTTTCGATGGCGGTGACGGCCCACTGTGAGGACCTGGAGCTGGCCAACGGCGCTAAGATGAACGAGGGCGACGTCTCCCGCTCCCTGGGCGTTCCCGGCGACCCCAACGCCGCCGAGGATGTGGGCACCGCCCGCGAGATCGCGCTGGCGGCCGCGTACCGGGTGCCGGTGCACGTCTGCCATGTCAGCACGAAGGGCAGCGCCGCGATGATCCGCGCCGCCAAAAGGGACGGAGTGGCCGTAACGGCCGAAACCTGCCCCCATTACCTGCTGCTGACCGACCGGGCGCTGGAAAAGCGGGACGCCAATTTCCGCATGAATCCACCGCTGCGCACCGAAGAGGACCGGCTGGCGATGATCGAGGCCCTGCGCGACGGTACGCTGGATGCCATTTCCACCGACCATGCACCCCATTCGCCGCAGGAGAAGGCCGATTTTCTGGGCGCGCCCAACGGCTCAATCGGGATGGAGACCTCGTTTGCGGCCAGCTGTACGGCGCTGGTTAAAACCGGGGTGCTGACCCTCTCCCAGCTTCTGGAGAAGATGAGCCTCCGCCCGGCGCAGATTCTGGGGATCGACGCCGGCCGTCTGTACGAGGGCGGCCCGGCGGACATCGTCCTGCTGGATCCCGGGGAGGAATGGGTGGTGGACCCCGATGCCCTGCACGGGAAAAGCCGCAACACCCCCTTTGCCGGGATGCGCCTGACGGGGAAGGTAAAAGCAACGATCTGTGCCGGCCGGGTGGTATACCGGGACGGCGAATAAAACGGGAGACCGGAATCGAAAAAAGATAGGAGAAGAAGAACATGGCACTTGACAGACTGATTGAGGCGATTGTGGAAAAACAGAACCCCACGGTGGCCGGGCTGGATCCGAAGCTCGATTACATCCCCGCTTATATCCGGGAGGCGAGCTATGAAAAATACGGCAAAACGCTGGAGGGCGCGGCCGATGCCCTGCTGACCTTTAACAAGGGCCTGATTGACGCGCTGTACGACATCGTTCCGGCGGTCAAGCCCCAGTGCGCCTACTACGAGATGTACGGCTGGCCGGGAGTGAAGGCCCTGCACGACACCATTGCCTATGCGAAAGAGAAGGGGCTGTTCGTGATCACCGACGGCAAGCGCAACGATATCGGCGCCACCATGACGGCTTACGCTGCGGCCCATCTGGGGCAGGTCCCGGTGGAGGGCGAGCTCGTTTCCCCCTTCGGGGCCGATGCGCTGACCGTGAACGGCTACCTGGGTTCGGATGGGATCACGCCCCTTCTGACGGTGTGCCGCGAGCAGGATACCGGCATTTTTGTGCTGGTGAAAACCTCCAACCCCTCTTCCGGTGAGCTGCAGGACCGTCTGCTGGACGATGGGAAGACCCTGTATGCCGCCATGGGCGACCGGTGCGAGCAGTGGGGCGGGCAGCTGCCCGGAAAATACGGTTACTCCGGGGTGGGCGCCGTGGTGGGCGCCACGTACCCCGCACAGCTGCAGGAGATGCGCAAAGCGGCCCCGCACACGTTCTTCCTCGTACCCGGGTACGGCGCCCAGGGCGGCGCGGCGGACGATGTGGCCCCCGGCTTTGACGAAAAGGGGCTGGGCGCCATCGTCAATTCCAGCCGCGGGATCATGTGTGCCTGGCAGAAAGCCGGGCAGAAGACCGGGCAGGATGGGAAGAACTACGGCCAGGCGGCCCGGGAAGAGGCCATCCGCATGCGCGATGCCATTGTGGCCCGCATCGGGAAAATTTCGCTGTAATCCGGCGGGAAAAGAGGAGGCGTTCCCATGAGCTATCAATTGGAAAACGGCACGCTGCTTCGTGCCGCAGAGCTGACCCCCGGGGTTTTTGACTGGACCCTTTCCGCCCCGCAGATCGCCGCCAAAGCCCGGCCCGGGCAGTTTGTCAATGTGCAGGTGCCGGGCAAAACCCTGCGCCGCCCCATCTCCCTGTGCGGGTTTGATGCATCGGCCGGCACCCTGCGCCTGGTCTTCCAGATCCGCGGCGAGGGCACCGCGATTCTCGCGTCTCTCCCCGAGGGGACAACCCTCAGCCTGCTGGGCCCCCTGGGAAACGGTTTCCCACCGCCTGAGGCGGGGAAGAACGTGCTGTTTGTGGGCGGCGGCATCGGGGTACCCCCGCTGCTGCAGGCGGCCAAAGGGGCGGGGGAGAACGCCCTGGTGTGCCTGGGGTTCCGCACGGCTTCGGCGGTTATTTTGAAACAGGATTTCGAGGCAAACGGCAACCGGGTATACCTGGCCACCGATGACGGCACCGCCGGGCACCACGGCTTTGCGGCGGACTGCGCCCGGGCGCTCTCCTTTGCGGCGGCGTATGCCTGCGGCCCGGCGCCCATGCTGCGTGCGGTGAAGGAACTGTGCCGCGAGCGGAACGTGCCCTGCTGGCTGTCGCTGGAGGAGCGCATGGCCTGCGGGATCGGGGCGTGCCTGGGGTGCGCGACGCCCCTGCTGCGGGAGGACGGATCCGTCTATTATGGCCATGTGTGCAAGGACGGCCCGGTGTTCGACGCGGAAAAAGTGAATCTGTAAGGGAGGATAACGAAATATGGCTGATCTTTCTGTCAAGGTGGCGGGCGTATCGTTCCACAACCCGCTGATCGCCGCCTCCGGTACCTTTGGTTTTGGGCGCGAATACCGCGAATTCTATCCGCTGTCCGTGCTGGGCGGCATCTCCTGCAAGGGCATCACGCTGCAGGAGCGGCCCGGCAATCCGCCGCCCCGTATCGCCGAGACCCCCTCCGGGATGCTCAATGCGGTGGGGCTGCAGAACCCGGGTGTGGACCACTTTATCGAAAAGGACCTGCCCTGGCTGCAGCAGCAGGGCACCCGTATTATTGCGAACATCGCGGGCAACACCGTCGAGGATTACTGCGCCATGGCGGAGAAACTCAGCGATACCCCGGTGGACATGATCGAGCTGAATATTTCCTGCCCCAATGTAAAGCAGGGCGGCGTGCAGTTCGGCACCACCTGCGAGGGGGTCGGGGGGATTACCGGCGCGGTGCGCAGGGTGTGCCGCAAGCCCCTGATGGTCAAGCTCTCCCCCAATGTGACGGATATCGGCGAGATGGCCGCCGCGGCCGAAGCGGCGGGCGCCGACGCTGTCTCCCTGATCAACACGCTGACCGGTATGCGCATTGATATCCGCACCCGGCGGCCCATTATTCACAACAATACCGGCGGTCTGTCCGGCCCGGCGGTGTTCCCGGTGGCCGTGCGTATGGTGTGGCAGGCGGCCTCCCGGGTGAAAATTCCCGTGGTGGGGCTGGGCGGCATTGCCACCTGGCAGGATGCGGTGGAGATGATGCTGGCCGGTGCCTCGGCCCTGCAGATCGGCACCGTGCTGTTCACCGACCCCATGGCCCCGGTGAAAATCACCGAGGGGATGAACCGCTTTTTGGACGAACAGGGGATCCATAGCGTAACCGAATTGACCGGCGCCGTGCGGGCCTGGTAACTGCTGAAAATTTGCAGCTGATAACAATCAGCTGCAAATTATCGGCTCGAAATTCCCTTCGGGAATTTCTGAGGCTGGGGGGTTCTTGGCCGAAAATTGCCGAAAATTCTCTTCGAGAATTTCCGGGCAGGGTGGAAGATCCCCGCTGAAAATTCTCTTCGAGAATTATCAGCTTGAAATTCCCTTCGGGAATTTCTGCGGCTGGGGGGTTCTTTGCCGAAAATTTTCTTTGAAAATTATCGGCTTGAAATTCCCTGCGGGAATTTCCGGGGCGGGGAGAAGACTCCTGCCGAAAATCGCCGAAAATTCTCTTCGAGAATTATCAGCTCGAAATTCCCTTCGGGAATTTCCGGGGCGGGGAGGATTTCTTGCCGGTCCTTGCCTTCGGGAATTTCCGGGGCGGGGTGGAAGACTTCTGCCAAAATTTTTACCAAAAAGAAAGGCGCTGCGTACGGGGCTTCCTTTTGTGGATGAAAAGAAAAGAGTGGAAAACGAAGATGAAAACGACCCTTTATCTGGTGCGCCATTGTCAGGCCATGGGCAACCGGAACCGATGCTTTCAGGGCCTGACGGATACACAGATCAGCGAGGACGGGCAAAAGCAGCTGGATCTTCTCAGCGTGCGGCTGCGCAATACGATTTTTGACGCGGCCTACAGCAGCCCGCTGACCCGCGCCCGCCTGACGGCGGAGGCGATGGTGCGCTTCCACCCGGTGCCCGTGAGGATCCTGCCCGGTCTGGTGGAGATCAATGCCGGGGAGTGGGAGGGGCAGAGCTGGGAAACAATTCCCGACCGCTGGCCCCGGGAGGCCCGGGACTGGAACGAGCGGCCCTGGGACTGCTGCCCGCCCGGGGGCGAGCCCATGCGGCAGGTTTTTGCCCGGATGCAGGCCGCCCTTGTGCAGATCGCCCGGGAAAATCCGGGGAAGACGGTGGCAGTGGCCTCCCACGGCTGCGCCATCCGCAATGCGGTGTGCTGGGCCATGGGCAAGCCGATCGAGGAGATCGGCGACTGTGATTTTGCCGACAACACCGGGATTACCCGGCTGGAGATCGACGAAAACGGGGCGCCCACCCTGCTCTGCTTTAACGATATCTCCCATCTGCCGGAGGAGATGATCCAGCGCCGCCACCGGCCCTACTTTGTCCTGCCGGAGGTGGACGCATGATTATCATGGGAGTGGATCTGGGGCAGGTGCGCACAGGCATCTCCGTCTGCGACCCGCGGGAGGTGCTGGCCTCCCCGGTAAAGGTGATCACGGCCCATACCCCGGAAAAGCGGCTGGAGGAGATCCATAAAGCCGCCGGGGAGCTGCGGGCCGGGAAGATCGTCGTGGGGCTGCCGCGCAATATGGACGGTACCGAGGGGGCCAGCGCTCTGTCCGCCCGGGAGACGGCAGCCCGCCTGCAGGAGATCACCGGACTGCCGGTGGTGCTGCAGGACGAGCGGGGTACCACCATGACGGCCCACGGGTATCTGAACAACACCAACGTGCGGGGAAAAAAGCGCCGCCAGACCGTGGATGCCGTGGCGGCGGTGATCATTCTGCAGGATTATCTCGATTCCAGCCGGAGGAACGGGTGATTTCCGGCCAAAATCCCGGTCCGGAAGAAAACATTTTTCTCAAAAAGAAAAAAAGGAAACCGGCGCGCTATCCCAAAATGAAAGGGGATGGCGCGCCGGTTGTTTGTTTTATGATCGGTCCCGTTCAAAGCCGAGATACCGCGTCCCTTGTCAGCCTTTCCCAGCGTTTTACCGTTCGGTGCCCAGGAAGAACAGGGCGACCGTGCCGGGGCCGGAATGGGTGCCGATCACCGGGCCGATGGAGTGAATGCGGATTTCGCGCACCGGGATTCTCTCCCGGATCTGCCTGGCCACA
>JALENG010000145.1 GCA_022767925.1 Clostridia bacterium
GTTGGAGGTGACCAGGCTGGGGGTATCCAGCAGCAGGGTCTGCTCCACCGTGGTGCCGGCGGCCTTGGGATCCAGCCGGATGCCCAGAGGCAGGTTGTTGATGGACGAGATGACGCCTTCCGGCCCGCGCAGGGTGACGGACGCCGGAGAAACGGTCACGTTCTCCACGGTCAGGGCCCCGCTGCGCAGCGGGGATTCCAGCACGGCCCGGATGGGCACGCTGCGCTCGGCCAGGGTATCGGCCGTGATGACGATGCGGGGCGGCTGCACGTCCACCAGCTCGAAGGCCCGCAAGCTGGGGCCCATGTTGTCCGAGGTCAGGGGGACGATGGTCGTGCCCTTTTTGATATTGGAAAGATTGATGGCTTCCGTCAGGCTGCGCGACGAGATGGAGCGCAACAGGATCTCCGGCCCGCGCAGGCGCACCTGCACCTTGCTGACAAGGCCGTCCGTCACCACCAGCCCGGAGGGGATGCCGTTGTATTCGATGCCCACTTCCAGCTGGACTTCCAGACGGTCGCGCACGCTGACCACATACCACATGCCCACGGCCACGGCAAAGGCCACGAGCAGGGAAAGGAGATGGGGGGCCTTGCGGCTGTTCTTAGAGAATATCATTGAGCACCTGCCTCAAGCGTGTGGCATCGAGACTGCGGACGAGCTCGCCCTTCATGGCCACGGAGATCTCGCCGCGTTCTTCCGAGACCACGACCACCACGGCATCACATTCCTGCGTCATGCCCAGGGCGGCGCGGTGGCGCGTGCCGAACGACTGCCCTTTGGCCTCGGCCAGGGGAAGGATGCAGGCGGCGGCCGTGATGCGCCCCTTGCTGATGAGCACGGCACCGTCATGCAACGGCGCCTTGGGATAGAAGATGTTCATGAGCAGCTGGCGTGACAACAGGGCATCCACCCGCACGCCTTCGCGCTTGATCATGTCGTCCAGCCGGGTGCCCCGCTCGATGACGATGAGGGCCCCCACGCGCAGGCGGGCCATCTCCACGCAGGCCATGACCACTTCTTCCACGGCCGAATGCTGCAACGCACGCTTGCGGAAAAGATTGTTGGTCCCTATCTCGCCCAGTGCCTGCCGGATGTCGCTCTGGAAGATGACCACGATGAGCAGGAACAGGGAGCTGAAGACATGCTGCAGCAACCAGGTCAGGGTGTACAGCGCCATGCTGCGCGAAATGAAATACAGCAGGGTCAGCAGGCCGAGACCGGTCAGCACCGTCAGGGCACGCGATCCCCGCAACAGCTGGATGACCTGATAGAGCAGGAATGCTACCAGCAGGATGTCCAGCGCGTCACGCCATTCAAAAACCACATGTTCCAGCACGGTCCCTATCCTTGGGCATCAGAAAAATCCCCTTCCACGCCATGGGATGGCGTCCCCCCTTGCCGTCTGCTGCATCACGGATGCCGGGCAGCCGGCGCGCAGTATAAAAACAAGCGCACGCCGGCGCAACAGACAAATATCCCCCGTGCGGCCGGGCCGGACATCAGTCCCCGCAGGCCCCGGCAGGATCATGGAAGGCCGCGGCCAGCGTGAGCGTCTGGCGCGTGGCGGCCACATCGTGCACACGATGCCAGAACAGGCCCTTTTCCCAGAGCATGGCCGTAGCCACCTGGGTGGCGCAGCCCCGTTCCTGGGTGGTGAGGCCCAGCAGCTGCCCGAACATGGACTTCATGGACAGGCCCATGAGCACGGGCCGCCCGAAGGCGAGCCAGTCCTCCGCGTGGGCCAGCAGCTCCAGATTATGGCGCAGGGTCTTGCCGAAGCCGATGCCGGGGTCCAGCACGATGTGCTCTTCCGGCAGACCGGCGGCGGTCAGACGGTGCAGCTCGCGTTCAAAAAAGGCCATGACCTCGGAACGCACGTCCGTATAGCGGGGATCCTTCTGCATGACGTCCGGTCTGCCCTGACTGTGCATGAGCACGTAACCGGGCTTGTATTGGGCGAGCACGTCCAGCAGGCCGGGATCGAAGGCACAGGCAGAGATATCGTTGATGATCTGCACGCCTTCTTCCAGCACGGCAGCCGCCGTGGCCGCATGGTAGGTATCCACGGAGAGCATGACGCCGGGGATCTCCCGCCGCAGTTCGCGCAGCACGGGCATGAGGCGCAGCAGCTCCTGCTCCGGCGTCAGGGCCTGTGCGCCGGGTCGGGAAGATTCCGCCCCCAGATCAAGGATGTCGGCCCCTTCCGCATGCAGGCGCATGGCGTGGGCCAGCCCCAGATCCGCGGAATCGTGCGTGCCGCCGTCATAGAAGGAATCCGGCGTCAGGTTGACGATGCCCATAACGCCAAAGGGGGCAGAGGTCGTCACCGCCCCGCCCCCAAGACACAGCCAGGAGCCGCCCCGGCGGGACGGCTCCTCAGACATATGGTTATTGCTTGCGCTGTTCGTTTTCATCGTTGTCCTGCGTTCTGTTGCCCGTATCGACATCGCCCTGCTCCGCCTTTTCGGGAGCGGGTTCAGCAGCCTTGTCCGCCTCGGGCGCCGCGGCGTCCGTGTCGGCCGGATCCGGCTCCAGCACGAAATCCCCGGCAGGAGCGGCCTTCACCGGCTTGCCGTTGGCGTCCAGCGGCAGCAGGGGCTTGTTCTCCATGAGCAGGTCCAGCTCTTCGCCGCTGATGGTCTCACGTTCCAGCAGCGCCTGCGCGATGCGGTCCAGGGCCGCACGGTTGTCTTGCAGCAGCTTGACGCAGCGGGCGTGAGCCTCTTCCACGATGCGCTTGACTTCGGCGTCCACCAGGCGGGCGGTCTCTTCGCTGTAGTTCTTGTTCTGCACCCATTCGCGGCCGATGAAGACTTCCTCACCGGTCTCACCGATGGACAGGGTGCCGATGGCATCGCTCATGCCCCACTCACAGACCATCTTGCGGGCCATGCGGGTCACGCGTTCGATGTCGTTGGAAGCGCCGGTGGTGATGTCGTCAAAGACGATCTCTTCCGCCACACGGCCGCCCAGCAGCACCACCAGGTTGTTGCGCAGGTAATTGCGCGAGTAGCCGTGGCGGTCTTCCTCGGGCAGCTGCATGGTCAGGCCCAGGGCGCGACCGCGGGGGATGATGGTGACCTTGTGCACGGGATCGGAACCGGGCAGCAGGCGGGCCGCCAGGGCATGGCCGCCTTCGTGGTAGGCCGTGATGCGCTTTTCCTCATCGGAAAGGATCAGGCTGCGGCGTTCGCGGCCCATGAGCACCTTGTCCTTGGCGTATTCGAAGTCGTGCATGTCCACTTTGGTGGCATTGAGCTTGGCGGCCTGCAGGGCGGCTTCGTTGACCAGGTTCTCCAGATCGGCGCCGGAGAAGCCCGGCGTACCGCGAGCCAGGGTATCCAGATCCACATCGGGATCCAGAGGCGTACGCTTGGTGTGGACCTCGAGGATACGGCGGCGGCCGCGCAGGTCAGGCGTGGGCACCACCACCTGACGGTCGAAACGGCCGGGACGCAGCAGGGCCGGATCCAGAACGTCGGGACGGTTGGTGGCGGCCAGCAGGATGACGCCTTCGTTGCTCTCGAAGCCGTCCATTTCCACCAGCAGCTGGTTCAGGGTCTGTTCGCGTTCGTCATGGCCACCGCCCAGACCGGCGCCACGCTTGCGGCCCACGGCGTCGATCTCGTCGATGAAGATGAGGCAGGGGGCGTTCTTCTTGCCCTGCACGAACAGGTCGCGCACACGGGAGGCACCCACGCCCACGAACATCTCCACGAAGTCCGAACCGGAAATGGAGAAAAACGGAACACCAGCTTCTCCGGCCACGGCGCGGGCCAGCAAGGTTTTACCGGTACCGGGAGGGCCAACGAGCAGCACGCCCTTGGGGATACGGGCTCCCAGCTCGTTGTACTTTTTCGGGTTTTTCAGGAATTCCACAATTTCCTTCAGTTCTTCTTTTTCTTCATCCGCACCGGCCACATCGGCAAAGGTGGTTTTGCGCTTTTCATCGCTGATCTTCTTGATCTTCGCCTTGCCAAAGCTCATCTGCTTGCCGGCATCCCCCATCGAGGCACTCATCCGCCGCATGATGAAAATCCAGAAGACGACCAGCAGAACCAGCATCAGGATTTCCGGCAAAAAGGCCATAAACCAGTTGGTCTCGGCCGCCGGCTGAATATCCTGCACCATATCGGCGTGGCTGTCATTGGCATTATAGGCAGCGATATACTCGCGCACATCGTTATCGAATTTGGATACGCTGGGCACGCGAAACGCAATGCTGGTCTTTTGGCTGTCGTTCAGCGTCAGCAGCAGATCCCCGGTTCCCCAATCGAGGGTGTATTCGGCTACCTCGCCCTTCTCGAAATGAGCCAGTACATCCGAATATTTAATCGTCGATGTCTGCGAGTTTCCGCCGTTCATCATCATAAAAATAAGGATAAACAGGATGATCGGAATCCCCAGGTAGATCAGGATGTTACGCAGTTGTTTTTTATTGTCCAAGAGAAAAATCACTCCTTTTCGGGGTTTGGGATAGGGGTCAGCCGCCGTACACCTCCGGCTTTAACACACCGATAAACGGTAGATTGCGGTATTTTTCATCATAATCAAGGCCATAGCCTACAATGAACTCATTGGGAACCAAGCCGCCCACATAGTCGGCGGCAATCGGCGCCTCGCGGCGGTCGGGCTTATCGAAAAGCGCACAGATTTTCACGCTTTTGGGATGGCGCGACAACAGCATCTGGCGTAAGTAGAAAAGAGTTTTTCCGCTGTCGAGAATATCCTCGACAATCAGCAGATCGTATCCCTCCAAATTGATGTCCAGATCCTTGGTGATTTTCACCACACCGCTGGATTTGGTACCGGAGCCGTAGCTGCTGACCGCCATAAAGTCAATGCGGGCCGGAATGGTGATGGCGCGCATCAAATCGGCCATAAACATAACAGATCCCTTAAGAACACTGACCATCAGAAGATTTTTCCCCTCATAGTCGCGGCTGATCTGCGCGCCAACCCGGGTGACCATCTCATGAAGCTCCTCCTCCGAGAGGATGATCCGTTCGATATCCGGCATCATTCTATTTTCGCTGTAGTTCATTGTGCAGCCTCCTGTATTTTCTGCTTACTTCTCTGTATCTATCCCTGCGGGAACAAGCACCCCGGCCACGGCCGTTTTCTCCGTTACCCGGCAGAAATCCGCCGTACCCAGCCCCTGTACCCAGAGAATCCGGTCCTCGCTGCACAAAATGGCAAGCCGGTCCCGTTCCTCCCGGGGGATTCCCGTTTCACTCAGCCAGCGGTTCAGCGGCTTCTCCATTTTGCCTATGGGACAAAACCGGTCACCGGGCCTGCGGCTGCGCAAAATCAAGTCTCCTGCTATTGTAGCATAGTCAAACCCATTATTGAATAACAAATTGTGAAATTTTTTTTCGTTTCCTGTTTCCGGCAAAGCAATGCGCCGACAGAAAAAACGGCGCCTGTCCGGCAGAGAGAAACACCCGTCTTCCCCCTTTTTTACCCAGAAGGGAACCGAAGGGGCGGGCCGGTAAAAGCGGGCGGTGCCCCCATCACAGCAAAAGCACCACCGGCCAGGGAACGGGACACTGCCTGCCCCCTGCCGGATACACACAGCGGCCTCCCTTAGATGCTTTTCCTCCGGCATTATTTCGGTCTTTTCCCGGAACATGTGGGAAAGGCAGCGCAGCAGAAGGGCCTCGTCCAGCATGACCAGCGCCTGTACCCGATAGCCAAATGCCGTGTGGGTCCCGTCCAACGCCTCCCGGGTCAGCCGGGAGAGAAACGCATCCTCCCGGCGCAGCTGACGGCTTACCCGTCCAAAGGCCGCCTCCGCCTGGGGGTTCAATTCACGCAGGGCCGGAACCGCGTGGAGGCGGATTCGGTTGCGGGCATACAGCGGCGAGAGATTGGTCGTATCCACACAGAAGGCCAGCCCCTGCTCCCGGCAGTAATCCTCCACCTCCTGCCGGGTTACCTCCAGCAGCGGGCGGATGATCTTCCCCCTTTTCGGGTGCATCCCCGCCAGTGCCCCCACCGAGCAGCCCCGAGCCATATGCATCAGCATGGTCTCCATCTGATCCGACAGGGTGTGGGCCACCGCAATGCGGTCCTGCGGGTTTTCGGCCAGCCGGGAAAAAATCCGATAGCGAAAACGGCGGCCGCATTCCTCCAGCCCTTCGCCGGAGGCAGCGGCCTCCTTCTCAATATTCACGTGATAAACCCGCAGGGCAAGTCCTCTCTCCCGGCAAAAGGCGCGCACAAACGCTTCGTCCCTGTCCGCCTCTTCCCCGCGAAGGCCGTGGTGCACATGCACACATACCAGGCGATTCTCTTGTTCCCGCAGATACATCTGCAGGAAATGGGTCAGAGCCACCGAATCCGCCCCGCCCGACAGGCCCACCACCACGGTACCCTGTGGGGCAAGCAGCTGCTCTTTTTTCATCAGCGCCGCCGCTTTTTCCGCCAGATTACTCATGGCGGAACACCTCCTGGGACGTAAAACGCATAAACTCACCCTGCCAGTGCAGCGGAACCGTGCGGGTTTCGCCGTGGCGGTTTTTGGCGATGATGCACTCGGCACTGTTGCGGTCGGCCTCTTCGCTGGGGGTCCCGCCCTCGTTACTGTAGTAATCCTCGCGGTACAAAAACAGGACGATATCCGCATCCTGCTCGATGGAGCCGGAATCCCGCAGATCCGACAGAACCGGCCGGTGCTCGGTCCGCTTTTCACTGGCACGGGCCAGCTGCGACAGGGTGATCACCGGCACATTCAGCTCTTTGGCCATAATCTTCAGGTTCCGCGTAATGCCGGAAATTTCCTGCACGCGGTTTTCCGCCGAATTGCCCATCAACTGCAGATAGTCGATCACAATCAGATCCACATCCTTCAGCCGCCGCACCTTTGATTTCATCTCGGCCACCGAGATGGTGGGGTTATCGTCCAGATAAATCTCCGCTTTTCCCAGAATGTCCCCGGCCTCGATCAGGCGGGCCCATTCCGCGTCATCCAGTTCACCGGTACGCAGCTTCACCCCACCCACCTGCGCCTCTGTGGAGAGAAGACGGGAGGCAAGCTGCTCCCGGCCCATTTCCAACGAAAAGAAAGCTACACG
This sequence comes from Clostridia bacterium, assembly GCA_022767925.1. Classification (GTDB taxonomy): domain Bacteria; phylum Bacillota; class Clostridia; order Oscillospirales; family Acutalibacteraceae; genus Heritagella. The sequence continues at coordinate 7,080 of JALENG010000145.1, forward strand.
CTTGCGGCTTTTCACTGCCACGTTGCGGGCGATATTCAGAGCAAAGCTGGTTTTGCCCATACCGGGCCGGGCCGCCAGAATAATCAGATCCGACCGGTTCAGGCCCGTAATGGTGCGGTCCAGCTCACCGATACCCGTGGGAATCCCGCGGTACAGATCCCGGTCCTCGCTGTTGAGTTTGTCCAGATGCTCGAATGTGTCCAGAATCACCTCGTTCAGGCGCTGCAGGCCCTGCATATTCTTACCGCGGCGGATATCGAATATGCGCTGCTCGGCCGAATCCAGCAGGGTGGCCGCATCGGCGCCGCCGGAAACCGAGTCATCCAGAATGCCCCGGGCCGTCAGCATCAGCTGGCGCACATCAAACCGGTCGCGCACAATATGGGCATAGCTCTCCACATTGCCGATCGAGGGGACAAACTGCGCCAGCTGCATCAGATATACCCGCCCGTCGGCCGCCTCGAAATCAGGATTTTCCTTCAGCGCTTCCAGCACCGTGACAAAGTCCACCGGCTTGCCCCCGGTGAACAGGGTGAGCATCGCCTCGTAAATCATGCGGTTGTTCACCTGATAGAAATACTCGCTGCGCGGCAGAATCTCGGTGACCCGGTCCAGGCAGGAGGAATCCAGCAGCACGGCGCCCAGCACCGACTGCTCCGCTTCACTGCTGAATGGCAGAGAAAGGCCCGGTACGGCTTGGGTCTCCATGGAACTGCGAGGGGTAAGGCTGTCCGCCATGGTCATTCTCCTCCTTTACATCGCGGTGGTTTTGGGAAGGAAAAGGATCCCCATCCGGGGATCCTCCTTTTCCTCACGCCTGCTCGGATACCACAGCAAAAATCTTCGCCGAAATTCCGGTGTACAGCTTGACTTCGCACTCAAACGTACCAAAGGACTTGATATCCGCAGAAAGACTGATCTTCCGCTTGTCCACTTCCACGCCGTACTGCTGCCGCAGTGCTTCGGCGATTTCCTTCGCCGTTACCGAACCGAACAGCTTGTCTCCCTTGCCGGCCTTGGCCGTCAGCTTCACGCTCTTTCCTTCCAGCGCGGCCGCTGTTTTCCGGGCAGCTTCCTCCTCGGTCTTTTTCTTAAACGCCTGGGCCTCCTGGGCATTTTTCAGTTCGTTCAGCGCCTGGGCGCTGGCCTCTTTGGCAAGTTTCTTGGGAAACAGAAAATTGCGGGCATAGCCGTCGTTCACATTGACCAGCTCTCCCTTTTTCCCTGTACCTTTTACGTCACTGAGCAGAATTACTTTCATAGAAGATCCTCTCCCTTTCTTTCAGTCAGCCATCAAACGGGAATCCCCCGGGGCTGAGCCGGGGACCGTATCATTTACAGCCAGTTCAGTCCTTGCGCCGGGCATCCGCCTGCGCCAGGTTTTCATCCAGCACGCGCTTTAATTCCGCTTTCACCTGGTCCAGGCTCATATCGCGCAGCTGCGTGGCCGCCATGGTCATATGGCCGCCGCCTCCCATTTTTTCCATAATCACCTGTACATTGATATCCCCCAGAGAACGGGCTGAAACATTCAGCTCGCGCCCGGCGGGGAAAATCACGAACGAAGCGCACACCCCCTGAATGGCCAGCAGCTCATCGGCCGCCTGGGCCGCCGTAACCCGCAGATCCGGCAGGGCTTCTTCGCAGCAGGTGATCGCACATTCCTTGTAAATCTCGGCATTGGAGACCAGGCGGGTTTTCGTCTTATAGCTGTCGATATTGCTGGCGAACATGCGCTTAACCTCCACCGTGTCGGCTCCGCGCCGGCGCAGATACGCCGAAGCTTCGAAGGTGCGCACGCCGGTTTTCAGCACAAAATTCTTGGTATCCAGCACAATGCCGGCCATCAGGGCTTCGGCCTCCACCTGGGTTAGGTGAGAACCGCTGCCCATATACTGGCACAGTTCCGTGACCATCTCGGACGCGGAAGAGGCATAGGGCTCCAGATAGAAAACCACCGCATTGTCGATATGACGCACCATCATGCGGTGGTGGTCAATCACTACGACCTTCGGGGCGGCATGCAGCAGATCCGGGCTCTCGACAAAAGTGGGCGAATGGGTATCCACCACGATCATCAGGGACCGGCCGGTCATCATAGGCATGGCCTCCTCTGGTTCAAGGAAAATCCGGTGGTCGGGGTTTGCTTTCTCCAGCTTCTCCACAATGGGGGTGGCCAGGGTCTGATCCCGGCGCATGACGATATACCCCTGGCAGCGGCACGCTTTGGTCACCGTGCTCCACATACCGACGGCCGCACCCATGCAGTCCAGATCACCAAAACGGTGACCCATGATAAAGACCGTGTCGCTCTGGCGAATCTGATCCGACAGGGTGGCTGCAATAACGCGGGTGCGCACTTTGTCGCGCTTCTCCACACCTTTGGAAAGGCCGCCGAAAAACTCATATGTATCGTTTTTCTGCTTGACCGCCACCTGGTCGCCGCCGCGGCCCAATGCCATCTCCAGCGCCTGGCGAGCCCAGTGCTCACTTTCCGCCAGGGTCAGGGCACCGCGGCCGATTCCCACCGAGATCGTAGCGCTGCGGTTCTCCGTCGAGCGGATGCGCCGCACCTCGTCCAGCACCTCAAAGCGCTTTTCCTTAGCCGCCGCCACATGGGCCTCGTCCGTCATCATCACATAGCGGTCTCCGCCGCTCATCCGCTTGAGGAAACCGCCCATATCCACCGCCCACCGGCGCAGCACCGCCTCGACCTCCGAGGCGATCCGGGCATCCTCGATGCCTGTGTTGTCGTTGCTCAGTTCCGAGCGGTTATCAAACGCCAGCATGCACACGCAGGGCCGACGGTCGTTAAACTCGCGGTTAATCGCTTTGTAATAGGTATCATCCACGAAATACAGCACATATCCGTGCCGTGTTTTCAGGGCATAAACCGTAAACTCCCGGCTGCCACAGCGCACCGAGGTCCCATTATCCTCGCACACCTGGCGCAGGGTTTTGGGGTACAGAAAGCGCATGATGTTATCGCCCCATACCGCCCGGCGGTTGCTCACATCCTTTAAAAATGCCTTGTTGGCCCATACCAGATCCCCCTCCTCGCCGGTTACGGTCACCGGCATGGAGAAATTCTCCAGCGCTGTGTACTCCTCTGCTGTCAACACATTCTGCGCAGCCTTCATGGCCGAGCTGACGTGGCTGCGGAACTGATGCTCGCTGACCAGCACGACCACAACCGAGATCACACACAACGAAAGATTCACACTAAAAAGCACCAGATCATACTGCAGGCTGTATAGGGCCGACAGCAGCATGGCGACTGACAGCGCCAGATAAACCGGGGATGATACCCATACTTTGCGACGAACCTTCAATGTCAACGCTCCTTTTACGGGGTCAAACAGCTCTCTTAGTTAAACTTCCATGATAATCGGAAGAATCATGGGGGAACGGCGGGTGCGCTCGAACAGCAGACGGGACAGGCCATCCCGAATGCGTGTTTTCAGCATGCCCCAATCGCGGTAATCCCCACGGGAATTCTCCAGAATCGAATCCACCAACCGGCGGATCTCCTCCATCAGCTCCTCGCTCTCCCGCACATACACAAACCCGCGGGAGACTACGTCTGGCCCCGAGACCACCTGGCCGCTCCCGCGGTCAATGGTACACACCACCACGATCAGGCCATCCTCGCCCAGATGGCGGCGGTCGCGCAGCACCACGCTGCCCACATCGCCCACACCCAGACCGTCGACCATCACGCAGCCGGCCGGCACAGCGGAGAGCTGCTTCATGCCACTTTTACTCAGCTCGACGGCACTGCCCACATCTCCGATAAAAATGTGGTCATCCGGCAGCCCCATCTGGCGGGCCAGATCAGCGTGCTTGCGCAGATGTTTCTGCTCACCGTGTACCGGGATAAAATACTGGGGCCGCACAATAGCCTGCATAATCTTCAGCTCTTCCTGGCAGGCGTGGCCGGATACATGCACCTCGTACATGGATTCATACACCACGCGGCAGCCGCGCTTTAAAAGCTCATCGACCACAGTTCCCACGGTTTTTTCATTGCCGGGAATCGGGCGGGCCGAGATGATAATGGTATCGCCGGGCCCCACCTCTACCTTCCGGTGATCCGCAAAGGCCATGCGGGACAGGGCGCTCATGGGCTCGCCCTGGCTGCCGGTTGTCACCAGTACCACCTGCTCACGGGGATAGCGGTTGATCATATCAATGTCGATCAGCACCCCATCCGGGATCTCGAGATAGCCCAGTCGGGCGGCGATGCCCATCACATTGAGCATACTGCGTCCGGAAAAAGCCACTTTTCTGCCGTGCCGCACGGCGCAGTTGATAATCTGCTGCACGCGGCTGATATTGGAAGCAAAGGTGGCGATAATCAGCCGGTCGTTCTCCGCCACACTGAAAAAGTGCTCGAAGGTCTGGAAAACGCTCTGCTCGGTTTTGGTATAGCCGGGGCGCTCGGCATTGGTGGAATCGGCCAGCAGCGCCAGCACCCCCTGTTTGCCCAGCTCGGCAAACCGGCCCAAGTCGATCATGCCGCCCTGTACCGGGGTGAAGTCAATCTTGAAATCGCCCGTGTGCACAATCACACCGGCCGGGGTGTGGATGGCAAAGGCAACCGCATCGGAAATCGAGTGGTTCACGTGGATGAACTCCACATCCATGCAGCCGAATACGACGTGATCCCCCGGGGAACGCACTTCCATATGCACCTGATTTTTCAGGCCGTGTTCCTCCAGCTTTCCCTCCACCAGCCCTAGGGTCAGGGCGGTACCGTAAACCGGGAGATTCACTTTTTTCAGCAGATACGGCAGCGAGCCGATATGATCCTCGTGTCCATGGGTCAGCACAATTCCGCGGATTCTGTCGCGGTTCTGCTCTACAAACGTAAAGTCCGGAATTACCAGATCCACGCCCAGCAGCTCATCCGAAGGGAACGCCATGCCGCAGTCGATAATAAACATGTCCGATCCGCATTCCACCAGCGTGAAGTTCTTGCCGATTTCATTCAGACCACCCAAAAAATACAGCCGCACCTTGGGCTCTTCTTCCTTTTTTCTGCGGGTGGTGCGCCCACGGGAAGCCGTGCGGGGCGCCGTCTCTTTCTTCGCGGAACTCTTTATGCTGTCTGCTGCGGCGGCCGCCTTCTGGCGGGTGCGGCGTACCGTCTTTTCCTCGGCGGGCTTTTTTTCCTCCATGACGGAGAGGCGCCCGATGGGCTGGTCCATCTCTTTTCCCATGGCCACGGCCGAGTGCCGTACGGCGCGGTGGCGCACAGGCTCTGCCGCTTTTTTCTTCGGGACCGTCAGCTTCTGATAAAGAGGAGCATCCGCCGGTCGGGATGTCCCTGTGTTTTTCTTCTCATTCTTGTCGTTACTCAAAAGTTACCTCCTGCTTTCTTCTGCCGGTTTCAAAACGACCGGCCCCTTTTCCAGATAAGGGGCTCATCCGGTTTCAACGGGTTTCTCTTCTCTTTGTACGAAGTCTTTCTCTCGTTCTGCTGGGAATGGCTCTGCGCCCCTTTCCGGCCGGGCCGGTCATTCCTTTCCATCCGATTTCTTTTAAAAGTTCTCCCTTTCCGCTCTCCCTTTATAAAAATCGCGGAGGCGGTTTTGCCGCCATTGCGGCGGGTTCTTCGCTGCGGCGGGTTTTTCGCTGCGGCGGGTTCTCGGAAAATCCACCGGCTGTCCTTTTGATTCCGGGTCATAACTATTCATTGTTATTGTACCAGTGAAGCCCCTTTCTGTCAAGATTTCCGCTGGAAGGGTCCCCCTGTTCCCGGCAACTGTCGGACGGCATTTATCATAATTTCGGCGGTTCGTACAAAAAACTTGACAACACCTTCCGGGAATGCTTACTATATATAAAAGAGAATGGCCGGAAACAGCCCGAAAGAGAGGGGGAGGAACCATGCGCGTTTATGCGAATTTTGCCGCCACCGCTCCGGTACGCCCCACGGTTCTTCAGGCTGTGACCGATGTACTGTCCCAGTCCTTCGGCAATCCCTCTGATCCCGGCCGGGAGGGACGCGCGGCCCGGGATCGGCTGGAGGAAAGCCGGTGGACAATCGCTTCGCTTCTGCAGGCCGAACCCGGGGAAATCCTGTTTACCTCCGGTGCAACTGAGAGCTGTAACCTGGCCCTTCGGGGGACGGCGTGTTCCGGACTGATCACCAGCCCTATCGAGCACCCTGCGGTTCTCCATGCGGCCCAGTCCCAAAAGCGGCACGGGCTTGCGGTCACCTTCCTTCCCGTAACAGCGGACGGAATCGTGCGCATACAGGGGTGGAATACGGCTTCTTTTCCCAAAACAGCCCTTTGTTCCGTGATGACCGCTAATAACGAGCTGGGCACGATTCAGCCAGTAAGGGAAATCGGAGCGCTGTGCCGGCAGCACGGAGTTCTTTTCCACACCGACGCCACCCAGGCCGCAGGCCGCATCCCCTTATCCGTAAAGGAAATCGGGGCGGATCTACTCTCTTTCTCCGCGCATAAAATGGGCGGGCCAAAGGGGATTGGTGTTTTATACCGGCGCCGTGGGGTTCCGCTCTCTCCGCTTTTCTTGGGCGGAGCACAGGAGCAGGGCTTCCGTCCCGGTACGGAAAACGTAGCCGGGGCCGTGGGAATGGCCGCTGCCATGCAGGAAGCATGCCGGCAGATGGAAGAGGAAAACCGACGTCTTTCCGCCATGGGGGACCGCCTGTGCCGCTCGCTGCTTACAATTGAAGGCGCCGCCGTTCATGCGTGGTCTGCTCCCCGGCTACCGGGCTTTCTGTCTGTCCGCTTTTCCGGTGTGCGCAGCGCCCGGCTCGTCCCCATGCTGGACCGGATGGGGATCACCGTATCCGCCGGGGCCGCCTGCTCGGCCGGAAATCCCCGGCCCAGCCATGTACTGAGGGCCATCGGTCTATCGGAGGCAGAGGCCCTGGAGACCCTGCGTATTTCTCTGGGGTACACCACCACGGAGGAAGACCTCGCTTTTCTTTGCCAAACCCTCCCCCTGGCAGTTGCCCGGGCACGGGCCCTGACCTGACTTTTCCCTTCCGTTTTCAAAACGGAGAGGAATCCATGTATCGATCTATTTCACCAAAGGAGTTGATCCCCATGTTCTGTGTCCAATGCGGAAATTCCCTGCGCGATTCCGACTGCTTCTGTGCGCAGTGCGGCGCCCCGGTTTCCCGTCCCTCTGCACCGGTTCCCACCCCTTCCCAATCGAAGACTCGATCTTCATACAGCAGCGGGGCCCCATACGGCACCCCTTCCCAGACGCGTACAGCCCCGGCAGGCGGCACCTATTATCTTCCGGATCATCCGTCTCCCGAATTCATGCAGTATCTTCACAATCTGGAACTGCGCACCGGCCAGAAGGCCCGGTATATCCCGGAACTGTACGCCTATTCCCTTTATACCGAGCGTTTTTCCGCCGCTCTGTCGAAAATAAAACAGTATATCTATGTCACCCAGAATGATACGGCGGACTATGGCGTGATGCAGGCCTTCTCTCAGGCATGCACGCATTATACGCTGGAAACCCACGATGGGATCCCCCGCGGACTTGTCACCGGCATCGGCTGCTACAATATCATGTTCCAAACCCGGGCCACACAGGGGGCCTGTGATTTCTCCGTACAGCTGCCGGAAAAGCACTTTGCCGCTTTCGAGATGCCCATTGTCGCGGATCTGAGTTCCCATCAGCTGATTTACTGCACCCGCACGCCGGTCTACGGCTGTGCCATGTGGGGCGGTATCCGCAAAGTGGCGAGGGAAAACTTGGGATTCTAATCCCAGGGATTTTAATCCCGGGGAATTTATGCCCAGTCGTCCTGCAAACCGCTCTGCTTTTCTCAGTCTATGCCTTTTCCTGCCGGTTATTCCCAAAAGAAAGGAAAATACTGCGCCGCCTGTATTACAAGACGTATAATTTAATAAGAATTATACGTTTTTCACATTTTCCACTTTGTTTTCCACCAAACAAAAGAGGACGGAAAACCGGGGTTCTCCCGGTCCTCCGTCCTTTTTTACGTTTTTTCTTGCCCCAGCAGGTTTTCCACCATCTGCTGGGGATGATTTAAAAAGTAGCGGGTCAGGCGGACGTTCTCCGCCTGCTGATAAGGAACCTCCTCCATTCCCCGGGGCGATAATTGGAGAAGGCAAGCCCCCGGCAATGCCGGAAGAATGGGAGAATGAGTCGCTACCAGAAACTGAGCCCCCGTTTGAATCAGCCGGTTCATCTCCACCAGCAGGGTCATCTGTCCGGTGGGGGACAAGGCCGCCTCCGGTTCATCCAGAATGTACAGGCCCCTTTCTCCAAAACGATTCTGTACCAGCGATAGAAAACTCTCCCCATGGGACTGCCGGTGCAGAGAAATGCCCCCATACTGGTCGATCAGTTGTGGGCCCAGCCCTGTCTCCTGATCCAACCTGTCGATATAGGTGGCGGCGTTATAAAAACTCTCCGCCCGCAAGAAGTAGCCGTCCCGCGGGCGGCGCAAGCGCACCGGCGTGATGTACTGCCACAGTTCCGAGTGTGTTTCCTGGGTGGAAAAGGAGAAGTTGCGGGTTCCCCCCTCCGCATTAA
>JALENG010000150.1 GCA_022767925.1 Clostridia bacterium
TTCGGCTTGGCCGCTTTCTGAGCAGCTGCGTAGTTCGGTACATAAGGGGTCTGCTGGGGCGCGCCGTAGTTGGGAACGGAGTTCTGCTGCGGGGCATAGGAAGCCGGGCCGCCGACGGGGGGCTGCTGGGGGGCAGCGGCCGGTGCCTGCTGCTCCATCGTAGCACCGCAGTACGGGCAGAATTTTGTGTTGTCGGCTACATTATTGCCGCAATGGGGACAAAACATCAGGGGGTACCTCCTCATAATAAATTCGAAGCCCATGCAAATATGTATGAGCCTTATTCATTAAAAATTATATCAGTTTTTTGGGAGAAGGGGAAGAGGGAAAATCGAAAAAAGAGGAAAAAGGGGGATTTTTCTTTCTCTCCCAGAGGCTTTTACAGGTTCAGGGCCATGTCGCCGTCCTTCACCCAACCGATACGGCGGAACAGCCGGTCAAACAGCAGAGAGAAGAGGGCGGGGAGAATCAAGCAGATCAAAACCAGTCCGATCCAATCCATAGCGGTGATGGCCGCCTTTGTCCCTGCGGCGACATCCGCTACCCAGCCGGAGTAGACGCCGATCTGCCCCACCAGGCCGCAGGTACCCATGCCGCTGGCAATGGCGGCGCCGTTCATCTCCAGATGAAATACGCAGGTGGCCAGCGGGCCGGTGATGGCCGAAGCCAGTGTGGGGGCCAGCCAGATGCGCGGGTTGCGCACAATATTGGGAACCTGCAGCATCGAGGTGCCCAGCCCCTGGGCCACCAACCCGCCCCAGCGGTTTTCCCGGAAGCTGATCACGGCAAAGCCCACCATTTGGGCACAGCAGCCGGCTACTGCCGCACCGCCGGCCAGACCCGTCAGACCCAGCGCCGCGCAGATGGCCGCGCTGCTAATCGGCAGTGTCAGCGCAATACCTACCAGCGTAGAGACCAGAATGCCCATCAGCAGCGGCTGCTGCAGCATGGCCCATTTGATCAGATCCCCCAGGCTGGAGGCCGCCGTGCCGATGGCTGGGGCCAGCAGATAGGAGAACAGTGCGCCGGAGAGAATGGTGGTCAGAGGGGTGACCAGAATATCCACTTTGGTTTTTTTGCTGACCAGCATGCCCAGCTCGTGGGCGATAATGGCGATAATCAGAACGGCCAGAGGCCCGCCGCTGCCCCCCAGGGAATTGGCCATATGTCCCACGGTGGCCAGAGAGAACAGCACCAGCGGCGAAGCCTGCAGGGCATAGCCAATGGCAACGGCCATGGCCGGTCCGGCCATGGCTTTGGCATAGGTTCCGATTTCGGTCAGAATGGCCAAGCCAAACTGGGCACCGATGGTATCCAGAATGGTGCCCACCAGCAGGGAGGCAAACAGCCCCTGGGCCATGGCACCCATGGCGTCAATCAAATACCGCTTGGCATAGCGGTGCAGCGTTTGTTTACAGGAAGACATAGGGAAAACGATCCTTTCCTACGGCGGGATTCCACCTTTTTTCTCTACTTATCATAATCCGCCGAAGGTAATCTTGTCAATTGTCAAGACTACTATCAAATCTGTCATGACACCTGTTTTTCTGTGGGAAACGCAGAAAAATCCGCCTGCCCCGTGGGGGACAGACGGATTTCACTTTTAAATCAAAATCCTCAAGCGGGAAAATCAGTGGGTGAACAGGAACATCGCGATGAACAGCAGGGTGATGATCCAGGTGGTCACCTTGATCTCTCTTACTTCGCCGCGGAACAGCTTAATCAGCACATAGCTGATCATGCCGAAGGCGATACCGTAGCTGATGTTGTAGGTGAACGGCATCATGGCGATGGTCAGGAAGGCGGGAACCGCCACATCGATCTTCAGCCAGTCGATGCTCTTCACGCAGTTCATCATCAGAACGCCCACATAAATCAGGGCCGCAGCCGTTGCATAGGTGGGAATCAGCGAAGCCACCGGGCTGAGGAACATGGCGATGAAGAAGAACAGAGCGGTGAACATGGAGGACAGACCCGTGCGGCCGCCCTCGGCCACACCGGCCGAGCTCTCGACGAACGTGGTAACCGTGGAGGTACCGCAGATGGCGCCCACCGTGGTGGCGGCGGCGTCGGCGAACATGGCTTTCTCCATGCGCGGCACTTCGCCCTTTTCGGTCAGCAGGTTGCCTCTGGCGCAGGCGCCGTACAGGGTGCCCATGGTATCAAACATGTCTACCATGCAGAAGGCCAGGGACGTGGTGATGAATACCAGAACCAGATTGCCCACACTATTGTTGGCCAGATAAGCGCTGAAGTCGAAGCCCTCGGTGAATACCTTGCCGATGCTCAGGTTGCCGAAATCGGCGAAAGCAGCCAGGGGGTTGGAATCCAGGCTGATGCTATCGAAGAAGCCGGGAATGGTCAGGCCCAGCAGATAGTACAGCACGGCGCCGCCCAGGATGCCGTACAGCACAGCGCCCTTAATCCCCTTGCTGGCCAGAACGGCGATAGCAATCAGGGTCAGGACAACAATCAGCAGGGGCATCAAAGTCGCCCAGGAAGCTTTTCCAAGAATATTCATGGAGGTCAGAGTAACGCCAGTAGAAGAATCTTTTACGACCAGGCCGCAGTTCTGCAGGCCGATGAACGCGATGAACAGGCCGATACCGGCGGGGATGGCCACACGCACGGCTTCCGGAATCGCGTGGAAGATCTTTGCGCGCAGGCCGGTGGCGGTCAGCAGCAGGAAGATGATGCCGTCAGCCAGAACAAACACCAGGGCGTTGGCATAAGTAAAGCCGAAGCCCACGCACACGGTGTACACAAAATAGGCGTTCAGACCCATACCAGAGGCCTGCGCCAGGGGCAGATTGGCCAGCAGGCCGATCAGAACCGTGCCAAAAATGGCGGAGATCGCCGTGGCAATGTAGATTGCACCATAGGAAACGTCCAGTACATTCGTTCCGTCCTTAAACGGATTGGCAAACATATCAGCGTTGACCATGAGGATGTACGCCATGGCCATGAAGGTGGTGAGACCGGCCAAAAATTCCGTTTTCACGGTGGTGCCGTTCTCTTTGAGTTTGAAAAATTTTTCCATTCTCCAGTTGCTCCTCTTCTTTGTAGATTTGATATTTCAGGAGATCATCGGGGTGGTTCCCTCTGGGAGGGATCCCCGGTGCTCTCCGCTTATCCGACAAAAAATGCCGCTGTACTGCACGGGGCTTCCCGGCAGAAACAGCGGTAAAAACACAAAACAGCCTGTCTTCAAAAGGTTTGAATCGGGCCGTCAGAATGATTTTACTCGTAGTGCGAACAGGAACCGGGTGCCGCGTAGAAACGTCCGCCCCCAAAAGCCGGCGGAACTATACAAGCTGCTATTCGTTTGCATGGAACAAATTTTGCACACAAAAGGGTGTTCAAAGTTTATTCACAGAACACTTATACTATACCATGAGAAGGGGCGAATGGCAATAAAAATGATTGCCAAAGAAAAGAAAAGGTGAGGGTTTTCCTTTATGGAAATTCCCCAGAGGAGCGTGGAAGGGGGTGGGTTTCGGAAAAAACGGACATTTCCATAGGAAAAAGGGTGACAAACGGGGTGGAATGTGGTATTCTCTGCTTAGAGATATCCACAAACAGGAAAGGGAGAAACCATGATGGAAACACTGCACATCAGCCAGGTGGAAGAGAACGTATATGCCCTGAATGAAGTGGGCAAAACGGTCATGTATCTGATCATCGGGCAGCAGCGCGCGCTGCTGCTGGATACGGGATTCGGCCTGCGGCCGTTGGCGCCCGTTCTGCGGGAGAAAATCGGGGAAAAACCGCTGTATGTGGTCAATTCCCATTCCCATGTGGATCACAACAGCGGAAACAACCAGTTCCCGCTGGTTTATGTGGGATGGATGGACGAGCCCATGGCCCATCAGACGCTGACCCGGGCGGATATCGAGCGCAACCGGGATTTCTTTTTGCTGCCGGCCATCGAACGCGGCTACCGGCTGGAGGAATGGCACCCCGGCCCGGCGAAAAAAATTGAGCCCGTGCGGGAGGGTCATGTATTCGATCTGGGGAGCATCCGCCTGCAGGTGCTGGAAACCCCCGGCCACACCATCGGCTCGATCTGCCTGTGGGAGGAGGAAAAGGGATGGCTGTTCACCGGGGATCTGATGCTGACCTGGGAGGTGTGGGGCCAGCTGTCCTCCTCCAGCTGTCTGCGCTATTACGCCGAAAGCCTGGAAAAGCTGGCGGCGCTGCCCGGGGTGCGGTGGGTCTTCCCGGCCCATGCGGCCACCGTGGATTCCGATGATCCCGATGCGATCCGCCTGCCGCGGGAGGTTGTGGATATTTACGCCCAGGGGACCCGCCGGATTGTGGAGGGGAAGGATCGGGGCGAAATGTACGAATGCGGGGTGCGCAGCGGCCGCTGCGTAAAATTCGCGGTGGGCGGCATGGCGTTTGACCCGGACCGCCTGTGAGGAAAAATGGGAATGGGGCGCGCTGCGATTGGCTGCGCCGGGTTCATGATGGTCAAACCATAAAGCTGCAAAAGACTTGCGAAAAATTCTTTATCCGAAAAAAGAGCGGCGGTTCCTCTGCAGACAGCAGGGAACCGGCCGCTCTTCTAATTTTTGCAAAATCCGGCGGGCACAATCCGGAATCAGCGATCGGAAAGATCGGTATAAGGCTGGTGAACCACGGTACTGGCATAAGCAGGGCGGATAATCTTCCCGCGGCCCAGCAGCTCTTCCATACGGTGGGCGCTCCATCCCACCGTACGAGCCA
>JALENG010000003.1 GCA_022767925.1 Clostridia bacterium
GTTCAGATGACCCGCGAGGACTATGAACGGTACGACTGGCTGATCGGAATGGATACATCGAATCTGCGCTGGATGCAGCGGATTACCGGGGGAGATCCCCATCATAAAATGAGCCGTCTGCTGGAATGGACCGGAGAGAACCGGGATGTGGCGGACCCGTGGTACACGGGAGATTTCGAGCAGACCTATCGCGATATTGACCGCGGCTGCCGCGCGCTGCTGGAAAAAGCGGAAGGAATGGAAAAATGAGCAAGTATACCCTGTTTTGGGAGAGCCCCATCGGGACGCTGACGCTGGAGGAAGAGGACGGAGCCCTGACCTTTCTTCTCTTTGGAAGGGTGGAACTCCCAGGACAAGAGCAGGAGACCCCCCTGTTGCGCGAGACGGTGCAGCAGCTGGAGGAATACTTTTCCGGGAGCCGGCAAGCCTTTACGATACCGCTGCATCCCAGCGGAACACCCTTTCGAAAGAAAGTGTGGGCCGCCCTGCGGGAGATTCCCTATGGAGAAACTCGCAGTTATGGGCAGCTGGCGGAAATGGTGGGGCAGCCCCGTGCCGTGCGGGCAGTGGGCGGTGCCAACCACCACAACCCCATCGCCATCCTGATTCCCTGTCATCGTGTGATCGGGGCCGATGGTTCGCTGACTGGATACGGCGGGGGAATGGATAAAAAGGAATTTTTACTCCGTCTGGAGGGAAGTCTTCTGTAACAGAAAAAAGCACCGGATGAATTTTCCGGTGCTTTTCTTTGGGCTTTTTTACAAAAAGGGGAGGAAGGTAAGCTGCGCGGGGACCGAGAGGACGGGATTGGACAAAAAAACCTCCTGAAGAAGGGAGAGATTTTCGTCGGAATACTCCATCTCTTTGGACCACAGCTTTGCCGTATCAATCCGGTCGGACAGAGTACAGCGGCCACTCCCGGCAAAGCGGCAAAGATCCAGCAGGAATACGGTCTGGATACAGAGAAGGGACTGCTGCAGCACCGAGAGAAGGTCACAATCAAATACGGGTCGGAACCAGAAGCGGAACAAACTGTAGCACAGCAACTTTTCATAACCGGCCATAGAGGGAAGGGCCCGCCGGAAATCCGGCAGTGCCGCCTGCAGTTTTCCTTCTCTCCAGCCGGCCTGCAGGGCTTTCAGTGCCCGGTCCCATGCAGGGCCCAGGCTCTCGCAACAGCCGAGAAGGGTCAATAGACCGGGCACAAAGGCACCGGGCTCCGGCGGCTGGTCGGGGAGGGAAACCGGTTCTCCGTCCAGCTCCTCCTGCCAGGAAAGCCCCTTTTGCAGCAGAGTGGCAATGCGCTGCGGCAAGGGCTGACTGCGGTCCTGCAAAATCGAAAAAGCCGTGGGGCGCCATTTTTCCAGCAAGAGCCGTCGCTGTTCTTCCGCCGGGGAGAGTTCTTCTCCCGGGGAGACCCCTCTCCCCGAATCGTCCGTCTCCTCCTCCAAAAGGGTCAGCGGGTCTTCATTTTCCAAAAGCAGACGGCCGGCCGCTTCACAGCACAGTCCCGGTCCCGTTTCACATACGGGCCCAAATATACCGCAAAAGCGCGGGTGATCGCGGCAAATTTGGCACAGATGCTCTTTTCCCAGCACCTGATAAATTTCGCACAGGTTTTTCCGGTCCAAAAACGGACAGCGCTCCTCTTCATCCAAAAGGAAAAAGAAAAGGCCGTTTTCCTCCCCGATACAGCGGCGCAGCCGGTCACCGAAAGGGCCGGGTACCTGCCGGTAAAAAGCAGCGGTGTCTGGGTCGATATCAATTTCCCACCCCAGGCAGCAGTTGTCATGACAGTGACTGCCCAGGCAGGAGAAGCGGGCGAAAAAAGAGGGGGTGCGTATCCGCAAGAAAAAAACCTCCTGTCCATAAAAGATCCCCTGTGCACATTCTGCACAGGGGATCTTGTTTGTCTGTCAAAAATTACATCAGAGCTGAAATCTCGTGGATCAGCTTATCGCTCAGGTCATTGATCACCCGGCGGTATCCGTTCAGGCAACGAAGCAGCCGCGCTACCTCTTCCTCCGGGATGTCCAGGGCGTGCAGACAGATGGAGGCATAAGCCACCGTGCGGTCCATCACGTCGATATCCTTATAGATAATTCCGCTGCCAAGATAGTTGCGCATCGCACCGGTAATACCCGCACAGCGCAGGAACAGCTCACCATGGGTCAGATTCGAGCGATAATAGGCCAGGCATTTCTGCAGATGCTCGGTCTGGGATTCGATGATCTCGTTGCACAGCTCGTCCGAGGTGTAGCACAGATAGTAAATCTCGTGCAGATGGGTGTGCTTCTGGCACATGGCCAGCTGTACACCGCAGGCCACCAGATACTGCATCAGCGGAGACTCATCCACAGATACGGAATCATGGCAAACCTCATACTGTTTATCGAAAATGGGCTGAATCAGGGAACGGAGGATATCCTCCTTATTGCGGAAGAAATGATAAATGCTGCCAGTGACGGCATCACTTTCATCTGCAATCTGCCGGATTTGGGTATTATGGTAGCCATTTTCGAGGAAAAGCTTAAATGAAGCGCGCATTATACGACCTTTGGTAGCGTGAATTTTTTCCATATCAATCTGTCTCCTCTTTAATAAGTAAACCATAGTTATACTATTTATTTTACACATTCCCATTCGTAAGTCAATAGGTACGTACGATTTTTGAGGAAAAAACAAAAAATTTTGGACGGAAACACATAAAGAAAAAAGAGGCTTTCTTCTTTTTATACAGAACCCGCCAAACAGGGAAAACCGGGACAGAAACAGCGCGAAAAAGCGGAATTGCCCCCCCTTTTTTACGCGCCCGGAATAAAAAATTCCGCCACTATTCAGGATTGACAATCTGAGAGAGGAACGGTATAATCAAATTATATAAAAGAAAATGCGTGGAACGGGAAAGTAGCCTTTTTCAGCGGTTTAAAAAGAGAGAAGCACCGTGGCTGAAAGTGCTTAAAACAGCGGAAAAGTGTGAAGACCACCCGGGAGCAGCAGCCAGAGAAAGGGATTCTCCCAAATGGCTGACGGCCGGCCGGCGTTATCGGCTGAAATGAGTGAATCATCAAGGTGGAACCGTGCTGATTTTTCGGCACCCTTGAAGCGGGAAGGTACCCGTTTCAAGGGTGCCTTTTTGTCCAATACTGTATGGTGAAGGGAAAGGAAGTCAGAGGAATCATGAAAGTAATTATGAATGATGGAACCGTGCGGGAGGCCGAAGAGCAGGAGCAGCTGCACATTATCCGGCATACAGCGGCACATGTAATGGCGCAGGCGATCAAGCGCCTGTATCCCCATGCGGATTTTGCATTTGGCCCCGCTACGGAAAATGGCTTTTATTATGATGTGGATCTGGGCGACACCAAGCTGTCGGATGAGGATTTGGCGGCCATTGAAAAGGAAATGCGTAAGATCGTAAAGGAAAACCTGCCGATTAAGCCCTTCATTCTGCCCCGGGAGGAAGCGGTCAAGCTGATGGAGGAACGCGGTGAGAAGTACAAGGTCGAGCATATTGGCGATCTGCCGGAGGATGCGGTGATCAGCTTCTATCAGCAGGGCGAGTACATTGATATGTGCGTCGGCCCGCACCTGACGTATACCAAAGCGCTCAAGGCGTTCAAGATCACCCAGCAGTCCGGTGCGTACTGGCGCGGGGATAAGAACAATAAGCAGCTGACCCGCATCAACGGCATTGCGTTTGCCACGCAGGCCGAGCTGGACGAGCACCTGAAGCTTCTGGAGGAAGCGGAGAAGCGCGACCACCGCCGCATCGGCAAGGAAATGAACCTGTTCATGATGTGCGATGAGGGCCCCGGTTTCCCGTTCTTCCTGCCCAAGGGTATGCTGCTGAAAAATGCCCTGATCGACTATTGGCGCGAGATTCACACCCGGGAAAATTATGTGGAGGTTTCGACGCCCCTAATTATGAACCGCCACCTGTGGGAGACCAGCGGCCACTGGGATCATTATAAGGATAACATGTACAGCACCCAGATCGACGGGGAGGACTACTGCATTAAGCCCATGAACTGCCCTGGCGGCGTGATGGTATACCGCAGTGCCCTGCACTCCTATCGTGAGCTGCCTCTGCGTGTGGGCGAGCTGGGTCTGGTTCACCGCCATGAAATGCGGGGAGCGCTGCATGGCCTGTTCCGTGTGCGCTGCTTTACCCAGGACGATGCCCATATCTTCATGCGGCCAGATCAGATCACCGGCGAAATCAAGAACGTGGTGCATCTGATCAACGAGGTCTATGAGAAGTTCGGCTTCTCCTATTTTATTGAGCTTTCCACCCGGCCTGAGGACAGCATGGGCAGTGATGAGGATTGGGAGGCAGCGACCAACGGCCTGAAGGGCGCGCTGGAAGAGCTGGGTCTGGATTATATCATCAACGAGGGCGATGGTGCCTTCTATGGCCCGAAGATTGACTTCCATTTGAAGGACAGCCTGGGACGCACCTGGCAGTGCGGTACCATTCAGCTGGATTTCCAGATGCCGCTGAATTTCCACCTGGAGTACACCGCCGAGGACGGCAGCCGTCAGCGTCCGATCATGATTCACCGTGTGTGCTTTGGTTCGATCGAACGCTTTATCGGCATCCTCACCGAGCATTACGCGGGTAAATTCCCCACCTGGCTGGCACCGGTACAGGTGAAGGTGCTGCCTGTTTCGGAGAAGAGCATGGAATACGCCAAAGGGGTGTACCAGAAGCTGCGGGATGCCAAGATTCGCGTGGAGCTGGACGAGCGCGACGAGAAGATCGGATATAAGATCCGCGAGGCCCAGCAGGTGGGCCGTGTGCCGTATATGCTGGTGATCGGCGCGAAGGAAGTGGAAGAGAACAATATCTCGGTACGCAATCGTGACACCAACCAGACGGTGACGATGTCTCTGGATGACTTCATCGCCCAGGTGACAAAGGAAACGGCAGAGCGGATCTGATTCTGCCAAAAAATGGAGAAGGCGGATACCGGACGACATCCGCCTTCTTTTTAAAAAAACATAAAAAAGAGGCGAATAATGATGAAAAAAAGAACACTGGCCGCACTGATGGCGCTTTGCCTGTTGGTCTGTATGCTGGCGGCGGGCTGCAGCTCCGGCGGGAATTCCCAGAATAGCCCTGCCGGAGTTTGGAAGATGACCAGCCTGCAGGGAGAGGGCAAGGATGATGCCGGAAACAGCGGGTATCTGACCCTGGAGATGACCCTGAACACGGATGGAACGATGATGATTACCGGCAATGGGGTGGCAAACAGCGGTACCTGGAAACTGGAAAACGGGCAGATTACGCTGTCGAGCGAGGAATTGCGCGATGAAGTGATGACCTATGACGGACAGCGGATTATTGCCGATCTGGGCGACGGCCTGCAGGGAGTGTTCACCCGCCAGGGTGATCTGTCCGACCAGAGCGGCGCGTCGCAGTCCGGCATGGCCGGTATGTTCATCGATAACGGCCCTGTAGGTGTTTGGACTACGGCTGGCGGACTGGACGGCGGAAAAGTTCTGAGCCGTGCGGAGGCTATTGAGGCCTTCGGTGTGGATATGACCATCACCCTGTATGAGGATGGAACGGCTGTGATCGTCGGACTGACCGGGAGCGGCAGTCAGACACTGAATGGTACCTGGACCATCACCGGAACCCAGGTGGATATTACCGCCGATGGGTATACGGAACATGGCACACTGGAAAACGGACGTCTCTCCCTGGTAGATGATGACGAGACTGTCTATTTTGAAAAAAGTGCTGCGGCGCCCCAGAATCAGAACGCCTCCGCAGATTCTTCGGACTATGTGGGTACATGGCAGCTGGAAAGCTGGATAAGGGGCGGAGAAACCTATACCCGTGAGCAGCTGCTGGCAGAAGAGGGGTATGACATGCAGATCACGCTGCTGGCAGGTGGATCGGCTATCATTACCGGAATGTCCGATGGAGAAGCCCAGTATCTGGAGGGAACCTGGACGGCAAGTGCCGGCGGTGTGACCATTACAGCGAACGACAGCCCGGCAAGTGGATCGCTGCAGAACGGAAAACTGGTTCTTTCCTATGGCGATGCATCGAAACACTACTATACCTTTGCCCGGCAATAAAGGAAAGAGGACTGCAAAAATCTTTTCGGCAGGTTTTTCTGTGAAAATTTACAAAAAGGGCTGGTGAAAGATCCACCAGTCTGGTATAATAAGAAAAAAGCCGGGTTTTTGCAGGCCCGCGCATATTTTCTTCACGGAAAGAGGGCAGTTGAAGGATGCAGATCTCAGAAGAGCTGGATAAGGTGACCGGGAAAACAGGCGCGTGGAACATCGCCCTGGGGATTATCTCGATTGTCGGTGGAATTGCCACCGGTGTGCTTCTCCTGGTGCACGGCGGAAAGCTGCTGCATGAGAGAAGAAATATCTATTGATGTTAAAGCGGCGATGATTTGTCGGAAAAAGCAGCGTCCTCACTTAAGGACGCTGCTTTTTCTTGTGCCTTCTATCGTCTCCGGATTTTCCTGGCGCAGGGGCGGCAGGAAAACCCGGGCCGAAGGAAACAGGGGTGAAAACTGAAAAAAATGCTGGACAGGGCGTGAGAAATCATTGATTTTTGTGCCGCTTTCCTGTATGATAACGGATAGAACATCCTTGAGGAGGGGTTTGTATGCATTATGAGTACACCGAGTACGGCAACTTGACCGAGAGTCAGATTCTCAGCACTATGCTTCCGGTCATCCTGGTTACACTGGCGCTTTCCCTGGTTATTTATATTTTTGAGAGCCTGGGATTCTACACCATGGCAAAGCGCCGGGGGATCCACTATCCGGGGCTCGCGTGGGTTCCCATCGGCCGGGATTGGCTGATGGGCTCGCTGGCCGATCAGTACGCCCAGCACGAGGGCCAGCGGAAGAGCTACCGCAAGGTATTGCCGGTTTTGGATGCCTGTTTCGTCATCTCGTTTGGAATTGCGATAGGACTCGTCATTAACCTTGTGATTCGTATTGAGATGAATGATCCGGCTTTGATGAGCCAGGCGATGATGGCCGGCAGCGTGGAGGCGTTTGTGATGCAGGTAATGGGACCCGCTATTGCGCTATTGATGGTGGGGTACATTCTGACCATTATTTACATCGTCTTTTTTTACATCGCTCTTTATAAAATCTACAAATCGGCCCGTCCGCAGAGCGCAACGGTCTTTACGGTGCTCAGCATCCTGATCGGTATTACCAGGCCGTTCTTTGTGTATGCCTGCCGGAACGACGACCTCGGTTTTGTGCAGCCCGTGTATTACGGTGGTTACGGCATGCCCTACGGCGGTCAGGGGTATCCGCCCCAGCAGGGATATCCTTCTGCGGGCAATCCCTATCAGGGCCAGAATTATACCCAGCCCTATGGGACGCAGCCGCCCTATGGAACTCAGCAGCCCCCGTACGGCGGATATCAGCCGCCCCAGGCGCCGTACACTCCGCCGCAGCAGGCGGCCCCCTATACGCCGCCCACACAGCCGCAGGATTCGTACAACGATCCGTATAACGATAACGGGACCCACTAAAGCCGGCTGCCGCAGATGACTAAAGAAGGGCCCGGTCCTCCCATCGGGAGGACCGGGCCCTTTTCAGTAAAGGAGGAGACAAGGATGAAAATGGTACGGTTGGGTAAAACCGGTTTGCAGGTTTCCTATATGGGGTTTGGCGGGATTCCCATCCAGCGCACCACCCCACAGGAGACAAAAGAACTGTTTGTGTCCCTGCTGGCGCAGGGAGTCAACTATGTGGACACGGCCCGGGCTTATACGGTCAGCGAGGAGTGGATCGGCCGGGCGATCGAGGGAATGCGGGACCGGTTTGTTCTGGCGACCAAATCGAAGAATACGACGGCCCCGGGGATGGCGGCGGATATCGAAATCAGTCTGAAAAATCTGCGCACCGGCTACATTGACCTGTATCAGGTGCATAATCCCTCGGAAAAGGATCTGGACACCATAACAGCCCCCGGAGGGGCGCTGGAAGCATTGCTGCAGGCAAAAGAAGGGGGAAAAATCGGCCATATCGGCCTGACCGCCCATTCGCTGAAGGTATTCGAAAGGGCGCTGGAACTGCCCTGGGTTGAGACCATCATGTTCCCCTATAATCTGGTGGAAACGCAGGGGGAAGCGCTGATTCACCGCTGCCGGGAGAAGGATATTGGCTTTATTGCCATGAAACCGCTGGCTGGCGGGGCACTGGGCGCAGCGCCGGGCGGCAGCGGGGAAATGGATGACAGCGCTTTGGCCCTTCGGTTTATCGCGCAGAACCCGGATGTCACCATGGTGATCCCCGGGGTGTACTGCGCTGGGGAGGTGGAGAAAAATGCCGCAGCCCTGCAGGATCCCCGTCCTCTCCGTGAGGAGGAGCAGCAGCGTATCGAAGCGGTGCGGGACCGGCTGGGCAATCATTTTTGCCGCCGGTGCAACTACTGCGCTCCCTGCACGAAGGGGATCAGTATTCCCAATGTGTTCCTGTTCGAGGGGTATCTGACCCGTTACGGGCTGGAACAGTGGGCCCGCGAGAGGTATGCATCCCTGCCGGTGAAGGCGGGGGCCTGCATTCAGTGCGGTGCCTGCGAGCCACGGTGTCCGTACCAACTGCCCATCCGGCAGATGATGCGCGCAGCTGCGGAGAAATTCGGCGAATGACGCCGAGAAAACAGCAAAAACAGGCGGCCTTGTGGGGGATACCTTGACAAGGCTGCCGCTTTTTCTGTATGATAAAATACGTACAAGAGAAAGGGGGGAGTTTGCATGGTGGAAGAAAAGAGAGAGCGCCGCAGCGGTTCGCCAGCCTTTTGCTTTCCCAATTGGAAAATCGTGCGGGAAATCGGAGAGGGCAGCTTTGGCCATGTATATGAAATCGCCCGGGAGGAGTACGGGATTACCTATCGGGCGGCCATGAAGAAAATCTCCCTGCCGCGAAATCCGCAGGAGGTACAGGCTCTGCGGGATACGGGAATGTCGCAGGAGGAGATTCGAACCTATTATACAAAGTTTGTGCAGCAGATGGTTGGGGAAATCCAGCTGATGAGCCGATTGAAAGGGCAGACCCATATTGTCAGTTATGAGGACCATGCGGTGGTTCCCCACGAGGATGGAATCGGTGCGGATATCTGCATCCGTATGGAGCTGCTTACGCCGCTTTTGACCTATACCCGCCATCATGTGCTGACCTGCCGCGATGTGGTCAAGCTGGGGGAGGATGTGTGCCGTGCCCTGGAGCTGTGCCGCCGCCATGCCATTATTCACCGGGATATCAAGCCGGAGAACATCTTTGTCTCGGAAAACGGGGATTTTAAGCTGGGGGATTTCGGGGTGGCCCGGCAGACCGAGCGCACCGTGTGTGATTTGTCCGTGCGTGGTACCTATACCTATATGGCGCCCGAGGTATTCCGCGGGGAGGAATACGGCCCCACGGTGGACGGGTATTCCCTGGGACTGGTGCTGTACCGCTTTTTAAATGACGGGCGTATGCCATTTATGCCGGCCTATCCGACAGCGGTAGAATACGGGGATGCCGAGCGGGCCAATCATCGCCGGTTTTCGGGCGATCCCCTGCCCGCACCGGCCCATGCGGGGCGGCACCTTACGAAAGTGATTTTGAAGGCCTGTGCGTTTCAACCGGCGGACCGGTATGAAAATGCGGAGGCCATGCGTCTGGCGCTGGAAGCGGTACCCAAGCGGGAACTGGACGTTTTCTCCAATGGGACGATGCCCTATACGGAGTACAGCCAGTTAAGTGGGATGAATCCCCAGGATACCCGCCCGGCCCAGCCGGAAAGAGAGGCGACCCCCGCACTCTCTCAGATTCAGGGGGACTCGACTGTTTGGGCTCCGGAAAAACCGGCCGAACAAGGGGTTCCGGGCCGGACAGAGAGGCAGGAGGCAAAGCCGTTTGTCCGGAAAAAGTGGCCGCTTTTTGTGGCGGCGGGCGCCGCGGGACTACTATTGATCCTGCTGGGAATCTGGATTTATGCACTGACCCGCTCCATCCCCGTGACAGAAGTACGCTTTTCCCAGGAGGAATGGCGGGTCGAACGGGGAGATGCTATGACCCTGTCAGTGCAGGTATTTCCGGAAAATGCCACGGATCCCACCCTTTCCTTTATAAGCAGTAACGAAGCGGTACTTCTGGTGGATGAAAGCGGGAAGGTGACGGCCCTTGCCTCTGGAAGTGCCGAGATTACCGCCCGCAGCGGGGACTGTTCGGCGGTTTGCACCGTACAGGTGGTGGTTTCGGCCCAGTCGCTCACCCTGTCGGATACAGAGCTTCGGCTGCCGCCCGGAGAGGAATACCGTCTGACGGCGGCGGTATCGCCGGTGGATACCACGGATTCCCTCTCCTATCAGTCAGAGGATCCCTCGGTGGTTCAGGTGGACTCCGAGGGAAATCTCACGGCGCTGAAAGAGGGCGAGACGGTGATCACCGCCGTATGCGGTTCCCGGAGGCAGACCTGTCGGGTGGTGGTGGCCGTCCCGGTGGAATCGGTCACCCTGAATAAAGAGGCGCTTTATCTGGGGATTGGGCAGAGCCAAAAGCTGAAAGTGGAGGTGCTCCCGGAAAATGCCACAGACCCGTCGGTTTCCTTTGTGTCATCGAATCCGTCGGTGGTATCCGTAGATGAACAGGGGCAAGTCAAAGCTCTCGCAGGGGGAACAGCCGAAATCACGGTGCATGCCGGAGAGAAAGCGGCAGCCTGCCAGGTTTATGTTTCCGGCTCGGTGACGGAAGAGCGAGCGGATGGCAGTGTCCTTGTTTCGGAATACAGCCGCTGGGGTGTGCTGGAAAAAACGACCGAGATAACGGCGGATGGCAGCGAAATCCTGACTCAATACGATGAAAAAACCGGAGAAATGATCAGCCGGACCACCCGTCGGGCGGACGGAACGACCCTTCTCGAACTGTTCGGAGAGAAGGAAGAGACGTTTTCCTACAATAAAAAGGGTGAATTGACCAGCCATACCGTGGACGGGGAAGAAGTTCCGGTGGAGGAGAACCACTATTGGTGGGAGGATCTGCTGCACAACATTTTAGGATAAACGACAGGGTGAAGCCTCTTTCGTGGGTTTCACCCTGTTTTTATCGGGATTTTTTTGAAAAAAGGAAAAGAGAGTGGTTCCCGGAGAAGAACTGTGCTATAATGGCGGCAAAGCTCGTGAAAAAGGCAACCGATGGGAGGAGAACACATGAAAATACCTGAAAATTATCTGCAGGACGTCTATGCCGGTTGGCTGGGAAAGATCATCGGCATCCGTGTGGGCGCCCCGGATGAGAGCTGGACGGCCGAGCAGATCTATAAGGTGTACGGGGATTTGTGGCACTATCCGGTGGATTACCGGGATTTTGCGGCGGATGACGACACCAACGGACCGCTGTTTTATCTGCACGCGCTGGGCGACAGCACCCACGGCTTTTCTATCGTTCCGCAGGATGTGGGAAATGCCCTTTTGAACTATGCTCCGTATGAGCATGGATTCTTCTGGTGGGGCGGGTATGGGGTTTCCACCGAGCACACCGCGTATCTCAACCTGCGCCATGGCATTCCGGCCCCTCGCAGCGGCTCGATCGAGCAGAACGGCGCGGCTGTGGCCGAGCAGATCGGCGGTCAGATTTTTATTGATACCTGGGGGCTGGTTTCCCCTGGAAATCCGGATCAGGCGGCCCGGTATGCACGGGTTGCCGCCAGCGTGACCCATGACGGGAACGCGATCTATGGCGGCATTTTCATCGCCGTTTGCATCAGTCTGGCCTTTGTCGAAAAGAATATCCGCCGGATCATTGAAAAAGCGCTGACCTATATCCCGCAGGACTGCGAGTATACCCGCGTGGTGCGGGCTGTGATGGAGTTTGCCGATACCCATCCCGACAGCACCTTCCGGGATTGCTATGATTTTCTGCACGATCATTTTGGCTACGACCGCTATCCCGGCAACTGCCACATCATCCCCAATGCCGGGGTGATCATCCTCTCTCTGCTGTATGGGCAGGGCGATTTCGGCAAAACCGTGTGCATCAGCAATATGTGCGGGTGGGACACCGACTGCAACGCCGCCAATGTGGGCACCATCATGGGCGTACTGGTCGGGCTGGACGGCATTGATTTTGACAAATGGCGCGCACCCATTCACGATTTTCTGGCCTGCTCCAGCGTGATGGGCAGCATGAACAGCATGGATATCCCCTATGGCGCCAGCTACATTGCAGATCTGGCGTACCGCGTGGCGGGAGAAACGCCGCCGGCCCCCATGGATGCCATCTTCCGCGAGCGTATAGATTCCTGCCACTTCGAGTATCCCGGTTCCACCCACTCGATGCAGGGGCGCTGTGTTCCCAGTGCCCGCGGCAACCAGACCCCGGAAATTTGCCTGCGCAATACGGAGGAGGCCGCCCGCACAGGCCGGCGTTCGCTGAAGGCGGTTACCAAGCCCATTGAGGCGGGCGACAGCCTGGATGTATACAAAAAGACATATTTTGTTCCCGCCGATTTCCATGATAACCGCTATGATCCGGCCTTTTCCCCGACCTTCTATCCCGGCCAGACCATCCACGGCAGTGTGATGGCGCCGGACAGCACCGTGCCGGTGCGGGCCAGCCTGTATGCCCATGAAAAACGCGGTGACCGCATTCTGCAGGGAGAAGTGGTTACCCTGCGGCCCGGCGAATGGGCGGATCTGACCTATACCGTCCCCGCCATGGAGGGCGGCCTGATCGACGAAATCGGCGTGCGCCTGACAGCCTGTGAGGGAGGGGTGCTCAGCGCTTATCTGGATGACTTTTATGCCGATGGCAGCGCCGCATACAGCTTTCTGCCCGAGAAGGAGAATCCGGAAGTATGGACCGGCACCCATGTGGAGGTCAGCCAGTTCACCCGCCTGAAAGGGCTTTTGTATCTGGAGAACGGGCAGCTGCACCTGTCCTGCAGTGATTTCGGCGAGGGATACACCGGCCTGCACACCTGGGGAGATATCCGCGTATCAGCCGAGCTGACCGGACTGACCGGGCAGATCCACTGCCTGAATTTCCGGGTGCAGGGGGCGATCCGCTCCTATTCGGCCGGGATGATTGCCCCGGATACCTTTGCTATTCTGAAAAATGAAAACGGATACCGGGTTCTGCAGAGCATGAAGGTGCCCGAGCAGAAAAACGGGGTTCCCTTTACCGTCTCGGTGCAGGCCGTGGGGAATCGGCTGCAGGCGGTGCTCAACGGCACCCACACCCTCTCGGTTGTGGACGATCACGATCCCTATGTTACGGGCGCAATCGGTCTCTCCGTGCGGGAGGGCTCGCATGCAGCGTGCCGGTACCTGCGCGTGGAAAAACCCTGAGGAAAATCAAAAAGCTTCTGTACCGGTAAGGTACAGAAGCTTTTTCTCTGTCTTCAGGGGTGTTCGGCCGCTCTTTTTTCGATCCGGCGCAGGCGTTTCTGCTGGCGTACATCCTTTCCGGCGAAGGCGAGCAGGGTATAGGCCCCGATGATGCGGGAGCAGAACCGCTCACCGTACCGTTTGCCCAGTTCACCGACCGACAGGTTGGTGTTGATGATGGTGGGTTTCTCCCCCATCAGCCGGGTGTTGATGATGTTGTACAGTGCGGCTGTGACAAAAGAGGTGGAGAACTCGGTGCCCAGATCGTCGAGAATCAGCAGATCACAGGACAGAAGCATTTGGTTGGTATCATCGTCACTCTCCCGGGAAAAGCGCTCTTTCTCCAAAGCGGCCGCAAAATTCTGGGCCGACCCGTATACAACACCAAATCCTTTTTGGATGGCCTCGTTGGCGATTGCCAGGGACAGGTGGGTTTTCCCCAATCCGGTGCGGCCGGTGAACAGCAGGCTGTCGGATTTTTCCGAAAAATGAGCGGCGTAATTCCGGCAGAAAGCGAGAATGTGCCCCATCATCTGCCGGGGGGAGGGGCCGTTCTCTCCGGGTTGATCCTCGTAGTACGAGAGATCGAAGGCGTCAAAGGTGGACAGCGCAAGGGGGGTGCGCTCGTTCAGGCGGCGATAGGCCTCCTGACGCAGCAGGGTGCGCATGCACTGGCACATACGCCCGTCGATGTACCCGGTATCCCCACAGGCGGGGCAGGTGTACGGCGTTTTCAGAAAATCATCCGGCAGCCGCAGCTCTTTCAGCAGCTGGGCCCTCTCCGCCTGCAAAGTGAGATTCCGGTCGCGGATGCGCGTCAACTCTTCCTTGGCGCTGCTGCCGCGGATCACAGCCCGGGCCGCTTTGGAAAAGGTACCGGACAGCTCCCGGTCAATTTCCTGTATGCGGGGGCAGGCATCGTATAAATCCAGCCGGTTTTGGCGCGCCCGGTCCTCGGCCTCCCGGCGCCGGCGGGACAGTTCCCTCTGTGCGCAATCATAGACCTCGCGGCTGTATCCCATGGCGTCATTCCTCCTTGTGCAGCAGTTCCCACTGGCTCATTTTTTCATAGGCGTCGATATCATAGCTGGGCGCAGCGCTTTCCCCGGTCGAAACCGGTTTGGCGCTCTCCTTCCGGGCCTGTTCGGTGGTGTGAATGCCCTCGCGCTGCCAGCGCTCTAAAATCCGGTTGATATAGGCAAAGCTCATTTTCCCTGTGGCGTTGATGCACCGGTCATAGGCTTCCCGCAGCATCCCGTCATCAAAATGCCAGGTGTTCACCCAGCGGCCCGCCATCTCCTGTTCCTTCTGGCTGGGGCGGCGGTGGGCAATCCCCAGGGCGCGTTCCACGGTGCGCCAGGCTTTTCCGCTCTCATCCAGATAGCGCAGCTTCTGCTCCGCCGCTTCATGGGAGAGAATGCCCTCCTGGGCCCAGGCACGGCCGGTGGACTCGATGTAATGGGTGTTGTCCTTTCCCTGCTCCTTGGCGTATTGAACCAGCATCACAATGACGTCGGTGGGAAGCCCGCAGTCATCGTGGATGTACAAAAGGGTGGAAGAAAGCCCCGGGGAGAGGGGTCGGCCCAGAATAAACTCGGTCTCCTGCATTAAAGCGGCGATCTCGGAGGAGGACTGGATCCGGTTGGAGAGGAACAGGCCGTCCGGTTTTTCCACCCGGTGGGGCGTCAGCTTTTTGGGCAGAGGGGCCGCGGCCTTTTCCGCGTGCAGAACCGGCTGCTTTGCCGAAATCAGGCGCCCGGTCCGGGCGGGGGGCTCCTCCTGTTTTGACGGATCCGGGGCAGGTATTTCATTTTCCGGCTGCTTTAATAAGCCGGCCTGCTGCCAGTAGAACAGCGCGTCCCGCACATCCGCTGGGGAAACGCCGATGGCCTTCCCGATCACGGCTTCGTCCGTTTCCTCTCCGGCGTGCCGCAGCAGATACAAAAGCGCCTTCAGCTGGACGGCACCGGCCAGACGCATGTGGTCATCCACCACGGAGGACGGTACAGCAAATACCGCATTGTAGGGGCCAAAATCGACGGAAAATGACATGACGGCAAAATCTCCTTTTTCAAATGGATAACGGGCATCCCGCTGGGCGGTCGGAAAGACCGGTACAGGATCCTCCGGCAGATACGTCTTCTCTTGTGAAAAAACAAATCCTACGGGACTATTTTCCTGCAAAAGGCTCTTCTTTTATTCCTATCGGCTATTATAGCATAAAATATTGCCCGGGAAAAGCACTGGAAAACAGAGGCAGAGAAGAAAAAGGAATCAAATTTTCAAAGGTTGATGGAAAAGAAAAATTGTGCTATACTAATTAGGATTTCGATTTTGCAGGAGAAAGGGCGGAAAACCCGCTTTTTCGTGATGTTTGTGAGAAAAAAGGAGGGCCCTCTCTTTGGACGAGCCGTTTACCATTCCGTCGCTTCCGCAGTCCATGCGCCTGACCTGTGAAGCGGTGAGGCAGATTATGCAGGTGCGAAAGCGCGGGGAGAAACCCCTTGCTATGGTGCATACCTACGGCTGCCAGCAGAATGCGGCAGACGGAGAGCGCATGAAAGGCATGCTGCGCGAAATGGGATTCTCTTTTACCGATTCGCCGGATGAGGCGGATCTGGTCCTTTTTAATACCTGTGCCGTGCGGGAACACGCCGAGGACCGGGTGTTTGGCAATGTGGGCGCCCTGAAAAATCAGAAGCGCCGCCATCCCGGCATGATCATCGCCCTGTGCGGCTGTATGATGGAGCAGGAGCATGTGGCCGAGCGGATTAAGAAGAGCTTTCCCTATGTAAACCTGGTGTTTGGAACCCATGTGATCCACCGTTTCCCCGAGCTGCTGCTGAAAACCCTGACGGACAGCGAGCGGATTTTCGAGCGCGGGGATGAATCGCCGGATCAGCAGATTCCCGAGGGCCTGCCCATTGTGCGGGAGAGCGACAGCCGCGCCTTTGTCACGGTGATGTACGGGTGCAATAATTTCTGCTCGTACTGCATTGTCCCCTATGTCCGCGGCCGGGAGCGCAGCCGGGAGCCGGACCGCATTGTGGAGGAGTGCCGGGAGCTGATCGTCCAGGGATACAAGGAGATTACCCTGCTGGGGCAGAACGTCAATTCCTATGGAAAGACCCTCTCTCAGCCCATCTCTTTTTCTGAGCTGTTGCGGCGGATCGATGCGATCGACGGGGATTACCGGCTTCGCTTCATGACCAGCCATCCGAAGGACGCCACCCACGAGCTGATGGATACCATGGCGGGCAGCCGGCATATTGCACACCATCTGCACCTGCCGTTCCAAAGCGGAAACGACCGGATTCTGCGGGAGATGAACCGGCACTATGACCGGGAAAAATATCTGTCGCTGGTGCGGTATGCCAAGGAGAAAATGCCGGATTTGTCCCTGACCAGCGACGTGATCGTCGGGTTCCCCGGTGAAACCTACGAGGAATTCTGTGATACGCTCTC
>JALENG010000026.1 GCA_022767925.1 Clostridia bacterium
GATGAAATCCGCCTCGACGGCGGGTGGGTGGATTTCATTTCATCTGCGTTAGCAGATTTCATCCGAACGGAGTGAGGATTTCATTGAAAAAGCTTTCTATTTATGGCATGATGACTCCAGTTACAGACTGCCCATGTAAACCAAAAATAAAGAAATGGAACCATTGCCAGACGTAATAATCAATGGACTATCGGCAAAAAATGATTTTTTAAAACAGATTTAGTACAATTTCACTATATGGTCTGTTGAGGTGCTAAATATGCAAATATTATGATCGAAAAGCACGGCTGTCCCCGAAAGAATTCGGCGCCCGGGGAAAAAGAGGACTTTCCCCTGCGTTTTCTTTATAAAACAAAGCTGCCCTTTTCTCCTTGCTCTTTTTCCCTTTTTCTGCTACCATGGGGAAAAAGAAAAAAGGAGGGCGCCGCATGGAAAAGCAGATTCCCTTTCAGAAACTGTCGAAGAAAAAGCAGCGCGAGGAAAACCGGAAACACCGGAACACCTGGGGGCCGCTGAACCCCGTCACCCGCCGGCCCGAAAACCCCAAAGCCTACAACCGCAGAAAAGCACAGAAACGGATGGACGATCCCCGTTTTTGTGCTTTTTCTTTTTGGGAAAAGGCGCCCGATTGCTTTTCCTCTCTCCCCATGCTATACTGATGGGGCCGGGGCATTCCGGATGCCCCCCGGCCGGCTCTCCCCCGTGCGTCGCCGTTCTTTTTCGGGAGGAGAGCCATTTGCTACAGTGAAAAGGAGAGAGCCCCTTGCAGAGAAGACACTTTCAAAATCTGAACCCGGGCATGATCGCGGTCATCTTCAGCCTGGCATGGCCCACCATGCTGGAACAGCTGATGCAGACCGCCGTGCAGTACATCGACACCGCCATGGTCGGATCGCTGGGAACCGAGGCCACCGCCGCCGTGGGCGCCACCAGCACCGTCAACTGGCTGATCGGCAGCACCATCTCGGCGCTGGGGGTGGGGTTTCTGTCGTTTATCGCCCGCTCCTGCGGGGCCCACGACCAGGAGGGCGCCCGGCGCGCCTCGTCCCAGGCAGTGCTGGCCGCGCTGGTCTCCGGCACGCTGTTCACCGCGTTAACGCTATCGCTCAGCGGCGTGATCCCCGTGTGGATGCAGATTGACCCCGCTATCCGGGGGCTGGCCTCGCGATATTTCTTTATTTTGTACCTGCCCATGCTGCCGCGGGCGGCCACCATCCTGTTCGGCACGGTGCTGCGCGCCGCCGGAGACACCAAAACCCCCATGAAAATCGGGGTGCTGGTCAACCTGATCAATGTGGTGCTGAACTTTTTTCTGATCTACCCCACCCGTACCCTTCGGCTGTTCTCGTTCTCCGTCACCCTGCCCGGGGCCGGAATGGGGGTGACCGGCGCGGCCGTCGCCAGCGCCGTGGCCTTCACCGTGGGCGGGGTGCTAATCACCCTGGTGCTGTGGCGCCATCCCCTCTGCTCCCCCCGAGGCCAGAGCCTGCGCCCCGACCGGCAGATTCTGCGCCCGTGCCTGCAGGTGGCCCTGCCCAATATGCTGCAGCGCTTCGGCACCTCGCTGGGATTTGTGGCGTTCGCCTCGATGATCAATTCCCTGGGCGAGGTCGCCACCGCCGCCCACACCATCGCCAACACGGTAGAGTCCGCCTTCTACATTCCGGGCTACGGGATGCAGACCGCCGCCGCCACGCTGGCCGGCAACGCCTACGGGGCGCGGGATAAAAAGCGCATGCGGGACCTGTCGGGGATGTTCATCCCCATCGAGACGGCGCTGATGATCCTGTCGGGAGCGCTGCTGTTCCTCTTTGCGCCGGACCTGATGCGCCTGTTCTCCTCCAGCGGGGAGGTAATCGGGCTTGGCAGCACCGTTCTGCGCATGGTCGCCGTGTCCGAGCCGTTTTACGGCTTTTCCATTATTATCGAGGGGTTCATGCAGGGCGTGGGGAAAACGCGCCAGCCCTTCCTCTTCAACATCATCGGCATGTGGGGGGTGCGCATTGTCGGTACGTTCCTCTGCACCCAGCTGTGGGGCATGGGGCTGATTTCCGCCTGGGCGTGCATGATCCTGCACAACCTTTTGCTCTTCTTCCTGTTTCTCGTCTGCTTTGCGCGCGGCACCTGGAACCCCCTGCGCGGGGAAAAAGAGAAGCCGGCCGCTTAAATGGGTCCGGTTTTTCCGCCGCCGGTCCTTTTTTGCCGGATAACCGCCGGAAAAAACCGAAAATCCACAAAAAGCGGCCTCTCTCCGGCGGATCGGGGGAGAGGCCGCTTCCTTTTTCCCTTCGGCTGTGGTATACTGTACCGCGGCGGAAAACGGATTTTGAGCCATCCCAATGAAGGGACACCGGGCGAAAATTCCCCGCCGGAGAGGAGGAGCCCCATGGAAAACCGCCTGTGCTTATACTGGCTGCCGGAAAAGGATGGCGCACGCCTGGTGCGCGTATGGGGGGAAAACGGCGCACTGTCGCTGCCCGATACCGTGGATGGGCGCCCCATTACCGCCATCGGGGAGAAGTGCTTTGCTCCCGTTCAGCCGGTGCCCCTCTCCCGGTGCCGCCGTACGGGGGAAGAGGACGCCTCCCTTCTGCCGGTGTGCGGCGAAAACCTGTCCACCCTCTCTCTGGGGGACGCGGTGCGGGACCTGCACTATGCCGCTTTTTCCGGCTGCCGCCATCTCACCCGGCTGTCGCTGGGCCCTGCCGTTTCCGGGGTGGGCAGCCAGGTGTTCACCCAGTGCAGCTCCCTGGAGCGGGTGGAGATGCGCGCCCTTCCCCAGCAGCCCACCGGCCTGCGCCGGGTGCTGGGGGGCATTTCTTCGGATATCACCGTCGCCTTTTCCGACGGAACCCGGCTGTTTTTCCCCGAGGTTTTCGAGAGCATCGACGAAAACGCCCCGGCCCATCTGTTCAGCCTGCATTTTGAGGGGCGCGGCTACCCCTACCGCCAGTGCTTCCGGCAGGAGGTTTTCAATTTCTCCGAATACGACGCCCAGTTCCCCCTGGCCTGCGGGGAGGAACCCGTACCGGCGCTGGTCCGGATTGCCCAGCTGCGGCTGCAGAGCCCCCATCCCCCTGCCCCGGCGGAGGAGGCGCGGTACCGCGCCTTTCTGCTCGCGCACGCCCGGGAAGCGGGCGCGCTGTGGGTGCAGCAGCGGGACGAAACCGCCCTGCGCTTTCTGTGCCGGACGGGCCTGCTGACCGGGGACGATCTGTCCTTTGTCTGCCGGCAGGCATCCCGGGCCGGCTGGGGCGAGGGCAGCGCCCTTTTGCTGCAGCACGCCGCTTCGTCCGCCATAGCGAAATCGAAGCGGAAGTCCTATGACTTCTGAGGAGAGAGCGGGCCGGACGGCCCCCTTTTCAGATAAAGCTTTTTATTACTCATAAAAATATAGTATAATACTAAAGAAAGGAGAGTGTGCGATGCCATCCCCCCAAAAACCGAAGCCCCAGACTCAGCAGGAGTGGGAAGAGGACATGGCCCGGCAGATTTTACAGCTGACGCGCAGCGAGCTGTACCTTGCCTTCCGGTATCTGGACACGGCGCTCTCCTGTATGCCCTTTGTGCCCGACGGGGACATCGAGACCACCGCCACCGACGGGCGCTCGCTGCGCTTTTCCCGGGAACAGCAGCTGCGCCTGTTCCCCCAAAATCCGCTGTTTCTGCGGCGGCTGTACCTGCACAGCGTCCTGCACTGCCTGTTCCGCCACCTATGGCTGCGGGAGGACCGGGATCCGGTGCTGTGGAGCCTTGGCTGCGATATCACGGTGGAGTATGCGATTGACGCGATGAAAAAGGACGCGGTGCGCCGTCCGCTCTCCTTCCGGCGCATGCAGCTGTATGAGACGCTGCGGCAGCAGAAAATCCCCCTGGCGGCGGGGCCTGTGTACCGGTGGCTCCTTTCCCTGCCCCGGGAGGAAATTCTGCCCCTGCGGCAGGAGTTTGTGGCCGATGACCACCGCTACTGGCCCACCCCCCGGCAGATGGCCGCCGCGCCCCGGGCCGCAAAGGACTGGGAACAGCGGGCCGCGCGGGCCCGCACCGAGATGAGAACCCGCGGGGATTCCCCGGGACAGGGGGAAGAAACCCTTGCCCTCTCCCTGCAGGGGCAGACATCCAAACGGCGCTACCGCGATTTCCTCAGGCGGTTTTCCGCCTATAAGGAGGAAGTCCACCTGGACCCGGATTCCTTTGACCCGGGGTTTTACGCCTACGGCCTGTCCCTTTACGGCAATCTGCCGCTGATCGAGCCCCAGGAAACCCGGGAAGCGAAGAAAATCGAGGAATTTGTCATCGCGGTGGACACCAGCTACTCCACCTCCGGCGAGCTGGTGCGCAGCTTTTTAAAGGAGACCTTCGCGATCCTTCAGGAGAGCGACAGCTTTTTTGCCCGCTGCCGCATCCACCTGCTGCAGTGCGACGACACCGTACAGGAGGACCTGCTGCTGACCGACGAAGCGCAGATTGACGCCCTGCTCTCCCGCTTTACCCTGCGGGGCGGCGGGGGGACCGATTTCCGCCCCGTGTTTTCCCATGTGGCCCGGCTGCAAAAGGAAAACCGGCTGTCCCATCTGCGGGGGCTGCTGTATTTCACCGACGGGCAGGGCATCTATCCCAAACAACGGCCCCCATACGACGTGGCCTTCTGCTTTGCCGGCCCGTTTGACGAGACGGCCGTGCCCCCCTGGGCCCTGCGCCTGACCTATATCCCCGAACAGGAAGAACCGGCCATGCCGAAAGAGGTACTGCTATGAATATCAAAGAAGCCAGAGATGAAATCATCCATACGGTAAAAGCCTATCTGCAAAAGGACGAAAACGGCGCATACTGCATTCCGCCGGTCAACCAGCGGCCCCTGCTGCTGATGGGCCCGCCCGGCATCGGGAAAACCCGCATCATGGAGCAGGCCGCCCGGGCCTGCGGCGTGGCGCTGGTCAGCTATACCATCACCCACCACACCCGCCAGAGCGCCGTGGGACTGCCCACCCTGCAAAAGGAAACCCTGGGCGGAAAAGAGCGCACCGTGACCGTTTATACCATGAGCGAGATCATCGGCAGCATCTACCGCCGCATGGAGGAGACGGGCCTGAGAGAGGGCATCCTGTTCCTCGACGAGATCAACTGCGTCTCCGAGACGCTGGCTCCCACCATGCTGCAGTTTCTGCAGAACAAGACCTTCGGAAACGAAGCCGTGCCCGAGGGGTGGGTGATCGCTGCCGCGGGGAACCCTCCGGAGTACAACCGCTCGGTGCGGGAATTTGATATCGTCACCCTGGACCGGGTGCGCCGCATGGACATCACCCCCGATTTTTCCGTGTGGATGGAGTACGCCCGCGGGCAGCGGCTGCACCCGGCCATTCTCAGCTATCTGTCCCTGCGGCCCCAGCATTTTTACACCGTGGTACCCGATGTGGACGGCGCCCGGTTTGTCACCGCCCGCGGCTGGGAGGATTTAAGCCGGCTGCTCACCGTATATGAGCAGCTCTCCATCCCGGTGGACGCCGGGGTGGTGGGGGAATTTCTGCAGCACGAGGAGATCGCCCGGGACGTGGCCGCCTATTTCGACCTGTACAAAAAGTACCGGGATGATTACGGGGTGGAGGGCATCCTGCAGGGGTCTCCCTCGCCCCAGGCATTCCAGCGCGTGTACAAGGCGCCCTTTGACGAGCGGCTCAGCCTTGTGAACCTGCTGCTCAGCGGCCTTTTCACCCGTTTTGCCGGTGCGTTGGACCGGGAGGACGTGGTGGACGACTGCTACGCCTTTTTAAAGCAGTACCGCACCGCCCTGGCCACCGCCGCCGAGAGCCCCGCCGCCCTGTACCGCGCCCTGCTGCAGCAGCGGGAAACGGTGCTGCAACAGCAGAAGGCCGCCGGGCTTCTCTCTCCCCGCGCCCTGTCCCTGCAGCAGGACGCCCAGCGGGCCCTGCTGACCCTGACCCCCTCGGCGCTGGAGGGGGACGCCGCCTTCGAGGAATGCCGCCGGGGCTTTGAAGCCCTGGTCGGGGAAAAAGAGGAGTGGGAGGACCGGGCCGAGAGCGCCCTGGACCACGCCCTCGATTTTGTCGAGGCCGCCTTTGAAAACGGGCAGGAGAGCGTGGTCTTCCTGACCGAGCTGGCTCTGCATCCGGACGCCAACCGGTTCCTCTCCGGGCATCCCAACGACCGCTTTGCCCAGAAGAGCCGCACGCTGCTGCTCTCCTCCCGGCGGGAAGCCCTGCTCGACACCCTGCGCCGGGGATAAGGG
>JALENG010000031.1 GCA_022767925.1 Clostridia bacterium
AATTTTTCTTGACAGACCGGGGGAAGTTTGTTATAATAACAACCGTCGCAACGGGATATGCGGATGTAGCTCATCTGGTAGAGCGCCACCTTGCCAAGGTGGAGGTAGCGAGTTCGAGCCTCGTCATCCGCTCCAGAAAAAAGGACTTCACTTTCGTGAAGTCCTTTTTTCATTGAAATAAATCCTGACGGGATTTGTGAAATACCCTTCGCGTGTGAAATATGGCTTCGCCATGTGAAATGCGCAGCTCGCGCGTGAGGGGATTTCTTTCCTTTCCCTTTCCGCGCCGGCAATACACGGAAGAAAGTGGGAGTTGGGAATCGACCGGAATGACATTGTCGATGTTTACCGATGTGTTACCTGCCTGAAGTGTTTGGCAGGGTGCCGTTATTCGGTTGTGTATTCGAGGAGTTGAAAAATCCGATTGCCTTTTTAAAAAGTACCCGTGCCCTTTGCACGGCCGCTGCGAAGGGGAGGGCCGCCGATGGTTTTTCCGAAAAAGGGCGGCCCTCTACGGAGCGTAGGTTCCTTTTCCGCCAAAAAGCTGTATGGTAAAGAAAGAACGGTTTTACAGGAGGAGGATTTCATGAATCAGGAAAAAATAGGGGCCTTTCTTGCGCGGCTTCGCAGAGAAAAGGGATACACGCAGAGAGAGGTGGCCAACAGACTGGAGCTGAGCGAAAAAACCATCTCAAAATGGGAATGCGGAAAGGGCTTGCCGGAGGTTGTCTATATGGAACCGCTGAGCAGCCTGCTTGGCATATCGGTGAATGAACTGCTGGCGGGCGAGCGCATTCCGATCCTTGAGCTGATCAGGAAAATGGACGAGACAAGGATCGAGCTTGTCACGCAGCTGTCGTTCGAACAGCTGACTGTTTTTTCGGTACGGACGGATGAAAAAAGGCCCGATCCAGGGAAACCCTGCGGCAGGGAGATGAAGAGAAACAGCGACACGGACAGCCCGCATTCCTTTGGGCTGTCCGTGCTTTTTTATGGGCATTTTTCCCTGAGAAAACATTGCCTTTTCACAAAAAGAGAGGGGTTCGTGCATAGCATTTCTGGTAAAATACTGCTGGTCCCTTGCCTTCACAAAAAAGGCGGGAAGTGCTATAATAAATAGCGTTTGTGATAAGATCGTTTAAATTTTCAGATGAAGGACCGAGTGATAGAAAATGGATGTAAGAAATGATTTACGCAATGTGGCCATTATCGCACACGTTGACCATGGCAAAACCACCCTGGTGGACCAGCTGCTGCGGCAGAGCGGCGTGTTCCGCGTGAACGAGGCGGTGGTGGACCGTGTGATGGACAGCAATGATCTGGAGCGCGAGCGCGGCATTACCATCCTTTCCAAGAACACGGCGGTTATGTACAACGGCGTGCGCATCAATATTGTGGATACTCCCGGCCATGCGGATTTCGGCGGTGAGGTCGAGCGGATTCTGATGATGGTGGACGGCGTGCTGCTGCTGGTGGATGCCTTCGAAGGCTGCATGCCCCAGACCCGGTTTGTGCTGAAGAAGGCGCTGGCCCTGGGAAAAAAGCCTGTGGTGGTTCTTAATAAGATCGACCGCCCCGGAGCCCGTCCGGAGGAAGTGGTGGACGAGGTGCTGGATCTGTTCATCGAGCTGGGCGCCAACGACGACCAGCTGGAATTCCCGGTGGTGTACGCCTCGGCCCGCGATGGGTATGCCAGTGTGGACCCGCACACGCCGGGCACGGATATGAAGCCGGTCTTCGATGCGATTATCGAGAACATTCCGGCCCCCCAGGGAGATTTGAACGGCCCGGCCCAGGTGCTGTTCTCCAATGTGGATTATGACGACTATGTAGGGCGCATCGGCATCGGCCGTGTGGAGCGCGGTCACATCCATGTGAACGATTCCATGGTGCTGTGTACCAACGAAGGCACCAACCGCAACGTGCGCATTACCAAGCTGTACGAATTCCAGGGCCTCAAGCGCGTGGAATGCGAAGAGGCCGCCCTGGGCGATCTGGTGGCCGTTTCGGGCATTACCGATCTGAATATCGGCGAGACCGCCTGCTCTCCCGAGTGCGTGGAGCCCCTGCCGTTTGTCAAGATTGACGAGCCCACCGTATCCATGATGTTTATGGTTAACAACAGCCCCTTTGCCGGGCGGGAGGGCAAATATGTCACTTCCCGGAACCTGCGGGACCGGCTGATGAAAGAGGTCGAGACCAATGTGGCCATGCGTGTGGAGGAGACCGATTCCACCGATACCTTCAAGGTATCCGGCCGCGGCGAGCTGCACCTGTCCATCCTGATTGAGCAGATGCGTCGTCAGAACTATGAGTTCCAGGTATCCAGTCCCACGGTGATCTACAAAACCATCAACGGCAAGCTGTGCGAGCCCATCGAGCTTCTGATGATCGAGGTGCCGGAGAACTATGTGGGCGCCGTGATGGAGAAGCTGGGAAGCCGCAAGGCCGAGCTGGTCAATATGGGCACGCGGGAGAACGGGGAGACCCATCTGGAGTTCCGCATTCCGTCCCGCGGGCTGATGGGCTACCGGTCCGAATTTATGACCGATACCAACGGCAACGGCATTATGAACCATGTATTTGACTGCTACGAGCCGTATAAGGGGGATATCCAGCAGCGCCAGCAGGGTTCGCTGATTGCCCACGAGACCGGGGAATCCACCGGGTACGGCCTGTTCTATGCCCAGGACCGCGGCCGGATGTTCATCGGGCCCGGCGTAGAGGTGTACGAGGGCATGATCGTCGGCGCTTCCCCGAAAAACGAGGATATCACGGTGAACGTGTGCAAGAAAAAGCACGTCACCAACACCCGCGCCTCCGGCTCGGACGAGGCGCTGAAGCTGACGCCTCCCACGATTCTCAGCCTGGAGCAGTCGCTGGAATTCATCGCGGATGACGAGCTGGTCGAGGTCACCCCCAAGAGCATCCGGATGCGCAAGATGATCCTCAACAAGGAACAGCGCATGAAGCAGGCCAGTCGCAAAAAATAATCGCACGTTCGGAGAGTGTTCATGGAGTATATCATTCTCGATCTGGAGTGGAATGCCGCATACAGCCGGCGCCGCGGAGGATTTATCAATGAAATTATTGAATTTGGCGCTGTAAAGGCGGATGAAAACCTGCAGGTTCTCGATACATTCAGTGCCCTGGTGCGCCCCCAGGTGGGAAAAAAGATCAGCGGGAAGGTGCGCTCCCTCACCAACATCACCAACGAGGAGCTGGTGGGGGGAATGCCGTTTATGCAGGTGGTCAGCCGGTTCCGCCGCTGGGCGGGGCAGGCGGTCATCCTCACCTGGGGGACGTCGGACATTCTCACCCTGATTGAGAACAGCCTGTATTTTTCAAGTAGCGAAAAAATTCCGTTTCTGCACCGCTATGTGGACCTGCAGGTGTACTGCCAGGACCGCATGGGGGAGACGGGCGGCCAGCAGATGGGCCTGTCCACCGCGGCGGAAAAGCTGGGCATTGACGAGAGCGAGTTCGATCATCACCGGGCGCTGGACGACAGCCTGCTGTCGCTGGCGTGCCTGCGCAGGGTATGGGTGCCCGGCAGCGCCCCGGGTTCGATGGCGTCCTATATCCAGAATGCCGACCGGCAGGAATTCTACGACCGGATGCGGTTTAAGACGACCATTATCACCGATTTGCAGCATCCGCTGATCCGGCGCCGGGATTTGATGTTCCGCTGCGAGGAGTGCGGCGG
>JALENG010000029.1 GCA_022767925.1 Clostridia bacterium
CCGATGGTTTGAATATAATAGGCAATTGGAATCAACGCACTATTCGATTGGATGTTTTCACGGCTGAAACCGAAGGAAGCAATCAACTCCACAGCCAAACGCAGGGAAGCTGTAATATCATCCCACTTCTGCTCAATCACAAGCATATTGGTAGCATTGAAATTATCCACTTTGTAGGCGATATCGGGGAAGTTTCCTAAAACGAGGCAGGTTTTCAAAACCATGTCCTTAGTTAGATTAAACCCTCGTCCGACTTCATTCAGTTCATCAACAATTTCATTGATGGACTCTCGCGCATCTTTGTCCTGCCACTGCGCCGTAGCAAAAGAAAGCAACAGATCCGAGTAACTCAGGGGTGTTCCGCCACTGTTTACACGAATAAAGATATTAAGTACCTTGTCCAATTCAGTGCTTTCTTCCAAATAGTAGCTGATTGTTTCTTTGCGATGGATCGCCGTAAACAGCTTAAACAGAGCCTCATTTGCAAACATTGCTTTATTGGGATCTGAATGGCTGGTAAGCTTATTCTTAATTAAATAGGTGTTGACCTCATATTCCTGCTTGAAATTGAGAATTTCGCCAACCGGAAACCAAAAGTCAACAGCTTGCCCGTTTTCGTCCACAGCACTATTTGCCTCTTTTACTTCTGCTTCCGTCAAAAACAGGAATTTATAAGTAGAATCAGGCTCTTCGTTTGCAGTGAGCAGATTCAGATACAATTTGCGTTTTGGGTATGCCTGCGGATTATCCCATCTTTTATAGGAAAGTTTATATGCGTAGGTACCCTTTAAGCCTATGTATAAAGATGTCATTCGTTGCTGACCATCCAGAATGGCAATGATATCATCAGAGCCATTGGTATCTGCTTTTGGATTGTGTCTTCCATCCCTCTGGTGATAGTTTCTGAGGAATTCATAGAACTTGAACTCGTTTGCCTTGTCTTTCGGCACTTTCCAAAACAGGAACGAGTTGATGGGGTAATCCATCATGATACTGTCAAAGAGTTTCTCAATCTGTTTGGTACTCCACACGAATTCACGCTGGATTGATGGCAGTAGATAGGTCTTTGCATCTATGTTTTTTATTACCGTGCTTATTGTCAAAGCGGTTTGATATGATGACATAAAACTTCTCCTTTGATTACATCATGTTCTTAATGATTACCGATGCAATATTTGAATTCCACCACAAAGTGGTTATCGTAGTAGAAATCCCTTTATTTCTGGGCATTTTCGCCCTTTATTTACTTACTCTTGACATCAATACTACCGTCTCCACATGGCTCGTATGGGGGAACATGTCCACCGGCTGGATACGGCGCACCTGGTAACCTCCCTGGGTCAGAATGCGCAGGTCGCGGGCCTGGGTCTCGATATTACAGGAGATATAGACAATCCGCTCCGGCTTTACGGTCAGCAGCGCCGCTAAAAACTCGCGGCTGCTGCCCGCCCGGGGCGGGTCCATCATTACCACGTCCGGCGTATAGCCTTCTCCGGCCGCCTGCAGCATCCACTCCCCCGCATCCGCGCAGAAAAACTCGGCATTCTCCACCCCGTTCTCCCTGGCATTGCGCCGGGCATCCCGCACGGCATCGCGGTTAATCTCAACGCCGGTCACCCGCCGCACACCGGAAGACGCGATCAGCCCGATGGTGCCCGTCCCGCAGTAGGCGTCCAGTACCGTCTCCTCTCCAGTAAAGCGGCACTGGCGGATTGCCTCGCGGTACAGCACTTCGGTCTGCACGGGGTTGATCTGATAGAACGATTTTGGCGAAATGCGGAAGGTCATCCCGCACAGCGTATCGCGGATATAACCCGGGCCAAACAGCACGGTCTCCTTTTCGCCCAACACCATGCTGGTAAACGCATCATTCCGATTGAGGACCAGAGTGGTAATCTCCGGATGGCGGCGGCGCAGCTCGGCGATAAAATGATTTTTCCCGGGAAATACCGGCGTGGCCGCCACCAGCACCACCATCACTTCTCCGGTGGAAAATCCCCGCTTGACCAGCACATGGCGCAGAAACCCCCGGCCGGTGCGCTCGTCATAAGCGGTCAGATGGAACGACGGCATCATCTGCCGGATGGTGCCGATAATGCGGTCGGCGGTTTCATCCTCGGTCAAACAGCTGTCAACCGGCACAA
The DNA here is from genome assembly GCA_022767925.1 of Clostridia bacterium. Lineage (GTDB taxonomy): Bacteria > Bacillota > Clostridia > Oscillospirales > Acutalibacteraceae > Heritagella. The sequence continues at coordinate 2,145 of JALENG010000029.1, forward strand.
TCCGGTGCGTGCTGGACTGGTATACGCCGGAGATGATTTTCCCACGCCGGTCCGTTCCGAAAGCCGCCTGCACCTTGTTTCGGTAATGATAGGGATTTTCCATCCCGAGAATCGGCTGCACACGGCCAAACCCGCCCAGCAGTTTCTGGACCTGTCCCTGTTTATAAGAGAGCTGACGGGCGTACTCCATATTCTGCAGCTGACAGCCGCCGCACTTGCGGTATACCGGACATTGGGGGCGCGGAGCCGCTTCCCCCGGCTGTTTTCCGGATTGCTTTTCTTTCTCCATCCTTCTTCTCCTTTTGGCGCGCGTCTTCTGTTATTTTCCCAGCGGAACCGAAGGATAGGCTTTCTTCAACCCATCCAGCAGCTGCATGGCGTGATCCTCGGTCTCCACGGTAAAACGGCGCTCCTCCCCGTTTTTAGGGCGCACCACCAGCTGCCAGGTATAGTAGTCGCTGGCCACTGCCTCACCGGCATACAGATGCACCTTTTCAATCTCCTCATACGGAAGATAGAAAACCGTGAGAAAGCGCCGCACAAACAGCATCTCTTTGCCCAGGCGCACATGGTCATACGACCGTGCCTTTTTGTAAGCGGCTTTCACTTTTTCTATCGGGAACTCGGTTCCCATCGGGTTCCATTTCATATTCTTACTCCTTTTTATAAAAAGGATCCCTTTTGAAGGGGACGCGCCGGCACAGCGCGCCTTCTCTTTTCAAAGGGATCCCATTTTTCTTCTTTACTGAGACTGTCTCTTCTTATGCCCGGGGGCTGAACAGGAAATAGCGGTTCCACTCCTTGCGGGTGCCTTTCTTTTCCTCATATTCCAGCCATTTTTTGAAACTGCCGTCCTCGTAGTTGGCCGTTTCCCGGCGGCGGCAGTCCTCAGCCAGCACCTTCATGGTACTATGCAGGATATGGCCGTTTACAATTACCTTATCCCGGCGGCCTTCGATCTCGTACTTACCCGGCACCTGCGAGGGATCCAGGATGCGGATATGCTCGTTATCCTCGTCGATGCCGATCACGGCAATATAGTGCCCCCCGTGGGAGAACACCCCCACATAATCCTCTTCCGGACGATCACCGGCCGCACAGGCCACTGCCATAAACCCCTTTTTCAGGTGCTCACGCACCAGCTCGGGATCTTCAGTCATCACCAGATCCAGATCGAAACGCTCGGCCACATAGGGAGCCAGTACCTCTAAATCGGTTCCGGGGCTGTGATTGGCGTTCACCGCGATGGACAACTCCAGGCAATCGATCAGCGGGAAGGATTTACCCGTCATATTCTCCACCACCATGCAGGTGGCGCACAGACCGCAGCCCGAGCTCTTTACGGTAGCTTTGCTGCCGCCCAGCTCCGGCAGGTCGGTCAAAGTGGGATAGGATACATGGGGATAATTTGTCTGATTAATGTAGGTCATGGAAAAAATCTCCTTTCTTTTCTATTTTAAAAAGGGTGTTCACATTTATGGGCCCATTATACGCTGTTTTTTCTGAAATTACAAGGAGAAGTCGCGGGAAACGGCAGGAAACCCGGTGTCTATTTTGCTCTGAATGAAACTTGAAAATAATTTTCGGCGTGGATTTTGGCAAAAGAATCCCCTATACGGAGCAAAGCGGTGCTCTGAATGAATCCTATGCGGATATCTTCGGGGCCATTATCGAGAACAAAAATGGCGACGGCTTTTACCAGAAGAGCGAGAACTCGGGCGACCTGTTTTACGATATCCGGCATCTGTCTACCTATAATCTGCCCCAGAGCATGGCGGACTACGACTGTGAGGCGGACATCCACTTTAACGGTGTCATCTTCACCCGGGCATGGTATCTGATGCTGGAAGACGAGCGCCTGCGCACGGTCAGCCGGGACAACTGGGGCGTGATTTACTACAACTCGCTGCACTATCTCGGCACCACTGCCACTTTTCGGCAAGCCCGGGCGGCGGTGGCCGGTTCCTGCCTGGAAGCCGGATTTACCGCCGAACAGATGACAAACACTTCCTATTGATTCTGATTTCCCCGGATTTTTCTTCCCCCCTCTTCGGAAAACCGGGGAGGGGGAATTTTTTGTTCCCCCTTCCCTATCCGGTTTCCCGGTGGTGTGATGAGAAGGGAGGGACCGAGTCCCTTTACGAAGGAAGGATTATTATGTATTCAATCTTCTCACAGCATGGAAACGCCCTGGAACGCCGCTTCCGCGGAGAACTGCTCCGCATCGAGCCTTGGGGTGAGAAGAGCTTTCGCGTGCGGGCCACCTGTCTGCCTCAGCTGCCCGCCGGCCTGAATATGGGCCTGGCCGGAATTCCGTGGTGGACCACCGATATCGGCGGCTTTTTGGGCGGCAACCCGGATGATCCCACCGCCTGGGATATTCAGGATGAGTACCTGTTCGGTGGGGATGTGCTGGTAGCCCCCATCCTGTTTGAGGGACAGCGCAGCCGCCGGGTATATTTGCCCGGAAAGGACACCTGGAAAAATGCCCATACCGGCGAGAGCTTTTCCGGCGGTCAGTGGGTGGAGGCCGAGGCTCCCCCCGACGTGATTCCTGTTTTCCTCCGGGAAGGAGGAGCGGCGGATTTCGCCCTGTAATGTTCTGTCAAATCACCTGAAAGGGCCGGAGCCAAAAACGCTCCGGCCCTTTTCCTGTTCCCCGTTCCCAAACGCAGAAAAACGGAAGCACGGAGTCGGGAATCCGACTCCGTGCTTCCGTTTGAAAAAGGAGATTTATGAAAAAGGCTTGTACACAAATTCAAATAAAGGTCAAATCCACCCTTATTGATTGTTATTATAGCGTATCCAACAAAAAAATGGAATAGGTCTTTTTAAAATTTTTTTAAATTTTTTTACTTTTTAATTTCCCTCTTCTGTCTCTCCTTCCGCCTGACTGGAGGTCTGGTTGGTGTTCTCGATCAGGGTGACTTCCAGCTCCAGCGTATCCTGCTCCACATAGCGGTATACCGTCAGCGTTACCGTGTCACCCGGCTTTTTCTTCGTCAGCAGATTGGAAAGCGCCGCCGCGGAATCAATTTTGGTGCCGTTAAATGCGATAATCACATCGCCCTTCTGCAGGCCGGCCTGAATGGCCGAGGGGTTGCTGACTGTCGCCACATACCATCCCTGGGTCAGGCCGTAAAAGCTGGCGGTGGTCTCATCCACATACTGGCCGGAAATTCCCAGCATGGCGCGGTCCTTCACATAGCCGTAATTCATCAGATCGGTCACCACGCTCTGCACCGTATTGACCGGGATGGCAAACCCGATGCCCTCGTAGCTGGTGGAGACAATCTTCGACGAAGTAATGCCGATAACCTGGCCGTATTGGTTCACCAGAGCGCCGCCGCTGTTGCCGGGGTTGATCGCGGCATCCACCTGGATGCAGTCCATGGAGTATCCATATTCCGACGTGGTGATCTCGCGGTTCAGCGCCGAAATATGGCCGTAGGTACAGCTGGAGCTGAACTGCAGACCGCCGGGATTTCCCACTGCCGCCACGCTGTCTCCCACCTTCAGGCTGTCGGAATCACCGAACTGCGCCGCCGTCAAGCCAGAGGCCTCAATCTTCAACAGTGCCAGGTCCGTCACACTGTCCGAACCGATCAGCTTAGCGTCATAAATGGTTCCGTCGTGCAGCACCACCTTCAGGGAATCGGCTCCCTCAACCACATGGGCGTTGGTGATAATATAGCCGTCCGCCGTGGCAATGACGCCACTGCCCTCACTCTGGGGGGAGAGCTCCTCGCCGGTCTGCCCGCTCAGCCGTCCTCCGCCGTAGGAAACCCGCTGGTAATTTTCCACGCAAACGACCGACGGTACCACCTTCTCCGCGATTTGGGCATCAGTCAGCACTTTTATCCCGTCGTTTACCGTATCAGAGGCGGCACCGCCGTCCTCCACCACTTTGGTAATAGTGAAGGCCGCCTGCGCATTGCCGGAGGAATTACCCGTCACCTGGATATACCCTGCATTAATCAGCCCGATCACCGACGCAGCGGAAATCCCGCTGATCAACAGACAGCACAGCACAATTCCCAACACCCGCACCGCAATTTTTCCGCCCTTTCCCATGGGCTTTTTCACACGGGGCTTCTTTGCTTTTTTCGGTTTTGGGGCGGGCGCGGCCGGGCCGCCGCCGTAGCCGTACGGGCTGTATCCACTCTGCCCCGGCTGGGTATAAATGGGGGGTGTATACGGATATCCCCCTGTGGACTGGCCATTCCCCGTGGGGGCGGTGCTGCCCTGCCACTGGTACGAAGCTGCATACGGATTGGAATAGGAGGCGGATCCCGTCTGCGGGGCAGCGGATTCCGGCTTTCCTGCATTTTGATTCTTTTCAAAATTGTTTTCTGGCATACTCATGAATTCATCCTTCCTTTCCAAAAGACGAACCGGAAGAACCGGGCCGTTTGCCCCGTTCCTGATCGACTATAGGTAGTATGCCATTTCTGTGTGAAAAGAATGTGACAGGTTCTTTAGCTTTCCTTGATATTTGCAAAGGCGGGCAATCCGCCGGTTTTTTCCTCCTTCTCCCACCACCGGCGCAGGCTGACAGCCAGCGCCTGTACCCCTTGGGGGATTTTCTCGGTGGGAATGCCGGAAAAGCCCAGGATCAGTCCGCCTCCGGGCGCGGGGCGAACCCGGATTCCATCCTGCCGCACCCATTTGGCCGCCTCTTCCGCTGCCTCCCCGGAAGAGAGCGGCGGCAGCTCCAGCTTCGCCGTCAGCGATGTCTCCTGCAGCGTGACCGTTCCCCGGCTTCCGAAGGTTTTTTTTATTGCCCGGATCAGCAGACCACTTTTTTCCGCGTACAGCTTGCGCATCCGGCGCAGGTGACGCTCCAGCTGTCCCTGTGCCATATAATCGGCCAGCGCCAGCTGTTCGATTTTCGAGGCGGTCTGGTGGTATGCCATGGAGCGATCCCGGTAGCGGCGGCACAGCTTTTCGGGCAGGACCATATACCCCAGCCGCACGCTGGGCAGCAGCAATTTGGAAAACGAGCCGATGTACGCCACGCACTCCTGCCCACCCATACCCTGTATGGCCGGTACAGGCCGTGCCCGGTACCGCAGCTCTCCGTTATAGTCGTCCTCCATCAGCAGTCCCTCCTGCTCCTGCGCCCAGGCGATCAATTCCTGCCGCCGCCCCGGGGGGATTACCCGCCCGGCAGCCGGGTTCAGCAGTACCTGGCGCACACCCATCTGCCGCAGTTTTTCGGGCAAGGGGCCGTTTTCATCCTCCGGCAGAGGGACCATGGAGAACCCGCCGTCGGCGAACACACGCTCGGCCTGGGGGAATTCCTCCAATTTCAGGGCAACCCGCTTTTCCGTCAAAAGGGCGCACAGCTGCACCAGCAGCGGCTGGGTGCCCGCCCCGATAAGAATCCGCTCCGGTGGAGCCACCACTCCCCGCACACTGTAAGCATAAGCGGACAAAGCCTGGCGCAGGCTCTCCTCCCCCTGGGGATTGCCGTAGGAGGCAATTTCATCGGTGCGGGTCAGCACCTCGCGGATATGGCGGCGCCACCGGGCACTGTCGGTATGCCGGGCATCCACCGACTGCGTTCCGAAATCATATGCCACCGGCACCGCTTTATTTACCTGCCCGGAGACGGGCAACGGCCCGCTCTCCCGGTGGGTACGGGGAACTCCCTGCACAAAATAGCCCCGCTGCGGCTCGCTTTTCAGGTACCCCTCCACGCACAGCTGCTGATAGGCACCCTGAACGGTGGTACGGCTGATACCCAGGTCTTCGGAAAAACGGCGGATGGATGGCATGCGGATCCCCTTTTCCATATATCCCTTCTCGATGGAATCCCGGATTGCCCGGTACAGCTGGCTGTACAGCGGCTCCCGTTTTTGGGGATCCAGCGCAATGGTATCGTACAGCATAGATGCTTCCCCCTTTCCCTTCTCTTCCTCCATTATACTGGAATTTCTCAAAACTGTACATAACAAATTTTTAAAAACTGTGTATTTCAAAAAGGACAGTTGTGTACTATACTTATGTACACAGATTCGGGCGGCCGTATACCGATCCGGACCAGTATACCGGAGAAAACAATCCGAAAGGGGCGGTTTGGGGATGCTCTCCCGTGTTGTGGCCATTCATGATATCTCCTGTGTGGGGAAATGCTCCCTGACCATCGCACTGCCGGTACTGTCAGCGGCCGGAATCGAGTGCAGTGTGCTGCCCACCGCCATTCTGTCCACGCACACCGGCGGCTTTTCCGGTTATACGTTTCACGACCTGACCGGGGAAATGGAACCCATCGCCCGCCATTGGGAGAGTCTTCACCTGCCGGTGGATGCCTTTTATACCGGTTATCTGGGTTCTCTGGGGCAAACGGAGACGGTGCGCCATCTGATCCGCCGGTTAAAAAAAGAGGATACGCTCACGCTGGTGGATCCCGCCATGGCGGACAACGGCAGGCTGTACGCTGGATTTGACGGTACCTTTGTCAAAGGCATGGCGGCCCTGTGCCGCGAAGCCGATGTGGTTCTCCCCAATCTGACAGAAGCGGCCCTGCTGCTGGAAGAACCTTTCCGGGAGAATCCCTCCCGGGAGGAGGTTCAGGCTCTTCTACGCCGGTTGAGTACACTGGGGCCGAAAAAAATCATCCTGACCGGGGTTTCGTATGGGCCCGGAAAAATCGGGGCGGCTGCCTATGACCGGGAATCGGGGGAATTCTGCGAATATCTGGACGAAAGGGTCGAGGGTTCTTTTCACGGCACCGGCGATCTGTTCTCCAGCGCGGTGCTGGCGGCCCTGTTGAACCGCCGCTCCTTGCCGCAGTCCCTCGCCATTGCCGCTCGCTTTGTGCTGCAGGCCATCCGAAACACTGTGGCAAATGGCACCGACCGCCGCTATGGGGTGGATTTTGAACACGCGATTCCCGGTTTTATCCGGGAGGTTTTGCCGAACACATAAAGGGGGATGGCATGATGTGGGAAGAAATTGAAAAACAGGCCCAGTCGGCCGTAACCGAACTGCTGCAGAGTGCCCGTCTGCACACCGGGGACCTGCTGGTGGTGGGATGCAGCTCCAGTGAGATCATGGGGACGCACATCGGCAAGGGCAGCAGCCTGCAGGCAGCCCAGGCGGTGTACGATGGAATCGTCCCGGTCCTGCGGGAGCAGGGAATTGAGCTGGCCGCCCAATGCTGTGAGCACCTGAACCGGGCGCTGATTGTCGAGCGGCGTGTGGCTCTTGCCCGCGGGTATGAGATCGTCAGTGTACTGCCCCAGCCCCACGCCGGCGGCAGCTGGGCAGTTACCTGCTGGCAGCATTTTCAGGATCCGGTGGCCGTTGAGACCATTCAGGCCGAGGCGGGGATGGACATCGGCGACACTCTGATCGGCATGCATCTGCGCCGCGTCGCCGTACCGGTGCGGGTATCGCAGAAAACCATCGGTCAGGCCAATCTGGTATGCGCGCGCACCCGCCCGAAGTATATCGGCGGCAGCCGCGCGGTTTACGAGAGCAACGAACGCTGAAAGGAAGCGGTATTGATGGAACAGACAGCTTGTACCGCCATGCAGGCGCGCATTGCGGCCATCCGGGCCCGGATGGAGGACGCTGCCCGCCGCGCCGGGCGCAATCCGCAGGAAATCCGGCTGTGTGCCGCCTGTAAAACCCAGGAGACCGAGACCGTGCGCGCTTCGGCCCACATGGCGATTGACCTGTTCGGGGAAAATCACGTGCAGGAGCTGGTGGAAAAATACGACGCCGGCGCCTATGAGGGCAAGGAGGTCCACTTTATCGGCCACCTGCAGACCAACAAGGTGAAAAAAGTGGTGGGCCGCGCCGATGTGATCGAGAGCGTGGACTCCCAGCGCCTGCTGGACGTAATCGAGCGCGAGGCCGAAAAGCAAAACCGGACACAGACGGTTTTTCTGGAGGTGAACATCGGCGGCGAAGCGAGCAAAAGCGGGGTGGCCCCCGACGAGCTGCTGCCCCTGCTGACCTATGCATCCTCTCTTCCCCATATCCGGGTCACGGGCCTGATGGCCATCCCGCCGGTTCTCACCAGCGAGGAGCAGAACCGCGGTTTTTTGCGGCAGATGGCCGGGTGGTTCCGAAAAGCCGGCGAGCTCTCTCTGCCCGGTGTGAGCATGCAGGAGCTGTCCATGGGAATGAGCAGCGACTTTGAGAACGCTATTTTGGAGGGGGCCACCCTGGTGCGAATTGGCACTGCTATTTACGGGGCCCGCGATTACTCCAAAAAGTAATTTTTATTTTAAATTTACGGAAGGTATAAAAATGAAAGTAAATGTTCTTTCCAAAAACCATACGATTAATCTGGCGGTTACTGGCCTGATGGGGGCTTTGGTCTTCGTAGCCACCTATTTCTTCAAAATTGAGATCCCCGTGGGCGGCGACCGCACCATGATCGGCTTTGCCAATGTGTTCTGCATTCTGTCCGGTATGCTGCTGGGGCCGGTGTACGGCGGCTGCGCGGCCGGTTTTGGTTCGTTCCTGTTTGACATTGTGGGCGGCTGGTTCAGCAGCTCCCCGGTTACCCTGGTCACCAAATTCCTGATGGCGTTTGTCTGCGGCCTGATTGTACACGGCGGCAATAAGGAATCTCCGGCCCCGAAAAAGCACGATGACCCCACGCTGGTCCGCCTGATTGTGGGCGCCGTGGTCGGCTCTCTTACTTACTGCGCGCTGTATCTTACCTATTCCGTGATTAAAGAGGTCGCAGCGGGCAGCTCGGTGGATGCCGCCATGATCGTTCTGTACACCAAGGCCGGGGCCACCCTGCTCAACGCTGTTGTGGCCGATGTAATCGCCGTTCCGCTTTACTGGGCGCTGCGCCGTGCACTGAAGACCAGCGGCCTGAAAACCGCCTGATTCTTCCTCCTTGTCCCCCCGATTTTGCGGGGGGATTTTTTTGCTCTCTGTTTTCCGGGGAATTTCTCTCCCCTTCATTGACAACCGCCCTGCCGTCGGCGTATACTGGGAGAGAAATCAAATTGTCATTCGGTAGGTGAGGCTACCGCAGGGATAGGGGCTTTTCCCCGGGATTGCTGCCGCAGGACGGTGGAAACACCGTTTTGATTCCGGTTAACAGTCTATGTCGCAAGGAAGGCATCGACTAATGCAATTACACGGCTGTATAAAACAGCCGGGCTGGTTTTCAGCGCGCCCTGCGAAGTTAAAGCTTGAACGGAGTTTTTCGGAGATTCCTCATTCCGCTTGGGCCTTTTTGCTGGAATGGGGAATTTTTTGTGTCGTTTTCAGGGAGGTGAGAGCCATCATGGAAGGGAACCCGGGTGATCGATCGGCCGGAATTCACATAAGCAGAAACACAGCCACGGCTGCATGGTGTGCTCCTCTTTTGATGGGTCCCGCCTGCTGACCGGCCTGTTTCTCTGCGCATGCGCGTTCCGTCCATTCATGGGGGATGGGCCCCTTTTGAGGAACGGAGGAGAGGAACAATGAGCGATTGGGAACTGGAATTTGACGAACTGAACGAACTGGCGGAAAAAAGCCAGTTTAAAAAGCTGAAGGCCATTCTCGATGAAAAGAATGAGATGGACGTGGCCGAATTTATCAGCCAGCTGCCCCACGAAAAGGCGCTGGCCACTTTCCGGATTCTGCAGAAAGATCTGGCCAGCGACGTGTTTGCCTGTATGGAACCGGACCAACAGGAAGAGATTGTCAGCAGCATCAGCGATACCGAGTTGAACCTGATTATCGAGGATCTGGCGACGGACGACGCCGTCGACCTGGTGGAGGAGATGCCCGCCAACGTGGCGCGGCGTATCCTGCGGCTGGCCACTGCGCAGACCCGCAACCAGATTAACCAGTACCTGAAATATCCGGAAAACAGCGCCGGCAGTATTATGACCAGCGAATATGTGGCCCTGCGCGCCGCTATGAACGTGCAGGACGCTTTTCAGTATATCCGGCAGCACGGTGTGGACAAAGAGACGATTTACACCTGCTATGTAATTGATGAAAAGCGCAAGCTGATTGGCGTTATCACCCTGAAGGATCTGCTGATGAACCCATATGAAGCGGTGATCCGTGACATCATGGACGACAATGTGATCCAGGTGACCACCACGGAGGACAGCGAAGAGGTCTCGCAGCTTTTTAACCGCTATGACCTGCTGGCCCTGCCGGTGGTGGACAGCGAATCGCGGCTGGTCGGTATCGTCACCGTAGATGACGCCGTGGACGTCATGGAGCAGGAGGCCACCGAGGATATCCAGAAGATCGCCGCTATCGCTCCTTCGGAAAAACCGTATCTGAAAATGAGCGTTCTGACCCTGGCGCGCAACCGGATCGTGTGGCTGCTGGTTCTGATGGTCAGCAGCATGTTCACCGGCAGTATTCTGGAACATTACGAGGCGGCATTTGCCTCGGTTCCGCTGCTGGTCACGTTTATCCCCATGCTGACCGGTACGGGCGGCAACGCTGGCAGTCAGGCCAGCACCATGATCATCCGCAGCATGACCCTGGGGGAGGTAGAACCCCGGGATGCCCTGCGTGTTCTGTGGAAGGAATTCCGCGTGTCCCTTCTGTGCGGCTCGGCACTGGCGCTGGTCAACTATATCCGGCTGATTATTATGTACCCGGGAAAGGAAATGATCTGCCTGGTCGTCGCGTTGAGCGTGATGGGCATTGTAATTATGGCAAAGGCACTGGGGTGCCTGCTGCCCATCGCGGCCCGCTGTTTGCATCTGGATCCCACGCTGATGGCTTCGCCCCTGATTTCGACGATTCTGGACGCTGCCAGCCTGATTCTGTATTTCCAGATTGCTTCGTGCCTGCTGACGTTCTGAACAGATCGTTCACACCTACGCTCCAACATTTCAAACAAGCCCGCATTCTTCTGCCAAAAAGGGACAGGATGCGGGTTGTGTCTTCTTTACTTTCCATCTTTCTTGTGCTAAAATAAATTTTGCCGCAAACCGCGGCGCTGCTTTCGATGATTCTGTATGACCCGGTATGGATCGGGCTGTGAGGAGAGGAAAAAACATGGAAAAGACCATGAAGTGGAACCGCAAACTGCCCACGCCGGAGGAGATTAAAACGCAATTCCCCCTGCGCGCGGACCTGAAGGAGAAAAAGACCCAGCGCGACCAGGAGATCGAGAAAATCTTTACCGGTAAAGATGACCGCCTGATTTTGATCATCGGGCCCTGTTCGGCCGACCGCGAGGACGCGGTGCTGGAATATATCCACCGCCTGTGCCCTGTGCAGGAGAAGGTAAAGGACAAGCTGCTGCTGATCCCCCGCATTTACACCAACAAGCCCCGCACCACCGGTGACGGGTACAAGGGCATGTTCCATCAGCCCGACCCCACCGAGAAATCGGATATGACCCGTGGTGTTCTGGCGGTGCGCGACCTGCATCTGCGCGCCCTGATGGAGACCGGGTTTACCAGTGCGGACGAAGCGCTGTACCCCGAAAACTACGAATTTTTGTCCGACCTGCTGGCCTATGTGGCTATCGGTGCCCGTTCGGTGGAAAACCAGCAGCACCGGTTGTGCGCCAGCGGTTTTCAGGTACCGGTGGGCATGAAAAACCCCACCAGCGGCGACATCAGCGTGATGCTCAATTCCATCACCGCCGCCCAGCACCCCCATGTATTCGAGTACCGCGGCTGGGAAGTGGAGACCACCGGCAATCCCCTGGCCCACGCGATCCTGCGCGGCTCGGTGGACAGCGATGGAAAGAACATCCCCAACTACCACTATGAGGACCTGATGAAGCTGTACGAGCGGTACCAGAAGAAGGGACTGCAGAACATGGGCGTGATTGTGGACGCCAACCACTCGAACTCCGGAAAGCAGTACCTCGAACAGGTGCGCATCTGCAAAGAGGTGATGCACTCCTGTCGCCACAGCGCGGAAATCAAGAGCATGGTGCGCGGCTTTATGGTCGAGAGCTATCTGGAGGACGGCAGTCAGAAGATCGGCGACGGCTGTTACGGCAAGTCCATCACTGACCCATGCCTCGGCTGGGACAAAACCGAACGCCTGATCTACGATCTGGCTGATCTGCTGTAAGCTGTTTTTTCAAAAGAGACAAAAAGAGGAGGAAACCGGCTGCAAAGGCTGATTTCCCCCTCTTTTCCGTTTTTCTCTCCCCGCAGCGTGGATCCGCCCTTTTTCTGCGCTTCTTATTACTCCAGAGAGTATTCATAAAAGCAAAAATCCGTCCATCCCGTGTTGTCCGCATACCGCCTTCTTTTTCCCCGATACCGAAATCCCTCGGATTCATACAGATGCCGGGCTGGTGTGTTGCTGGCCAGGGCATCCAGTCGAACCGCTTTCTTATGGTTTTCCCTCGCCAGGAGGATTGCTTTGCGCAGCATGTCCCGGCCGATCCCTCTCCGCTGGTAATCCGGACTGACGCCAAAAATATGGACAACAGCCACATTATTATCCGGTACCTTTCTCTCCCATGCGATTTCGTGATAATCCTCTCCCTGTTCCATGGTAATGGCCATCGCTCCTGCCAGACTATCCCCGTCAGAAAAAAGATACAGGGCCCCTTCAGCCATATAGGCCCGAATCCCCTCCTCTGTGGGATAAAGCCCTTTTTTCCACCGGGCATACTGCTCCATGCCGGCGGTCTCCCCGATAATCCGGGTATAGAGATCGCAAACTCTCTCAAAATCCTTTTCCTGTGCTTTTATCAGCTGCAATTTCCGTCACTCCTCTTCTGCTTTTTCAAACATTCATTCCGGCAGAGTCGGAAATCCCCGCCTTTTTCAGAAAACTATGGGGTTTATCATAGCGGCTGGTCCCTCACCTGTCAAGGAAATTTGGGAAGAAGGCGGACAGCCGTCCGGCTGGGACCGTTTTCCCCTCCGGGCACTCTCCTTTTATTTTCCTCTTTACAGAGGAGACATCCTGTGGTACAATACTTTTGATATAAAAAGCATGAAAGCTAAAAAGAGAAAAAGCGAGGAACCCATTATGGAATTACAATTTCGGTGGAACCGCAAATTGCCCACGCCGGAGGAGATCAAATCGGAATTCCCCCTGCGCGCGGACCTGAAGGAGAAAAAGGCCCAGCGCGATCAGGAGATCGAGAAAATCTTTACCGGTAAAGATGACCGCCTGATTTTGATCATCGGGCCCTGTTCGGCCGACCGCGAGGACGCGGTGCTGGAGTACATCCACCGCCTGTGCCCTGTGCAGGAGAAGGTAAAGGACAAGCTGCTGCTGATCCCCCGCATTTACACCAACAAGCCCCGCACCACCGGTGACGGGTACAAGGGGATGCTCCACCAGCCCGATCCCACCGAGAAATCGGATATGACCCGCGGGCTGCTGGCCATCCGCGACCTGCACAGCCGTACCTTTGCCGAGACCGGGTTTACCTGCGCCGATGAGATGCTGTATCCGGAAAACCACGCGTATCTCGATGACCTGCTGGCTTATGTGGCGGTGGGCGCCCGCTCGGTGGAAAACCAGCAGCACCGGCTGACCGCCAGCGGACTGGGACTGCCGGTGGGCATGAAAAATCCCACCAGCGGCGACATCAGCGTGATGCTCAATTCCATCACCGCCGCCCAGCACCCCCATGTATTCGAGTACCGCGGCTGGGAAGTGGAGACTACCGGCAATCCCCTGGCCCACGCGATCCTGCGCGGCTCGGTGGACAGCGACGGGAAGAACATCCCCAACTACCACTATGAGGACCTGATGAAATTGTACGAGCGGTATTGCCAGAAAGACCTGCAGAACATGGGCGTGATTGTGGACGCCAACCACTCGAACTCCGGAAAACAGTACCTCGAACAGGTGCGCATCTGCAAAGAGGTGATGCACTCCTGTCGCCACAGCGCGGAAATCAAGAGCATGGTGCGCGGCTTTATGGTCGAGAGCTATCTGGAGGACGGCAGTCAGAAGATCGGCGATGGCTGCTATGGCAAGTCCATCACCGACCCATGCCTCGGCTGGGATAAGACCGAGCGCCTGATCTACGATCTGGCTGATCTGCTGTAAAAACCGGGACGATTTTCCGGTGGAATTCAAAGGGGCTGTGCAGGGAATCCCCCGGCACGGCCCCTTCTTCTCTCCACGAAGCGTAGGTTGCAAAACCGGCGATCATCCCTTATACTTTCGACAGAAAGGGGAGAAAAAATATGAACACCTATATTACCGGTGCCGCCATCAAACACCTGCGCCAGACCAAAGGGCTGACACAAGCGGAGCTGGGCAATCAGATTGGCGTCAGCGCCAAAGCAGTCTCGAAATGGGAGACCGCCCGGGGGCTTCCCGATATCACCCTGATTGAACCGCTCGCCGAAGCCCTGGGCGTTTCCGTTTTGGAGCTGATGGCCGGTGCCCCCGTTATCAACCGAAATGTTTCCTCCAATCTTCTCCGTTCGCGGCTGTATGTGTGCCCGGTGTGCGGCAATGTGATTCACGCGACCGGAGACAACGTAGTCAGCTGCTGCGGGATTGTCCTCCCGGCGCTGGAGGCCGAGGAACCAGATGAAGCCCACCGGGTCATCGTGGAGAAGGTAGAAGACGAGTTTTTCCTCCGCGTTCCCCACGAAATGACCAAACAGCACTATCTTTCCTTTTTTGCCCTGGCCACCGGCGACCGGTTCCAGCTGATTAAGCTGTATCCTGAGGGCAATGCGGAAACCCGGATTCCCATGCGCGGCCGCGGGATTCTGTATCTATACTGCAACCGGCATGGGCTGATGAAGCAAAAACTGCCGTGATGTCCCCTGAGAAGGGGTTCTGATGACAAAAACAGCGGGGATTTTATAAAAAACCCCCGCTGTTTTTTTGTCAGCTTTTACAGCGTTTCAATCTCTTCCATCCACAGGGAAACCGACGCATCGCTGGGCATGCGCCAGTCACCGCGGGGTGACAGAGTAACCGAGCCCACCTTCGGCCCGTCGGGCAGGCAGCTGCGCTTAAATTGCTGGGCAAAGAAGCGCCAATAGAAGGTGCGCAGCCATTTCTTAATCACATTCTCCGCATACCGGCCGTCAAAGGCGCGCCGGGCCATGCGATAAATCTTCCCCGGTGAGAAATTAAAGCGCAGCATATAGTACAGGAAGAAATCGTGCAGCTCGTACGGGCCAACCAGATCCTCGGTCTTCTGGGCGATCTCGCCGTCCACCGGGGGCAGCAGCTCCGGGCTGACCGGGGTGTCCAGAATATCCAGCAGGGTGCGGCGCAGGGTTTCCTCTCCGGTATCAGCCGCATAGCGGACCAGATGGCGCACCAGCGTCTTGGGGATGGAGGCGTTTACGCCGTACATGCTCATGTGATCCCCGTTATAGGTGGCCCATCCCAGCGCCAGCTCGGACAGATCACCGGTACCGATGACCAGCCCGCCCAGCCGGTTGGCCACATCCATCAGCACCTGGGTGCGCTCGCGGGCCTGACTGTTCTCATACGTCACGTCGTGAACCTCGGGGTCCTGTCCAATATCGGCAAAATGCTGGGCCACTGCCTGCCCGATGGGGATTTCGCGGAAGGAAACCCCCAGGCTGGCCGCCAGCGCGGCGGCATTGCCCTTGGTGCGGCCTGTGGTACCATAACATGGCATGGAGATCGCCTGGATACCCTCGCGGGGGAGCCCCAGCAGATCGAATGCCCGCACCGTGACCAGCAGCGCCAGAGTGGAATCCAGCCCGCCGGACAATCCGATCACAGCCACGCGGCTGTGGGTGTGGTCCAGGCGCTTGGCAAGCCCCTGGGCCTGCATGGTCAAAATGGCGCGGCAGCGACCGGCCAGATCCCGGTCATCCTGCGGCACAAAGGGCAGAGGAGAGAACGACCGCTGCAGGGGCACTTCTTTTTCCGGCCCAAGGACAAAGGAAATAACATGCCGTGCATCTCCGGTGCTGTTGCACCAGGTGGACATCCGCCGCCGCTCCTGAAGCAGGCGCTGCAGGTCGATCTCCCCAATGGTCAGCCCCGTGGAGAACAGTTCGCTCTCGCCCAGCATGGTGCCGTTTTCCGCAATCAGATCATGACCGGAGAACACCATATCGGTGGAAGACTCCCCTTTCCCCGCATCAGCATACACATACCCGGCAACCAGCCGTGCGCTCTGTCCGGCCACCAGCTGCCGGCGGTACTCGGCCTTCCCGATGGTCTCGTCGCTGGCTGACAGGTTGCACAGCACCACGGCGCCCGCCTGGGCCAGACGGGTACTGGGCGGATCCGCTACCCACAGATCCTCGCAGATTTCGCAGCCCAGCACCAGCTCGGGGATATTCGCACAGGCAAACAGCAGGTCAGTTCCCAGCGGGACCGTCTGCCCGCAGAAAGAGATCTCCCGATAGGCCGGGCCTGGGGTGAAGTGGCGTGCTTCGTAAAATTCGCTGTAATTGGGCAAAAATTGCTTGGGAACCAGCCCCAGCAGCTTTCCGCCGCAGAGAACGGCCGCACAGTTATACCGGTCGGCTCCCACGGCCACCGGTATGCCCACCATCATCAAAAGCGGCAGGTCCTTTGTCTGCTGTAGTAGCACCTGCAGCTCTCTCTCGGCACCGCGCAGCAAAATCTCCTCCCGGAACAGATCGCCACAGGTATAGCCGGTCAGGCACAGCTCTGGAAAAACCAGAACCTGCACGCCCTTTTCCGCCGCCTGCATGGCCAGTTCTCCAATTTTTTCCCGGTTATACCGGCAGTCCGCCACCCGAATCGCCGGTGTGGCCGCCGCCGTGCGCAAAAATCCGTCCTTCATATTTTTTCCCCTTCTCTTGTGATTCCCGCCGGAAAATCCGGCCGCGCATGGATGGACCCGTCCTTTTTCCCAGATGCCGGGCTCATCCGGTCAAAACAATACCCCCGCAGCCGCGGCAAAGCCGGGCCGCAGGGGCACTTTTCTCTATCAGGCTACTACCTGACCGTACACCGGGGGCTGGACAATATTGGTATCCATTCCCTTTTGTATAACCATGGACTCCGGTTTGACAATCACGCGCATCGCATGCCGCGCCCGGGTGAGGTTTTTCCACATATCACCGCTGCTGTGTTCCCGTATATGCATCTGAATAATATAATAACAGATACAGTTGCGGGTTTTAAAGCAGACCGTGCGGAAATTCCGTTCGTATTTTTTGTATTCGCCGCGCTCTTCCAGCATGCCGCGAATCATTAGCATAGCGCGGAAAAAGTCGTTGATCTTTTGGGCGTTCATGGTGTTCAGTGCGCTGGTTCTGCGCTGGCGGTAATAGTACAGCGCCTTTTTTACCGCCGCCACGCGGTTTGCATAGAAGAACAGCTGATTATTGATAATCATATCCTCAAAGCACATGGTGGGGAACAGGATGTCATGCTCTAAAAACAGCTTGCGGCGGAACATCTTATTCCACAGAAACCCCTGAATGCACCAGTCGTCGATCAGCTTGCGCATGGCGTCGTCGTGGGTCAACACCCCGCCCACCCGGCAGGGATAGATCATTTTCATTCCGTTTTCAAAATCGAACCGGTAATTGCAGCAGGAAATATCCGCATCGGCCTCGACCGCTGCATAGTACAGCGATCCCAGGTAAAGCGGGCTCATCCGGTCATCCGCATCCACAAAGACCACATATTCGCCCCGTGCCATATTCAGCCCGGAACGCCGGGCCTGCGCTGCGCCACTGTTGGGCTGATCGAGGATCCGCAGGTTTGGCATTTTTTCTTCATATTCCCGCAATACCCGCAACGACTGATCCTTGGAACCGTCGTTCACCGCGATAATCTCGAAATCCCGGAACGTCTGCTTTTCCAGACAGTCCAGACATTCTCCCACATACTCTTCCACATTGTATACGGGAATTACCACACTGACTTTGGGAGTGTTCTGTATCCTCTCCATAAATATATCCTCTCCAACATTCACCGGCCTATGCCCCTCATGATGCCGGTTTTCTATCCACGCCCCGGATAAACTGTATGTTTCCATAATTATCTATGCTACTATTTTCGCAGATTTCACAGAAAAAGTCAAGGCGGCAGCGGGCAGAAAAGAATACGAAAAGAGAGGAATCCCATAGACTGGAACTCCTCCTTTTCGTCAAAATGCTCTATTCGCTCTAATTTTCCACAAAATCTGCCTCTTCCTGAGAGGATTCCTCCGATGACTCGGGGGGATCGACCGGTTCGGGAGAAGGTTCAGGCGTGGGGGTAGGCTTGGGGGTAGGCTTGGGGGTAGGCGTGGGGGTGGGCTTGGGAGTAGGCTTGGGAGTGGGTTTGGGGGTAGGTTTGGGCGTGGGCGTCGGGGTCGCGGAACCCTTGATGGTTCCACCCTCAGTCTGACCATTTGCCACTGCCTTCTTTACCTCTTCCACCGTAACGCCGGGTCCGTAATGATAAATGGTCGACAGGGCCCGGTATTTGGACGAGGGCAGATTCTCGGTCTTGACCACAGCGCCGTTTTTATAGTACACCCGTGTGGCCGAGGCCGTGCGGCCGGCATTCCCCTGACGATACCGCTCGAACGTACCCGCTTTCAGCGAGCTGTCGTACACATACTCGGTTTCGGGCTGGGCAATGGTGCCCGTCTGCTGGGAATACACCGTGATTTTATCCCAGGTGCTGGGCTTATCGCCGTACAGCACCACATTCAGCTGGGTGCCATCCATCCAGGCCGAAATGTAAATCGGATACTCCGTATTGTTGCGGAACACAAAATCGAGGTACGGGTAATCCACCGTGGCATCCAGCCCGATATCCACATAGGAGGAGGGCCAGGTGTGGTTATACCGCGTGACAATCTCCAGACCGGACCGGAGAACCGCCCCATACAGGGTGGTGCTGGCCTGACAGATACCGCCGCCGTACTGCTGTGAACTCTTTCCGTTTACGATAGCACCGGCCTTCTGATATCCCAGGCTGCCATTGGTGGTATCGCCGGTTGCTCCGTTAAACGAGAAGGTTGCTCCGGGCTCGACTACTTTTCCGTTAATCGAAGCCAGCGCCAGGCGCATATTGTTGTTGCCGGCCGCCGTGTTGGTGGAATAGGTGGAAAAAGAGCCCAGCTTCTGAATATGACCAGAAATGTCCGACTGCGTTTTTTCAAACGGGATTTCTTCGACCGGGGCCTCGATCTCGGTGCTCTCCCCGTCCTGCAGGGCCTTTACCACCAGCTGCTGCAGCTTTTCGCGGTCCACTTTCCGGCCTGTTTTCCCCTCGGTATAACTGAAGGAACCGGTCGATGCATTGAATGCCTTAATGGTCGCGTCCACCGGATCACGGTCAATTTTATCGGCAAATGAACCCAGAATTTCCCCGATGGTTTCTTCATCAAAGGTCACCGATACCGGGTAATCCTTCCCGGTCTCCTGTTCTTTCGCACTGGCAGCTGTCTCTTTCTCCGAAGAGGATTCCTCCTTCTTCTCCACCAGCGAGGCCTGTGCCTGCCGGAGAGCGCCCTCCAGGTCCGCCTGTGCGCCGGCCTGCTGTGCCGTAATTACCACCGAGTTTTCGCCGTAGAAAACGGTGATTTCCTCTGTGGGCAGCAGCGAATCCCGCTGGGCTTCCAGCGCTTTTTTCGCCTGCTCCTGCGTCATGCCTTCTACCGGGACATTCCCGATTGTAGTGCCGGGCGCGTAGACTTTCTCCGTCTCCCCCTGGGAAACCTCCGGCTGCAAAGACGATTCCGTCTGTCCGGGGGCCGCACTTTCCCCGAAAATCGGAACACCGCTGGCCACCAGGGCCGCCACCACCACGGCCGCCACAATCAGCACGCAGCACAGGGTGATGATCACCGCCTTTTTCCCTTTTCTGGAATGCGAAGAAATATCGCGCGAATTGTGCGATTTCGTCATACCATAACCTCCTGCTTAAGCAAAATCTCCATCACTTTTTGATAACAAAGCAGGTCCTGTTTCCTGCGTACTTTATTATACACGCACACTGGGGGAAAATAAAGAAACATTCTTGTTACCTTTCCTGCGAAAATGAAAAATATCAATCGTCTGATAGCTATTCTTCAGCTTGTATGCTATAATAAGGTTGGATTTGTACGGAAATCCCCATTTTTTGTCTTTTTCTATAATTGCTGGCGGGCCGCTATTGTATCGGTCCCCTTTGATGAGGAGCTTGATATCCGATGAAAATTCTGATTTTAACCGCCGCGACCGGTGGGGGGCACATCCGTGCCTCGCGCGCTATCGAAGCCTATCTCTCCGAGCATATGCCAGGTTCACAAACCCGGGTGGTAGATGCGCTTAAATGCGTCAATACCATTTTTGATAAGACCATCTGTGATGGGTACCACTTTCTCGCCACCAAACAGCCCAAGGTTTTCGGAAAGCTGTACGAGACGACCAATCGCGAAACACCGCTCTCCCGGTTTGTGCCGCTGGTAAACAATATCGTCGCCCGTAAGCTGCTCCCCACGGTGCAGGAATTTAACCCCGACATCATCCTGACGACCCATCCCTTTGTCAACGAAATGGTCTCGCAGCTGAAGGAAAAGGAAAAGATTCATCAACCGCTGATCTGCATTCTCACCGATTACAGCCCGCACCGCACCTGGGTGGCCAAGCAGGTGGATGCGTACGTCGTCGCCAGCGAGGACATGGTACCGCAGCTGGTGGAAATGGGTGCCCCCAGAGAGAAAATCCACCCGTTCGGCATTCCGGTGTTCAGCCAGTTTTTCTCCCAGGCGAACAAGGACGAGCTGCTGCGGGAATTCGGGCTGGATACGGGTGTGCACACCGTACTGTTCATGGCCGGTTCCTTCGGTGTAAACAATATCCTGCAGATTTACCGGGATGTGACGGCCCTGCCGGACGATTTTCAGCTGATTGTCATCACCGGCCGCAACCAGAAGCTATTTGATGCCCTGGAGAAAGAGGTGAAGAACAGCCCGAAAAAGACCAAACTGATTTTCTTTACCAACGAGGTGGAGAAGTACATGAAGGTCAGCGACCTGATCGTGACCAAGCCCGGCGGGTTGACCGTATCCGAGGCCCTGGCCTGCAACCTGCCGCTGGCCGTGTTCGATGCCATTCCCGGGCAGGAGGAGGAGAACGCCGATTTCCTTTTGTCCCACGATATGGCTGTCCACATGAAAAAGGGCGACGACTGCGCCAAAGCCATCCAGCTTCTGCTGCGGGATGAGGAGCGGCTGGACCGCATGCGCCGCAGCTGCGAGAAATTTGACAAATCCCAGTCCATCCCCCATCTGATGGCCCTGATGGAAAACCTGACCCAGGGTGAAAAGGAATAAGACGATACACAAAAACCGGGCCCTCCGAAAGGCCCGGTTTTTATTTTTTCTCGCTCTTTTCCTTTTCCTGGCAGCTGGGGCACACTCCGTACAGCGTTAAATTATGGCTGTCGATGGAAAAACCCGTCTCCTCGCACAGCTGTTTCTCCACGGCCTGCAGCGGGCAGTGCTTCAGGCGTACGCGCTTTTGGCAGCTGCGGCAGATCAGGTAGTGCCCGTGTCGGCCATACAGAGAATAGAGCGATACCCCATCGCTCATGGCCTCTTTCAGGACTTCGTTCTCCTCGGCCATGCGCTCCAAATTGCGGTACACGGTGGATCGGGCCAGTTTGGGGAATTGCGGCTGAAGCAAAAGGAACAGCTCTTCCGCGCTGAGGGGCTCCTCTGCCCGGGCCAACGCCTGCAGCAGTGCCGTGCGCTGCCGGGTATTCCGTTTTTCCTGCATCGAAAGCCGCCCCCTTTCTCCTTTTTTCTCTTTTATTATATCCTTTTCCCCGGCAAATTGCAAACAGTGGGGGGTACCGTTGTGGACAAAAAGGGTGTATAATAAAAAATGCAGTATATTCCGGTTTTCCGGAAAAATAAAAAACGGGAGTTTTACCCTTTATGGATCACGATATTTATCTGGACAACAGTGCAACCACCCGCGTGTGCCCCCAGGCCGTCGAAAAGGCCCTGTATATGATGACGCAGTGCTGGGGCAACCCCTCCTCGCTGCATGCGAAGGGCTCGGCCGCCGCCCGGGAGCTGATGGAATCCCGCCGCCGGATTGCTGCGGTGCTGGGCGCTGAACCGGAGGAGATTACGTTTCTCAGCGGCGGAACCGAGGCGAACAACCTGGCGGTGCTGGGCGCTGCGAAATGGGGGCAGAAACGGGGACACCGCATCGTGACCACCGCATTTGAACACAGCTCGGTGCTGGACAGCGTGCGCCAGCTGGAAAAAGAGGGATGGGACGTCTGCTATTTACAGCCCGACCGGCAGGGGCACATTACCCCCGAGCAGGTTTTTTCAGCCGTTACCCCCGATACCGTGCTGGTCAGCATGATGGCGGTGAACAACGAGGTGGGCACAATGCCGCCGCTGGACGCCGTGCCCGCCGCCATCCGCCGGGCGAAAGCTCCGGCCCTGTTCCACGTGGACGCGGTCCAGGCCTTCGGGAAGATCCCCCTGCGCCCGGGGCGTATGGGCATTGACCTGCTGACCTGCAGCTCCCACAAAATCCATGGGCCCAAGGGCGCCGGGGCTTTGTATAAACGGCGGGGCCTGTACCTGCCCCCGCGCGCTTTTGGCGGTGAGCAGGAGGGAAAGCTGCGTCCGGGCACCGAGGCCATGCCTGCCCTGTGCGCCTTTGGGGCGGCGGCGGCGGCCCTTCCCCCCATTCCCGATTCCCTGCGGAAAATGAGGGAGCTGAACACCTTCGCCCGGCAGGAGCTACAGAAGATCGACGGCGTAATTCTGCACTCCCCGCCGGATGCACTGCCCTATATTCTTCACCTGTCTGCCGGCCATGTCCGCGCCCAGACCATGCTGAATTTTCTTTCGCAGCGCGGCATTTATGTTTCCTCGGGTTCCGCCTGTGCCAAGGGCGCCCGCAGCCATGTGCTGACCGCCATGGGACTTCCGGAAACGGAAATCGACGCCTCTCTTCGCATCAGCTTTTCCCATGAAAATACCCGACAGGACGTGCAGGCCCTGTGCCAGGCCCTGCAGGAGGGATTGCAGCAGCTGGTGGCACGCCCCTGATTCTTCTCTACTTTTACAGAAAGGACCCGCTGAGCGGGAACAGAAATTTTTATGAAAGAAACCATTTTGATTAAATTGGGCGAACTGGTGCTCAAGGGCTTGAACCGTAGCACATTCGAGGCGGTCCTTCTGAAAAACATCCGTCGCCGGATGACCGGTCTGGGAGATTTTGAGATCCGCTCGGCCCAATCGACCATCTATATCATCCCCCAGGACGAATACGCCGATATGGACGAGGTCCAGGAGAGGATCGGCCGAATTTTCGGGATTGTGGCGTACTCCCGCGCCTGTGTGGTGGAAAAGGACCTGCACGCCATCTGTCGGGCCGCAGCGGATTACCTGCGCCCGCAGCTGGAGGAAATTTCTACCTTTAAAGTGGAAACCAAGCGCAGCGATAAAACCTTCCCCTATGACTCGCCGGCCATTTCCCGGGAAGTGGGTGCCTATCTGTTGCAGCAGTATCCCCATCTGTCCGTGAACGTCCATGAGCCGGACCTGATTGTGCGGGTGGAAGTGCGCGATTTTGGCGCTTATGTCCACGGTGCCCCCATTGCCGGCGCCGGTGGAATCCCAGTGGGTACAGGCGGGAAAGCCGCCATCCTGATCAGCGGCGGATTGGACAGCCCGGTGGCCGCCTGGCGCATGGCGCGGCGGGGTGTGGAACTGACCGCCATCCACTTTGCCAGTCCCCCGTATACCAGCGAGCTGGCCGAGGAAAAGGTCATCCGCCTGCTGCAGAAGGTGGGCCAGTGGGCCGGGCGCATAGAGATGTACACCGTGCATTTTGCCCATCTGCAGGAAGAACTTCTGAAAAAATGCCCGGAGGACCTGTTCACCATTTTGATGCGGCGCTTTATGATGCGCTGCGCCCAGGCAATTGCCCGGCAAAACGACTGTGACGCCCTGATCACCGGTGAGAGCTTGGGCCAGGTGGCCAGCCAGACCATTAAAGCCATTGCCTGCACCGATGCCGCCGCCGGAATACCGGTTTTCCGCCCGCTGATCGGCACGGATAAAGCTGAAATTGTGGCCGAGGCCCACCGTATCGGCACCTACGACATCTCCATTGAACCGTTTGAGGACTGCTGTACGGTCTTCACCCCCCGCCATCCGCGCACCCGCCCCACCCTCGCCCAGTTGGAAGAGGCCGAGCAGGCACTGGACATCGACGGGCTGGTGGAGGAATGCCTGCGCGGTACCACACACCGGCGCATCACCTTCCGCGGAGTGCAGGAGGTACCCGCCGGGCAGGGAAAGAAGGATCGCTAAAATGAACGCTGAAATTCTCTCGGTCGGCACTGAGCTGCTACTGGGCCATGTGGTCAATACCGATACGGCCTATGTGGCCCGGGCGCTCTCTTCGATCGGCATTAATGTGCATTATACCGCCACCGTGGGCGATAACCCCCAGCGGCTTCAGCGCGCCGTGGAGGAATCCCTGTCCCGCTGTGATCTGCTGGTGACCACCGGTGGGCTGGGTCCCACCGAGGACGATTTGACCAAGGAGACCGTGGCTCGGGCGGCCGGGGTGCCGCTTGCCATGAATGAAACATGCCTTCAGGAACTGCTGCGCTATTTTGCCGGCCGTTACTGTGGGGAAAACCAGAAAAAGCAGGCTGTGCTGCCCGTGGGCTGCACGGTGCTGAAAAACGACTGCGGCTCGGCCCCCGGCTGTCTGTTCCGCTCCCGGCAGGGGGCTTTGGTGGTAATGCTGCCCGGCCCGCCCGGTGAGCTGATCCCCATGTTGGAGAATTACGCACTGCCGGCCCTTGCGGGGCAGCAGGAAAAAGCGGTGATTCTCTCCCGCAATCTGCGGGTATTCGGCCTGGGAGAAGGGCTGACCGCCGAAAAGCTGGAGGATCTGCTGCGAGGCAGCAACCCCACCGCCGCCACCTACGCGCTGGATAACGAGTGCTTTGTGCGGGTGACCGCCCGGGCCGCGCAGGAGTCGGAGGCCCTTGCGATGATGCAGCCCCTGATGGAAAAAATCCGGGCGCGGCTGGGCAATTACCTGTATACAGAGGAGTACGCCAGCCTGGAGGAGACGGTGGTGCAGGGCCTGATGCGGCAGAAGAAAACGCTGGCAACGGCCGAATCCTGTACCGGCGGCCTGCTCAGTCAGCGGCTGACCGCCATTTCCGGCAGCTCGGAAATTTTCGAGATGGGCGCCGTGACCTATGCCAACCGCATCAAGGAACAGGTGTTGGGGGTTTGTTCCCAGACCCTGCGGGAGAAGGGCGCCGTCAGCTATGAAACCGCCTGTCAAATGGCCCAGGGCATCCGGCAGAAAGCCGGCAGCGACCTGGGAATCGGGATCACCGGAATCGCCGGTCCCGGCGGCGGAACTCCCGAAAAACCGGTGGGCCGGGTATATATCGCTCTGTCGGACGGGGCGCACACCTGGGTGCGCTGTATGCCCGGCGGCATCGGCCGTACACGCAGCCGTGCCTTTTACCGGCAGGCTGCTTCGTCCCACGCACTGGACATGGTGCGCCGGTATCTGACCGGCCTGCCGGTTCTGGAAGATCTGGAATTCCCCCGGGCAGCGGGAATTCCGGTCTCGTCCCCCTGCCCGCAAAAGGAGAAAAATTCATGAAAAAGAAACCGCAGCACGCCGCCCCGAAAAAAAGCTTTTGCCAGAGATGGTTCCCCTGCCGGGGGGACCGCCCCGGCACTGTGGTCCTGAAGATCCTGACGATTTTGTTCCTTGTGGTCTTTCTGGTATCCGGTTACTTTCTGCTGGATGAGTTGGTGCTGAAACCGACGGCCGCCGACCAGTCGGTGGAGGAACTGCGGCAGGAATTTTTTCCATCGGAAAGCGAATCTTCCGAATCCTCCCAAACGGATGAGAGTACGGCGGAGTCCACCGTACAGCCCGATCCTACCCCTACGCCCAAGCCCATTGATTACGCAAAGCAGCTGGCCACCCTGCAGGAGAGGTACCCAGATATTGTCGGCTGGATCCAACTGCCCGGCACGATAATTGATTACCCGGTTCTGCAGTCGGACAGCAGCGATCCGGAATACTACCTGTACCGAAATTACAAGTCGGAATCCACCAAGTACGGCAGCATTTTCGCTTCCAGCGATAGTCTGCCCTTTGCCCAGTGCCGCAACAGTGTGGTGTACGGCCACAGTATGCAGGACGGCCGCATGTTTGCTTCGCTTCTCTTTTTCAACAGTCTGGATACTTACCGGACGTGCCCCACCATTACCCTGTACACCGAAGAGGGCAAGAGCACCTGGAAGATCTTCTCCGTCATGAAAGTGAGCACCAAGGAAGAGCACGGGGTATACTTCCCATTTTCCCGCACCTCTTTTTTGGATGACGATGATTTTATGCAGTATGTATACGGGGTTTACCAGCGGTCGGTGCTGGATACCGGTGTGACCGTTCGGGAGGATGACGAACTGCTGTCACTGGTCACCTGCTCGTATGAATACGACGGATTCCGCACGGTAGTGGTGGCCCGCAAGGTGCGGGACGGCGAGAGCAGCGAAGTGGACACCAGTAAGAGCCGCTATAATGCCCGGGTGGTCTATCCCGATGTATGGTATACGAATCACAGCGGAAGCCAGCCGGTATGGACCGAAAACTGGCATGATGCGGTAAAGGATGGCAGTTTTTCCGTCTATGACGGGAACGGCTGAGAAAATCCTTCGAATATTTTTCCGTTTTTCTTGCATTTTCTTTCAAAATGAAGTATACTGGGGCATACGCCTATCATCATGCCTGTCACAGGAGGAACAATACGATGAATCTGACCGGGAAAAGCTTTTTGAAGCTGCTCGATTTTACGCCCGAGGAAATCAGCGGCCTGTTGGATCTGGCCGCCGAGCTGAAAGCCAAAAAGAAAGCCCATATCCCCCACGATACCCTGCGCGGCCGCAATATCGCGCTGATTTTCGAGAAGACCAGCACCCGCACCCGCTGCAGCTTTGAGGTAGCCGCCCACGACCTGGGTATGCAGGTCACCTATCTGGATCCCTCGGGCTCTCAGATTGGGAAAAAGGAGAGCATCGCTGATACCGCCCGGGTACTGGGCCGCATGTTCGACGGGATCGAGTACCGCGGGTATGGCCAGGAGATTGTGGAAGAGCTGGCTCATTATGCCGGGGTACCGGTTTGGAACGGGCTGACCAACGAATTCCACCCCACTCAGATTCTGGCGGATTTTCTCACTCTCCGCGAGCATTTCGGCCATCTGAAAGGGCTGCATTTTGTCTATATGGGCGATGCCCGTTATAACATGGGCAATTCCCTGATGGTGGGCTGCGCCAAAATGGGCCTGCACTTTACGGCCTGCGCCCCCCAAAAATATTTTCCCGATGAGGCGCTGATTGCCCAGTGCCGGGAAATTGCCGCCCAGACCGGCGCCACCCTGCGCTTTTGTGAGGACCCGGTGGAGGCCACCCGCGGCGCCGACGTGCTGTACACGGATGTATGGGTTTCCATGGGCGAACCGGTGGAAATCTGGGAGGAGCGGATCCGCGATCTGTCCCCCTATCAGGTGAACGCCGCCCTGATGGAAAATGCCGGTAGCCAGGCCGTGTTTATGCACTGCCTGCCCGCCTTCCACGATCACAAGACCGTGATCGGAAAGGAAATGGGCGAGCGCTTTGCCCGCGAGGCCATGGAAGTGACCGATGAGGTATTCGAAGGGCCGCAGTCCATTGTATTTGACGAGGCGGAAAACCGTATGCACACGATTAAGGCTGTTATGGCAGCCACCCTCGCCTGACAGAAAAATTTGTACGGCGGCCGGATACCCCGGCTGCCGTATTTTTTCCACAAGAAAGGCGCCGCTTTTTTAAGCGGCGCCCTTTTTTGCTTTTTCTCAGATTCCCAGCAGGGCCGGTACGTCCTGCTTCATCTTCTCGACCAGGGCCTCGCTTTCCTGCTGCGTGGCGCCCTTGCCGGAGAGATAGATCTTGATCTTCGGCTCGGTGCCGGAGGGGCGCACGATCAGCTTGCAGCCGTTGTCCATGCGGTATTCCAGCACATTGGATTTGGGAAGATGGATTTCACTCGTCTCGCCCTTTTCCACGCGGACCGATTCCTTATAATCGCTGTGGCCCACCACGGCATGACCCGCAATGACCGCCGGGGGATTCTGGCGCAGATTTTCCATGATGGCCGTCATTTGCTTCATTCCGGCTTCCCCTTCAAAGGCCTGATTTACCACACCGTTGACATAATAACCATATTTTTCATACAGGGCATGGATGGCATCCACCAGCGTCATACCCTTTTCCTTGTAGTACTGGGTCATTTCACAAATCAGCATGCTGCCGTCCACGGCGTCCTTATCGCGGACATAACCGCCGGACAGATAGCCGTAGCTCTCCTCAAAACCCAGCAGATAGCGCTCAGGATGGCCCTCGGCCTCCAGGGAAGCAATCTGGTCGCCGATGTATTTAAAGCCCGTGAGCACGCGGCGCATCTCAATACCGTAATCGGCCGCAATGGGATCCACCATATCGGTGGAGACGATGGTGGTCACCGCCACCGGATTTTCGGGCATCTCGCCCTTTTCCTGCTTGGCCGCCGCGATGAAGTTCAGCAGCAGTACACCCACCTCGTTGCCGGTCATCAGCTGGTACTTGCCGTGCTGGTTCACCGCAATGCCCACACGGTCGCTGTCCGGGTCGGTGGCCAGCAGCAGGTCGGGCTGCACGGTCTCGCACAGCTCCAGGCCCTTCTGCAAAGCCTCGCGGATTTCGGGGTTGGGGAACGGGCAGGTGGGAAAGTTGCCGTCCGGCTCACTCTGCTCGGGGACAATGGTCACATCACTGACGCCGATGCGCTCGAGAATCCGGGTTACGCACATCTTTCCGGCACCGTTCAGGGGGGTGTATACCACCTTCAGCGGACCGGTGGGCTTGCGCACACTGACGCTCTCCACGGCATCAAGATAGGCATCCACCACGTCGTCGCCGATCATTTCGATCAGTCCGCTCTTCTTTCCCTCTTCAAAGGGCATGGTCTTCACATCTTCGAAAATATCCAGGCGGTTGATCTCGTCCTGTACATCATTGGCCATCTCTGCCGTAATCTGGCAGCCGTCGCTGCCGTAGCACTTATAACCGTTGTATTTGGCGGGATTGTGGCTGGCCGTCACGCAGATACCGGCATCGCAGTGCAGATACCGCACCGCAAACGACAGCGCCGGGGTGGGCATCAGCTGCGGGTACAGATACGCCTTGATCCCATTGGCCGCCAGCACCGCCGCCGATTCCTCGGAGAACAGAGTGCTGTTGATACGGCTGTCATATCCGATAGCCACGGTGGGAACATGGTCCGTTTTATGCTGGTTCAAATAATTGGAAAGGCCCTGGGTCGCTTTGCGCACGGTATAGATATTCATCCGGTTGGTCCCGGCCCCCAGCACACCGCGCAGGCCCGCCGTACCGAATGCCAGATCCTGATAAAATCGGTCGTTAATCTCCTCCGGTTGGTTCTGGATGCTGCGAAGCTCTTCCGTCAGAGAGCTGTCCTCCAGCTGGCGGTTCAGCCACTTCTCGTATTCGGTCATGAACAGTCACGGTCCTTTCTCTTTTTTATTTTCTATTTGGAAAAATCAAAACGGAGATTCCTCTCCTTTTTACACAAGATAAGGATAGCATTTCGCAAAACAGATGTCAATATCGCAAAAACTTCTTCGCGTTTCTTTTATCCATGTAAATGCAGGATGGTGGGAACAACTCCCTGGTGGGTGATATCCAGAATGGCAAAGGTGCCGAACGATCCGTGCAGGGAACCGGGGTTGACAATATACAGCCCGTCCTCGTACCGGCAGTCGGGCACATGGGTGTGCCCATACAGCAGCACATCCGCCTTTTTGCTCCGGGCATCGGTGATCAGATCATACAGCCCGTACTTTACATAATGGGTATGTCCGTGCGTATAGACAATATGCTTTTTCAACAGATAAATTTCATCATCCAGGGGCACCTCCCGGCAGCCCCAGTCATTGTTGCCGCGCACCCCATAAAAAGCCTTCTCCGGAAAGTCGCTCTTCACCTGCTGCCACTCGTCATATCCGTCCCCCAGGTGGATCACCACCTCGGCCTTTGGCTGACAGAGAAGTGCCTGCCGCAGGGCAAACAGATCCCCATGGGTATCCGAAACAACCAGAACCCGCATAACCGGCCCCTCCTTTTCATGGTTTTGGCCCCTTGTGCATAGAATGTATGGCAAAGGAGCGTGATCAAACAATGCAAGCTGACAATTCTTCGCTGGAAAAACTGCTGGCCGCCGCCGCCCGGTCCTTGGGCACCCGCCCGCAGGAGCTGCAAAAAGCTGCTCAGAACGGATCCCTGGACCAGATGCTGCAGCAGGCCAATCCCCAGGATGCCGAAAAACTGCGCCGGGTTCTTACCGACCAGAAAGCCGCCGAAAAACTGCTGAGCACCCCGCAGGCTCAGGCCCTGTTTCAAATGCTGATGAAAGGAGACAAACCCCATGGATGATTCCAGTCAGGCCCTGTCCGGCCAGCTGGGCGCAATTCTCAACGACCCACAGAGCATGGAGCGCATCCGGTCACTGGCGGCCTCGCTGGGACTGGGGGATTCTCCCCCGGCGCCCGCGCCGCCCGCACCGGCACCCACTCCGACCCCTGCCATTCCCTTTCAGGGAATGGACCCGAACCTTTTGCAGACAGTTTCACGGCTGATGCCGCTGTTCTCCCGCCTGAGGCAGGAGGATGACAGCACCCGGCTGCTGCATGCCCTGCGGCCTCTGCTCAGCCCTGCCCGACAGAAAAAAATCGACGAAGCTGTGCGCATTCTGCAGCTGATGCGGCTGCTGCCGCAACTGAAGCACAGCGGAATTTTGACCTCGCTTCTGGGGTCGTGAGAGGAGGAACCTCTATGCCGCAGGAAGATATCCGCCGCATGCAGGAAGAGGCCGTGCGCCGGGTGCGGGATATGCAGGACCGGGCCCGCCGCCACACCGAGTCCACAGAAAAGCGCACTCCGCCTCCGGTAATGCCGCAGGCCCCGGAGTCCCCGCCGGAGAAACAGCCGGAACCGCCCCGGGAAAATCCGCCGCCCGCCCCGGCCCCCGGTGGGTTTGAAACGCTGCTACGGGATAAGGACCGCACCCTCATTCTCTCCCTGCTGATCCTTCTGTGTGACGACGACCGGGATCCCGGGCTGCTGTTTGCCCTTCTATTTTTGCTGATGTAACCGGTTACGGAGCTTCGCGCACGGCGCTGATATACGTATTTCCCTCTTCATCGGTCCGAAGCACATACAGCATATACTTTACCGGTGTGGGTTTCTCCACGCCCGAGACCTCCTGCCGCCAGTCGTCCATGGCCGAGACGTACCCCACCCGCAGAAGAATCTCCTCGCCGCTGCGGCTCTCCTCCATGGTATAGGGGGTAAAGCTGTCGGTATCGGTATAAGGGGTGATGTGGAATTCGTTGCCCTCTTCCTCATAGGAAATATAGCTGTCCGCCGGAAGGAGCGACGGATCAATCTCGCAGTCCGGACCAAACAGCGTACGGGCCGCCTTCAGCACACGGGCATACGACAGGATGGTGCGCCCGGTTTCATCATAGGTGAAGGAGTCACCGGTCAAAATCTCCTGCCAGACCGCCGCGGTCAGCACGGTCTCCCCGCTGAGTTCTTCCCAGGATTCGAATGCCTTGGGATCCTGCATCACCAGCGGCTTTATCTTTTCATCATACGCGCGCAGAGCGCTGTCGTCGGTCACCGCCGTATAGATCTGCTGTACCACCGCCGTGGTCACATACACCACGCCAATCAGCGCGAACAAAAGCACCAGCACACCCACCACCATACCGCGGCGGTAGCGACCGCGCAGGCGCACCCGGGGTGCTTCCTCTTCTTCTCCCGCATCCGAAACGTCTTCAGGCTCTTCGCCGCCGCGCTGCAGGGCCCTGTCCTCACGGCTGCCCTCTTCTTCCTCTTCCTCCAGCAGAAAGTCATCCCACTCCGGATCCTCGGGGGTTTCCTCCAAATTCTCCCGGGCCTGGCTGATGGCATCGCGCAGCACACGGGTGGTCTCCCCCAAGGCCCGGATGTTCGCCCTCTCCCGGGCATGAAAACTGCGGTAATCGCTCTCAATCGGCTCCGGGATCTCCGGGGCTTTCTTTTTTTCCTTGTTCTCTTCCATTTCGGGGGCCATACCGGCACTCCTTTCCTGTTCCAAAATTGCCCGCTGCGGGCGTATGGTTTATCGAATCTGGCCGCTGCCGCGGACCAGAAACTTCGTGGTGGTCAGCTGCTGCAGCCCCATAGGGCCGCGGGCATGCAGCTTTTGAGTGGAGATACCGATCTCGGCCCCCAGTCCGAACTCGCCGCCATCGGTAAACCGGGTGGAGGCATTGACATACACCGCCGCCGCATCCACGCGGTTTAAAAAGTCCTCGGCCGCCGCGTAATCCCGGGTGATGATGGCCTCACTGTGGCCGCTCCCATACCGCGCGATATGGGAGAGAGCTTCCTCTATGTCATCCACCACCCGGACCGCCAGGATCAAATCGAGGTACTCCGTCTCCCAATCCTCATTCCGGGCCGGTACGGCCTGAGGCAGGATTTTCTGCGCCCTCTCACAGGCGCGCAGTTCCACATGATGCGGCTCCAGCTTTTCCGCGATAACCGGAAGGGCCCTCTCCGCAATCTCCTGATGCACCAGAATGGTCTCGATCGCATTGCACACCGAGGGACGGGAGGTCTTGGCGTTCTCAATCACGGCGGCGGCCAGGTCGATGTCCGCGTCTTTATCCACATACACATGGCAATTTCCCACGCCGGTCTCAATCACCGGAACTCTCGCGTTCTCCACCACCGAGCGGATCAGTCCCGCGCCTCCGCGGGGAATCAACACATCCAGGTACCCGGTCAGCTCCATCATCTCCACGGCCGACCGGCGGCTGGTGTCCTCCACCAATTGCACGCTGTCCCAGGGCAGCCCGGCCCGGGACAATGCCTCCTGCATCACCCGCACAATGGCCCGGTTGCTGGAAAACGCCTCTTTCCCGCCGCGCAGGATCACCGCATTGCCGGCCTTCAGGCACAGCACCGCCGCATCACCGGTCACATTGGGTCGGGATTCATAAATCATGCCGATGACCCCCAGTGGCACCGTAATTTTCTCAATCAGCAGGCCATTGGGGCGCTTTCCGCCTTCCAGCACCCGGCCCACCGGGTCGGGCTGGGCGGCCACCTCTTCGGCGCCGGCGGCCATTCCCTCCAGCCGCTGCGGAGTCAGAGTCAGCCGGTCCAGCAGAGAGGGGGTCATGCCGTCCGCTTTGGCCCTCTCGATATCCTCACGGTTGGCGGCTAAAATCACCGCTTTCTCTTCCCGGAAAGCCCGGGCAATCTGCCGCAGAGCCTCGTCCTTCTGCCGGGAACCGGCACAGGCCAGCACCCGGGCTGCCGCGCGGGCCCGCTCTCCCATTTGTTCCAGTATGGTCATGGCATGGTTCCTCCTTTGCCTTTTTCCTCTGATTTTACCGCTCTTCACCGCCGAAAGTTGTTCCAACCTGACGCCCGGCCAGCAGGTCGTACAAAATCGTGGGATCCGACCCACTGACAATGCAGCAGGGCACCCCCCGCCCGTTCACCCGCCGGGCGGCCCGAATTTTGGTGATCATGCCGCCAGTGCCGCGGCTGCTGCCTGCCCCTCCCGCCAGCGCCTCGATCTGCGGAGTGATAACGGGAACATATGGGATGCGACGGGCCTGTGGGTTCTGACGGGGATCGCTGTCATACAGGCCGTCGATATCCGTCAGGATCACCAGCAGATCGGCGTCTGTCAGTTCGGTCACAATGGCCGACAGCGTATCGTTATCGCCAAAGCTGGGGCCCTCCAGTTCATCCACCGCCACGGTGTCGTTCTCATTGACCACCGGGATTATTTCCATTTCCATCAGCGCCGAAAAAGTGTTCTCCACGTTCCGGCGGCTGTGGGGCCGCTCCAGCACGTCGGCGGTCATCAGCACCTGGGCGACAGTGCGATTGTACTCGCCAAAGAATTTGTCGTAAATAAACATCAGCTCGCACTGCCCCACGGCCGCCAGCGCCTGGCGGCGGGCAATCTCATCAGGACGGCGGCGAATTCCAGCCTTTCCCATGCCGACTCCCATGGCCCCCGAAGAGACCAGCACCATCTGGTGCCCGGCATTCTGCAGATCGGCCAGTACCTTGCACAGGGTTTCCACCCGGCGCAGGTTCAGCCGCCCGCTGTCATATGTCAGGGTGGAGGTTCCCACCTTCACCACAATCCGATGTGCCTGTGTAATGGCAGACATATGCACACTTCCTTTTCTTCCCGATTTTTCCAATGGTCTCAGTATACCATAAACCCGGCAAAAAGCATAGCGCCGCCGGGACAATTGGCGCAAAAAAAGCGGGCCCCTGGGGGCCCGCTTCCTGTTTTTTGTTATCCGGCGCTCTTTTTTACCCGCACCGTCTGTACGGCTGCCGCTACCACGGCTGCCGCGTCCAGCCAGAACAGCAGAGGCGTATAGCCATAGCCGGTATTCATAAACGCCCAGGTTGCCATCAGCCAGATGCCCACGCCCACCGTGCAGACCAGCGCCGCGCCGGTCATGATCAGGCCCTGTCCAA
>JALENG010000071.1 GCA_022767925.1 Clostridia bacterium
CCACGCTCACCAGAGCATCTACCGTCAGGCAGGGAGAGACCACATACAGGAGGATGGTAGTAATCTGGGAAAGACCGGTTTCGGTCAGGATTTTCTTTCGGGAGAGAAAATATCCGACGGCGATCATGATAAACAGCTCGACCACTTTTTCCCCCAGAGTGAGAATCGACGTCATCATTTTGTTTCATCCCCATCCTGTTCTTTTTTCGGCTGTTTGGCCTTCTGCTCCTCCTGAAATTTCCGGTTCTCCTCGCGGCTGTGCCGGATAAAGGTCGGAACCAGCAGTAAAAGGGCCACCACGGCAATCCCACGCAGAATCCACCCAGGCACCCCGGTGAAGAGGTCCACCTCGGGAGTCAATTCATTGGCGAGCCACCAGGCCCCCAGAACGAGAAAAAAACCGCCTGCTGCATAAAACACGCGGTTTTCTTTTCCCAGTTTTACCATCAGGATCAGCCCGCAAACGAACCACATCCCGGCGTATACATAATTCATGGTTTTCCATCCTTTCTCTGCGGCGGCTTCTTCCACCCGGATGGATCACCCTGCTCCGTCAGGCACAAAAGGACTGCCGTTCCTTTTTCTGCACGGGCAGGGGGGTTACATTCCGGTGCGCACGAGCCGCCCGGCGCTGACGCAGAACTTTTTCCTGATGCAGCGCACACAGGCAACTGAAAAAGGCCACCACCTGCGCGGTATGCTCAATCAATTGCAGATACCACGCGCCGTCCTGCATGATCAGGGACAAAAGAGCCAGTCCCACACAGACACACCAGGTCATTCGCCCTTCTCTCTCTTTGGGTCGATATTTCAGCAGCAGCACGGCCGAGCCGATCAGCAGCAGAACACCAAAAATTGTATGCAGCATTGCATTTTCCCTCCTGCTTTTCTCCATAAATAGATCATACGTTCGATCCATCCCTATCATATCACAGGGAGTGAAAAAAAACAAGAGAAAATCGAAAAAATGTTCGATTTTTCCTTCCGGTTTTCGCCGTATTCCGATTTCTGTCTTATCATACCATCTCTTTTTTCAATTGACAAGGGCTGCTTTCCATTCTCCGACGCAAAGAAAAACCGGTTCTTTCCCCTTTTCGCACTGCTGGGGGGGAAAGGACCGGTTTTCGGTTCTGGGTTTCTGTTATTCCGTTATTCCTTACGAGAGGATATAAATGGTCATGGTACGCACGCCAAACTTGGCGCAGTCGCTGTAGGTATCCATATACAGGTCCGCAAGGATATAGTCGCTGTAAATAAATCCGCCCGTATCACCGGCCACGGCATAGCCGTACACATAGCTGCCATCCGGCGAGCAGATATACAGTTTCGTCCCGTACGGGATCTCCTTGGGGTCAACCGCCACCACACCGTACTGCGGCTTCATTCCGGTCGAGGTATAGCCATCGCCGGTATAGCTGGTGCAGCGGCCAGTCAGGGCCTGCTTATAGCTCAGCTTATTCCCATTGTGATCGTATACCGTACCCCCTGCCGTAACGGTGGCGCAGCGGGTAATCTTCTTCTTTGTTCCCTTGCGCACAACCTGATCCACGGGTTCCTTGGTTACTTCGTTGGAAATTTCGGTGGTCTCCACCACTTCGCCGTCGATCAGCTTTTCACGGGTCACGATGGTCCGCTCACCCTCCTGACCCTTTGTCTCGACCTTACTCTCGCCCAGATACATCGAGGAATCGTTCTTGGTTACGATCTCATAATCCACCGTTTCGGTGGTCGTGATATCGCGGTACGTCACACGCTGAATCTGAATCGCAAGACCTTCCTCCACTGCGGTATCCATCGGCAGCAGGACCAGATCCTCAGCCCCTACCGTAACACCAGCCTGGCTCAGTGCGGTCTGCACCGTTCCCTCATTCACCACGGCCTCGCGGGTTTCGCCATCCGCGGTAATGGATACGGTGTAGCGGCGCACGACACAAATCCGGTCGCCGTCTTTTACTTCGGCATCGGCTTTCCTGGTGCACAGATCATCCCCCGAAAGGGTGATATTCGCCATGGACAGCGCGTCGGCCACGGTATCCCCCTGATGGAGGTTCACCGTCTTCTCGCGGCCATCGGCGACCACCGTTGCGGTAATTCCGCGCCGGATGGTTACTGTCAGATCGCTCTCATTCCAGACCGCCAGGTCATCTTTTTCGACTTCCGGCATACCCTCTGCGTGTACTGCCTGCTCAAGAACCGACTTGAGCGAGTAGTCCGTCACCTGGAAGGAATAGGTGTTTTCCCCATCCTTTACCTGAACGGTGACCGTCTGTGCCATAACCGTGAGAATCGAGATCACTCCGATTACTGCCATAATGCACAGGCACAGCACGCGATGCATGGTCGCATTCAATTTCCTTTTGGTTTCCTTCTGCATAAAAAGCTGCTCTCCTTAACAATAGTCTTCTTCTCTTCTCCGCCGCACCGGCGGAAAAGATCGGATTGGATTGGGTTGGATTTGCAGTGCTGTACCTGATTATATGCGGAGAAGTGCCGTGTGTCAAATTATTTTGTCCAGTATTTTTGTGCAAAACGCTGTGTTTTGCATATTGTATCCCCCCAAAAAAACGGAAAACGGCGCGGCTTATCCGCTTATTTTTCTTTTTTAGAAAAAAGTTGCTGTGCAAAATGCTGGATTTCAAATAGTTACAAAGTGGTTACAAGGGTAACAAATTGCCTTTTTTGAATATTTATTCTTTTTCGTCGGGGTTTGTCTGCGATTTTTTCCCATATCTACGCCTTTCTTCCGATTTTTCACAATTTTTCTACCAAAATAATGAATATATATTCTACTTATTTTTTCAGAAATTTTGCGTAACCTTTGTCTTCTCTTTTCTTTTCTCGCAAAACAGCTCTGTTTT
This sequence comes from Clostridia bacterium, assembly GCA_022767925.1. Classification (GTDB taxonomy): domain Bacteria; phylum Bacillota; class Clostridia; order Oscillospirales; family Acutalibacteraceae; genus Heritagella. The sequence continues at coordinate 2,859 of JALENG010000071.1, forward strand.
CACTGTGGGCCCCATGGCGCTGCATGGAAAATCATGCTATACTGCTATATAGCGTGTCCCTTTCGCCCTTCCTTTTTCTTATATATAAATAGGAAAAGAATACCCTACCGTCCATTTACAAAGGAGGCCCGTTTCCATGCCTGCTCTCAGTGTGATGATTAAGCCCGCCTCCGGTCAGTGCAATATGCGCTGCCGGTACTGCTTTTACGCCGACGAAACCCGAAACCGGAATACGCCCTCATTCGGTATGATGACCGAAGAGACCCTGCGCCTGGTTCTCACCCAGGTTCTTTCCGCCGCCAGCGGCACCTGCACCCTGGCCTTCCAGGGGGGTGAACCCACCCTGGCGGGGCTTCCCTTTTTCCGCCGGGTAATCGAGCTGGAAAAGGAGCTGAATGTCAACCACTGCCAGATCCGGCACGCCCTGCAGACCAATGGTCTGCTGCTGGACGACGAGTGGGCGGATTTTCTGCATGAAAACCGGTTTCTGGTGGGGGTCTCGCTGGACGGAACCAAAGAGCTGCACGACAAAAACCGGGTGGATGCCGGGGGAAAGGGCACCTGGAACCGGGTGATGCACAGCCTCCAGCTTCTGAAAAAGCACGAGGTGGAATTCAACATTCTCACCGTAGTCACCGGGGATTTGTGCCGCTGCACAGGGAAGGTGCTGGGTTTTTACGCCCGCAACGGATTTTCCTACCGGCAGTTTATCCCATGTCTGGATCCCATTGGGGAGGAACGGGGGCAGTACCCCTGGTCCCTGACGACGCCGCTGTACGCCCGGTATCTGAAGGACTGCTTTGACGGCTGGTACCGCGATCTGCTGGATGGGCACAAAACCTATCACCGGTATTTCGATAACCTGCTGCTGATCATGGACGGCCAGTGGCCGGAGGCCTGCGGCATGGGCGGGGTGTGCGGCCGCCAGCTGGTGGTAGAGGCGGACGGCAGCGTGTACCCCTGCGATTTTTACATGTTGGACGAATACCGCCTCGGCAATTTTTCCACGGATAGTTTTGAAACGGTGGAAAAGAACCGCACAGCCCTGCAGTTTTTGGAGAAGAGCGCCATTCCCGATGACGAGTGCCGCTCCTGCCGGTGGAAAGCCCTGTGCCGCGGCGGCTGCCGGCGTGACCGGGATTACTTTGAAAAGGGGCTGGGAAAGAACTATTACTGCCCGGCATACCGGGAATTCTTTGAGTATGCGTATCCCCGTTTATATCGGGCTTATCAGATGCTGACTCAGGGATAAAAAGGAACCGGGGAGGAAGCAATACTTCCTCCCCGGTTCTTTTCTGTTTTCAGGGCTCCAGCTTTTTTGTAAAGCAAACAATACGGTTCGTCTCGCTAAATCCCATCTTCTCGTGGAAAACCGCACTCTCTTTATTGGACAGCTCGCAGTCGCTGGCAAATTCGCGGCAGCCTTTTTCCCGGGCCCAGTCCTCACACCGGCTCAGCAGCTGGCCGGCAATCCCCCGGCGGCGGTACTGGGCTTTGACAAAAATCCCCTCCAGGTATCCCACCGGGCAGCTGGACGTTCCCTCTACATAATCGTGGCGCAGCCCGCACTGGGCAAAACCGACGGGCTCCCCCCGGACAAAGGCCAGAAACACCTCGTCCTGCGAAGAGTGAAGCTGCTCGTGGATCCCCCGCAGGATTTCCTCCTGGGTGTGGTTGGGCCACAGCTGCATCATCAGCGACGCAATAATCTGGCGATCGGTATCCCCTGCTTTTCGGATCATAATGATCTCCTCCTTTTACTCCGGTTTTGTCCAAAGATCCTGTAAAACCGCCGGCAGATCCTGCGGGCGGTGGATCACCCCCTGCGGAGCCTGTGCCCCGCCAAAGCCATACGCCGCATGAATAAAGGGAATCTCGGCCTGGGCGGCCGCTTCCTCATCCCAACGGGTATCTCCTACATAGACCCCCTCTTTCCAGCCGGCTCTTTCCATGACCAGACGGATGTTCTCTCCTTTCGTAAGGCCGGTTCGCCCGCTGCATTCATATTCATCGAACAGCCCGTCCATGTCATGGGCGTGAAGAAATGCCTCGATATACCCATTCTGGCAATTACTGACCACTGCCAACCCGTACGCCTGCCGCAGGCATATCAGCGTTTCCCGGAGCTGGGGATATAAAACCCCACCGGTCTGCCGCAGATAGCCGCACTCCTGTGCACAGCAATCCCGCAGGATCGCCACCCGCTCGCTTTCCGGGGTGTCCGGGAAAACTGCGGCGGCAATATCCTCCAGCGTTCTCCCCATGTAACTGCGGATCTCCTCCTGGGTTACACTCTTCCCATACCGGGCGTACTTCCCCGTCAGCACAAGATTCCAGCAGCGGGTTACGGGTTCGCACACGTCCCACAGGGTTCCGTCCAGATCAAACAAAATTCCTTTTTCCTTTTTCATGGGCGTACCCTCCGGGTTTCTTCCTAAAATGAACAATTTTCAGTAAAAATCGGAAATCTTTCTTTTACTATATCACACTTTTTCTCCGGTTTCCAGTATGGAAAACAGCCATTTTGTCTTTTTTGACAAAATGGCTGTTTTCTCTTCCTCATTCCGGACGGCGGGGAACACATACCTTTACGTTTCCGTTTTGGAGGCTCTCCACTGTAACATCAATCTGATACAGCTGCCCCATGGTTTCGGCGGTAATTACCTGTTCCGGCGGGCCGAAGGCCAAAATCTTCCGGTTCCGGATTGCCAGCACCTTTCCCCCGTACCACAGGGCCTGATCGGGATTATGGGTGGACTGCAGGACGGTGTATCCCTCCCGGGACAAGGCGTGCATCTGTTCCAGCACCCGGATCTGGTTGCCGTAATCCAGGCTGGCTGTGGGCTCGTCCATAAACAGGATGCGGGCCTGCTGGGCCAGCGCCCGGGCGATCAGCACCAGCTGGCGCTCGCCGCCGGAGATGTTCAGGAACATCCGATCCCGCAGATAGCCGATGTTAATCTGCTCCAGCGCGGATTCGACATAGGCCATCTCCTTCTTTCCGGGGGCGGAGAAGCCCGTCACCAGCGACGTGGTTCCCATCAGC
>JALENG010000094.1 GCA_022767925.1 Clostridia bacterium
AGCCGGCAGGCGGCTTTTTCGATATACCGGCGGTTTTCCTGCGGGTCGAATCCCTCGCGGCTCAGAGGCCAGTCACCGGGCAGAAAGCAGTTACCGGCCCGCACCGGCAGCCCGCATGATTCCAGCTGCCGCTGCCACCGGGAGAATTCCTCTTCCTCTGCCTGCACCAGCGCGGTAATGTTCACTTCCAGATAATCAAACCCGACTTTTTTGATCTGCGCCGCCTCCGGCGGCATACCGGTACATCCGATCCAGATGGACATGGTCACTCCTCCCTTTTACACACCCGAATAGGCCGAAAAACCACCGTCGATGGGAAGCACCACACCGGTTACAAAACCGGAGGCCCGGCTGTCCAGCAGATACAAAGCGCCGCCCAACAGCTCCTCCGTCTCTCCAAAACGGTCCATGGGGGTATTGCGCAGAATCTTGCCGGTGCGGGGGGTGGGGGCTCCCGTCTCATCGAACAGCAGTGCCCGGTTCTGATGGGTGACAAAGAAACCAGGGGCAATGGCATTGACGCGGATCCCCTCCCCGGCGAAATGAACGGCCAGCCACTGAGTAAAGTTGCTGACGGCCGCTTTAGCCCCGGAATACGCGGGGATTTTCGTCAGGGGCGTAAATGCATTCATCGAGGAAATGTTCAGAACAGCCGCCCCCTTCTGCCCCAGCATATCGGGCACAAACACCTGGGTGGGAATCAGCGTGCCGAGGAAATTCAGATCAAACACAAATCCGACCCCCTCGGAATCCAGATTAAAGAAGGTGGCAATATCCTGCCGGTCAATATCCCCTGTCTCATAGGTTTCCTTGGTGGTGGTTGCACGGGGATTGTTCCCGCCCGCCCCGTTGATCAGCAGGCTGCAGGGACCAAAAGCCGCCAACACCTGCTCATGGGCCCGCTGCATGGATTCCTTATTCAGCACATCACAGCCGATCGCCATTGCCTGACCGCCGGCCGCACAAATCTCTGCGGTCACCGTTTTGGCTGCCTCTTCATTTTTATCCAGCAGAGCCACGCGGGCGCCGCACTGCGCCAGTGCCTTTGCAAACATGCTGCACAGCACGCCTCCGGCCCCGGTGACCACCGCCGTCCGGCCGGAAAAATCCGGTGAAAAGGGCAGATCCAGTATTTTCATGTTTTTTCTCCTCTCTTATTCCCGTACGCCTTCCCACAGTCCCTGAATATACATGGCACCCAGGGCGCGGTCATACAGCCCGTATCCGGGTTTTCCCGTTTCGCCCCAGATCATGCGGCCGTGGTCCGGGCGGATATAGCCCGAAAATCCGGTCTTTTTCAGTGCGCCGACAATCGCGGCCATATCCAGCGAGCCCTGTGCGGTCAGGTGGCCGCTCTCCTCAAACCCGCCGTCCTCGTTCCATTTCACATTGCGCAGATGGACAAAATGAATACGGCCCATAGCGCTGTACTTCTCCGCCATTTTCACAATGTTATTCTTTTTTGAGCAGCCCAGAGAACCCGTGCAGAACGTTAGGCCATTATACGGACTGTCGTACAGAGAGAGGAACCGGTCAATGGCCGCTTCGTCCGTGATCAGTCGGGGCAATCCGAAGATATCCCAGGGCGGATCATCCGGATGAATAGCCATTTTCACATCGTTTTCCTCGGCCACTGGGATGACCTTCTGCAGAAAATAGCACAGGTTCTCCCACAGATTCTCTTTGCTCCGCTGGGCATACTGAGAAAACAGCCGGTGCAGGTCCTCTTTCCGATAGCTGCTGTCCCATCCGGGCAGGCTCAGTTCCCCGGTCAGGGGGTCCATCCGCGCAAGAGCCTTTGTATCATAAATCAGGTTTTCGGCCCCATCCTCCATTTTGTGGTGAACATCGGTGCGGGTCCAGTCAAAGATGGGCATAAAGTTGTAGCAGATGCACTTCACCCCATGGCGGGCCAGCCGCCGGATGTTCTCGCAGTAATTTTCGATATACTTCTCGCGGGTGGGCAGCCCCAGCTTAATATCCTCATGTACCGGGACGCTCTCCACAAGATCAAACAGAAGGCCGTTTTCCTCGCACTGCTTCTGCAGGGCCACAATACTCTCCTCGTTCCAGACCTGTCCCACCGGCACATCGTATACCGCCGATACAATGTGCTTCATTCCCAGGATCTGACGGATCTGCTGCAGGATTACCGGATCATCCGGCCCGTACCAGCGAAACGACATTTTCATATCTCTTCCTCCTTACAGGCTCATCAGGCCCCGGGCGCACAGATAGGCCGCCGTAAACGCAGTCTCCCCCTGGGCGGGCGATGCCTTCTTTTCGGCTTCCCCCAGTTCCAGCGCGGCAAAGCCGGCAAAATCCGTCAGATGGGGCTCCATACTGAAAAATCCCGCATAGCCCTTTTCATCCAGCGCACGGAACAGCGGCAGCAGGGCGCCGTCGCCGGTGCCGGGCAAAACCACCTGACCGTTTTCAAAAAGAGCATCTTTTACATGGACGTACTGGATAAACGGCTCCAACAGGGAAAACGCCGCCTGTGTATCCTGACCGCACTGGACAAAATTGGCAAAGTCAAATGTGCAGCCGAAATTCTCATCATACAGCTCGTTCATCAGGTCGAGGCACCGGGGGGCCGTATTGCCGTAAATCCCCTTTTCGTTCTCGTGCAGCAGGCGCACATCCTCTTTTTTGGCATATTCCTTCAGGCGCAGCAGCCGCTCCAGCACCTCACTGCGGTAGTTCAGGGGATCCTCCCCTTTCGGCATGTAAAAGCTGAACATCCGGATATCCCGACAGGAGAGGGTATGGGCCGTCTCCACCACGCGGCGGAAAACCTCGAAATGAGCGGCAAAATCATCTCTAATTCCAATTTTCCCGATGGGCGACCCGATAGCCGAAACCTGGATTCCGGCTTCCTGTAGCTTTTCCCTGGCACTCCTGACTTCCTCCGGTGTGAGGGAATCCACATTTTTTCCGTCCACCCCGCGCATCTCCAGATACCCAATTTCCAGCTTTTGCAGCACACGCAGCTGCTCGCTGAAAATGGGTGAAATCTCATCCGAAAATCCGGAAAACCGGATCCGATTCAGCATATCCATTGGCTTTTTCCTCCCCTCTATTCACAGCACACCGACTGTCCGGTTCGATTGGATTCATAAATCGCCAGCATCAGGTGCAGCGTCCGGCAGGCCTGGGTGTAATCAAGGGCAAACGGTTTCCCGGTTTCGATGCAGTGATAAAAATCCCGCAGCAACAGCAGATGGCTGGCACCCCAGCAGTCCTTTCCCACATGGGCCGCGGGGGCAAAATGGATCTGTTCGCGGCGGCCACCTTCGCCCTGAATCAGCAGGTCATCCCCCTCGATACGAATACACCCCTTCTCACACACAATTTCCACCAGAACCGGGGAATCGGTGCAGTAGCCCGTTGTGGCGTAAAACAGCCCGACGGCCCCGCTCTTAAATACAATCCGGGCCTCGGCGCTGTCCTCCACCTCAATCACATCCCGCAGATGGTGGTTCGCGATGGTCGCGCTGACCTGCCGCGGATCGCCCAGCAAGTGGCACAGCAGATCCAGCGTGTGGATCGACTGGTTGATCAGCACGCCGCCGCCCTCCGTTTTCCACGTGCCGCGCCAGCCGCTCTCGGTATAGTAGGGGGCTTCCCTCTCCCAGGTGACAAAAGCCCGGGCGCCCTTTACCTCTCCCAGTTCTTTCTTTTCCAGCAATTCTTTGACTCGGCGGTTGGCCGGATTATAGCGATTCTGAAAGCACACGGCCAGCTGGCCCGGCGCACCGGACAGCGCCTGCCGAAGCTCCTTCTCCTGCTCTCCCGTCATGGCCGGGGGTTTCTCCATGACCACATGCATTCCCTTTTGCAGCGCCTCGATGGCCATGGGGACATGCAGATAATGCGGGGTGCAGATATGCAGCACATCGGCCTGTTCCTTTTCCAGCATATCCGAAAGCGATGCGTACGCCCGACCGCCATATACATCTGCCATACCACGGGCGCGCTCGGGCCGGATATCCGCAAAGGCGGCGATCTCACGGTCCAGAGCATGAAGAGCCTCGGCATGAACCTCTGCAATCCCACCGCATCCTACCAGTAACGATTTCATGGTTTTCCTCCTGTCCGACCAAAGCTCATTCTTTCTTCTCACTTCCATAGGTACCCGACAGATCGAATACCTTGTCCTCTCCCGTCTTTACCCTGGATGTAGCCCGGCGGCGGTCCAACTCCCGCAGGAACAGGTCCTCGTCCACCGGCATAGTGACTGTCTTTCCCAACCAGGAGGACAGGTGCATGGCATTGGAGAGGCTGAGCCCCCGGATCCCCTCGATCCCCTCGGCCACCAGGGGTGTTCCGTGCAGAATCTTTCCCGCAAATGCCTCCAACACCCCGTTATGCTGTGGGTTTTTGCCATCCGTTTTCACTACATAGGTGCGGCTTTCCGGCTTCTCAAATCCCTGGGGGCAAGCACGGCAGAACTCGCGCTCGTTTACCGCCAGCTCAGTTAAGGTCAGCACATCGTTTTCACACACCAGCTTACCCTTTTCCAGCGTCACCTCAAAGCGGTTGGTGCCAGGGGCATCTCCGGTTGTGGTGACAAACACGCCCGTTGCGCCGTTGGGGAATTCCAAATAGGCAGTCACGTCGTCCTCCACCTCGATGTCATGCCACTTTCCAATATGACAGAAAGCGCGCACCTTATCCGGCATTCCGCAGATCCACTGCAGCAGGTCCAGATTATGGGGACACTGGTTCAGCAGTACACCTCCTCCCTCTCCGGCCCAGGTGGCGCGCCAGGAACCGGAATCATAGTATGCCTGGGTGCGGTACCAGTCCGTGATGATCCAGTTCACCCGCTTGATCGCGCCCAGAGTACCGCTCTGGACCAGCTCGTGCATTTTACGGTAGACGCAGTTGGTTCGCTGGTTGAACATCATACCGAACACAACCGAACTGGCGGCGGCCTTCTCATTCATCCGGCGCACCTGTTTGGTATACACACCGGCCGGCTTTTCGCACATCACATGCAACCCCTTATCCATGGCCAGAATCGAGAGCTCGGGGTGCTGGTAATGGGGCGTGGCAATTTCCACCGCCTCACACACACCGCTCTCGATCAGCTCGCTGCCCTCCTCAAAAATCCGCACCGTCCCGGGCAGATTCTCCCGGGCCCACTGGCGCCGCGCTGCTGAGCGGTCGGCCACCGCCGTCAGCTCCATCTCCGGAATTTCTCCCCCGGCAATATGCTGGGCATGGGCTGAGCCCATGTTGCCGATCCCGATGACGCCCATTTTTACCTTCCGTTCCATTTCCGTTCTCCTCCTTTAGTCGCAGTATCCCATCGCCCGCACATTGTCGTGGCTCTTCTGCAAACATACAAACGGGCTTTCCTCACAGGTGTCCTGTTCCACCAGCATGTGCTGCACCGTTCCCACTTCCTTCATTTTCTGAAGGATGGCCGGGAAATTCAGGTTCCCTTCCCCCACCGGCGCAAAGGTGGCCTGCCAACCGTGAATGGTCAAATCCTTCAGGTGCACACAGGGGATGCGGTCCTTCAGCTTCTCCACCCATTCCACCGGGTTCACGCCGGCTGCGGCCAGCCAGTAGGTATCCAGCGTAATTCCCATCTCATCGGGGGCGAAGGAATCCAGCAGGATCTCGATAAAGCGCCCGCCCGGGAATTTCTCAAATTCAAAATTGTGGTGGTGGTACATGAACCGCTTTCCTGCCGCCTTGATCTCGCGGGCCACCGGCCGGTAATCCATAGCAAAGTGATGGACCCACTCCGGCGTGCGGTAGCGCTCGGGCATCGAGCCGATCCCGATGTACTCACAGCCCAGGATCTCGTGGTCACGGATCACCTCGTCGGTATGGCGGAGCAGCCGCTCTCCGTCGATATGGGTCAGCACAACCGACAGACCGTTTTCATCACAAACCTGCCGCATAAACCGGGGAGACAGCGGACCTGCCCCGGAAATCTGCACGGTTTTGTACCCCATGGCCGCCACTTCCTTCATACAGAAGGCAAAGTCCTTTTCATTCTGCAGGTAATTGCGCAGTGTGTACAGCTGGGCACCCAGTTTCATCATCCGTCATTCCTCCCTTATTGAGAGCCGGGTATATCCACGCCCCCGTTCTTTCTCTCAGTATAACAGATTTATGGGTTTCTTCCATTGCGAATCGAGGCCGTGTGCTTGCAATTTTGGATATTTTTTTATAGAATGAGAAAAACAGTTTGCGAAAGCGGTGATTTTTTGCTCTCTTCCCCTTCCGCCCTATCCCAGCGGCTGCTGTGCCGCACTCTGAATGCCTCGCATAAATGGAACGCTGCCATGCAGGAACCCTATGAAATTCACTGCCACAGCTTTTACGAGCTGTACTATTTTGTCAGCGGTCATGTCCGCTATATGGTGGAGGGCGTGCGGTATGACCTGTCCCCCCACACCCTGCTGCTGATGGCCCCCACGGTCCTGCACGGAATCAGCTTTTTGGAGGAAGGGGTGTACGAGCGGTATGTCATCCAGTTTGCCGAAGAGGAGATCCCCGCCCCCTACCGCGCCTATCTGCTGCAGCCCTTTTTGTATCGGGAAAACGAAGGGCAGATCGGCTATTCCCCGGTTCCAGAGCAGACATTGATTCCCGGGTTTGAAAACCTGCTGGCCTGTGCCCGGCTATCCCCGGATGAACAGGAGACCGAGGTCTCCATTGCGCTGCCCAATCTTCTTCTGCAGGTGCGGAGGCTGTACCGGGACCGGGGAATCTGCCCTTCCTTATCCCTGCCCAAGGTGGTCAGCGATGCGCTGGCCTTTTTAAACCTGCATCTGTCCGAGCCCTTTTCCCTCTCCGATGTGGCCGCGTTCTGCTTTGTCAGTGAGCACCAGCTGGGAAAGCTGTTCCGCGAATCCATGGGAACTTCCGTCATGCAGTATGTCAGCCGGAAACGGACCATCACCGCCCAGCAGTACATCAAAAGCGGTACCTCTGCCCAAGAGGCCGCCCGGCTGTGTGGCTTCCGGGATTATTCGGTGTTTTTCCGAACCTACAAAAAGATCCTCGGCCACACACCGGCCGAGGATCTGCGCTGACCCACCGGCTCAGCGGCAGGAGGACTCTTCTCTCTTTTCGTTCTCACCGGCCAAAAAACGTATGGCCCGGATATAGCGCCGGACCACTTCGTGCCCATGGCCGCCGGGAAGGCGCTCATAGAGAAGCTGCTCCGGATTTCGCAGGCAGCGCTTCCCATGGTCGCAGGCCCTTAGACTGCAAACTCCCACCTGTCTCAGCAGCGGATGGCGGTTTTTTTCCTCCTTCGTGCCCAGGGACAAATAGAGAGAAAGGTCATCCCGCGCCGGTTTTGACCGGCAGAACCGGTCGATCCAGCCCGGATACCACAGCGAGCCGGACAGAGAGGCAATACCCCCATACTCACTGTGCCTCCATCCCTCATGCAGGGCAAACAGCCCGGCCAGCGAATAGCCCATCATCCCGCGCCATGCGGGGAAACCTCCGTACCGGTGGGAAAAAGCGGGCCAGATTTTCTCTTCCAGGCACCGGTAAAAAACCGCAGATCCCCCGGAAAAAGAGTCTTCTCCCTCCCGCAGGGGCGGCGCCGGATAAGGAGAGCAGTCCCGGTTCCAATCGGGAATTTTCACGGCCAGCAGCCAGCAGGAAACGGGAAGCGGAGTGCCGTCCTTTCCCGCGGTGGCCCTCACGGCCCGCAGAAAGCTCCCCGGCTCCTGCCCGGTCAGCAGCAGCAAGGCGCTGCAGCCCGCCATACCGCCGGACAATTCGGGCGGTAAAACTGCGGTCTCCATCCCCTGTATGGTTTCCGTCTTCACCCTTCTGTCCATCCTCTCACCCCCTTTACGCATTATATCACATTTTCTCTTTTTGCAAAACCACCGCCCATGCTCTTGCTTTTTTCCCGGAAGATCATTACTATAAAAACAGACAACCGCGAAAGGAGACAAAACTATGAATCCCATTCAATTTGATGACGTAAAGAAGCGGCAAAAGGAGCAGGACCTGCGCCTCTGGGATGTACTGGTCACCCAAGGGGGAGAACTGCGGGGAGAACTCCACTTTGATGACTGCTGCCGCCGGAACATCTATTCCGCCAGTAAGAGCTTTACCAGCGTTGCCGCCGGTTTTGCCCTGCAGGAGGGGTTATTCTCTCTTTCGGACAAGCTAACGGATGTGTTTGCCAGTGATCTGCCGGAAAAAACCAGCGTATATCTGCAGCAGGCCACGGTGCGCGATTTGCTGACCATGTCGCTGGGGCAGGAAACCTCCTGCCTGATGGGCGGCGAGCGGCCGTTCCTGATGGAAAAGGACTGGGTGCGCTATACCCTTTCCCGGCCCTTTACCTTTACCCCCGGGGAAAAATTTGTTTACAACAATGCCGGTCCCTATCTGATGGGGGTACTGATTCAGCGCAGAGCCGGCTGTGATCTGGTCAGTTATCTGATGCCGCGACTGTTTGCCCCGCTGCGTATCACCCGCCCTATGTGGGAGCAGGATCCGCTGGGGTACACCTTCGGCGCCGGCGGCCTTTTCCTCAACTGCACTGAGCTGCACCGCTTCGGGCAGTTCTGCCTGCAGCTGGGAAATTGGGAGGGAAAACAACTGCTGGATTCCGATTATCTGAAAGAAGCCACGAAAAAGCAGCAGGAAAACGGCGACGGCACCGGTTACGGCGGCAGCGGCTACGGCTATCTGTTCTGGCGGGGGGAGCATAACAGCGCGCGGGCCGACGGAAAATACGGCCAGCTCTCGATTTTACTGCCGGAGAAGGACAGTGTCATCACCCTTTTGGCCGAGAAGCCCGGCAGCCCCCGGCCTCTCCACGATATGGTCTGGCAGTGCCTGTACCCGCAATTGTAAGAAATAAGGCAAAAAAACTTTCGCAGATCCTTTGCTTTTTCTTCAAATTGTGTACACAATCCCCATATATACTAAAGACACAACAGAGAACAAAACCAACCTCTGTGGAAAACATACTGAGCATGGCTGCCCGGTGGACGGAATACCGGCCCTGCAGTGCGCTCAGACTACCAATTCCCCATTTTTGGGTTCCGATATTTTCATGTTGTTTCCCCCTCTTTGCCGGAAAAGGCCGCCTGAATTTTTCAGACGGCCTTTTTCGGTGTTCCCCTGCAAAAAGAGAGATTCTGATCTGTCTTCCGCTTCGATTCACCATAAGAAATCATCTCTGCCCCTGCCTTTTTCTTGCTTTTACGGAAAAAAGCGATTATAATGAAAAAAACACAGTCCCTGCAAAAGGCAGCGGGGAAAGGAGAGACCTATGGGAAGAAAGAACCCGCCGATTGAATACATCTGGAAGGACCGCCGCCGGATACTGGGGATGCCTCTGAGCTTTACCCGCTACCGCATGAGTGAGGACCGTCTGTTCCTGGTGAAAGGTTTTTTCAATATGCACATGGATGAAGTGCTGCTGTACCGGGTCCGCGACCTGTCATTAAGCCGCACGCTGGGCCAGCGTCTGTTCGGCATGGGAACCATCACGGTATATTCCAGCGATAAAACCCTGCCGGAGCTGCACCTGAAAAATATCCGCCACTCCCTGGCAGTCAAGGAAATGCTCCATGCTCAAGTAGAGGAGATGAAAATGGTCCGCCGTATGCGCTTGAGTGAAGTTATGGGCGACCATGATCTCTCGATGCGCGATGATAATGATCTGGACGATGATTCCGATCTGGATGATGAAATGGACTCGTAAACTCTGCCGGTTCTGCCCTTGGACAGAACCGGCTTTTTTGCACAAAATTCCCGTGAGGTTTTCCCGGGTTTTATTGAATTTTGCGGTAAACATGTTATAATAGAAAAATAAGCGCAGACTCCCGGTCTGCCTTCTTTTCATTCTGTGGATACTCGGAGGTGGTTTCCTGATGAAACCGAAAAAGAGTGGAAAAGCAGCGGTCCGAACGGCCGCTGTAATTGATATCGGATCGCGTGTGGTGAAAATGCGTGTGGCCCAGCTGCGCCACGGGGAAGTGCAAACTCTGGATCAGCTGCGCTATTTCCTGCCCCTGGGGCACGAGGTTTTCCATACCGGATCCATCAGCTTTGCAACCACCCGGGAATTGTCCCGCATTCTGCGGGGCTTTTCCGAGACGCTGCGGGGATACGGAATTACCCAGCCCATGGTGGTGGCCACCACCGCCCTGCGGGAAGCGAAAAACCGGTCGTATGTGGAGGACCAGCTTCATGTACTGGGCGGCATAGACGTGAAAGTGCTGGAAGATGACGAGGAAAAAACACTGATCTATTACAGCATGCTGGGAGCCCTGAAGAAAATTGAAAAAGCCGCCAAAGAGGTCTCGCTGCTCACCTACATCGGCACCGGCAGCATCGGCGTGGCCCTGTATGACGGCGCCCACATTGTGTACAGCCAGCACCTTCCCATCGGATCGGTAAAGCTGCACGATGTTTTCAGCGGCATCCAGGATAACCCGGAGCAGTTCCATCAGGTGATTGAGGAATACCTCGCCAACATGCTCTCTCCCCTGCTCTCCTTCCTGCGGGATTTCCCGGTGAAAAATCTGGTTTTATGCGGCAGTGAGGACAGTATTATTGCCCGCCTGTGCGGTGCACAGGAGGAAAACGGCTGCTACTGGATTGAAGCTGAGCGCATGCAGAACCTGTACCGCACCATTTGCTCCATGGTCCCCGAGGCCATTGGCGAGCGGTATGGCATCCACGAGGACGAGGCCGCAGCTGTCTATTCGGCGCTGGCCATTTACTGCTGTTTGCAGCCGTGCGCCTCGGAAAAAACCGTCATCTCCCCGCAGGTGGAGCTGTGGGATGAGCTACTGCGTGAGATGCTTCTTCCCAAAGCCAAGGAAGCCTATGATGCACATCTGTGCGACAGTGCCGTCTGCTGCGCCGCCACCATTGCCCGGCGCTTTGCCTGCGATCCCAAGCATTGGGAGATGGTTTCGCGCATTGCCCTGCAGATTTTTGACAAGACCCGGCCGATCCACGGTCTGCCCGACCGCGTCCGGCTGCTGCTGCAGCTCTCTGCCATTCTGCACGATTGCGGGCGCTTTGTGGATGGCAGTGAGCGGTTCCGCAGTATTTTCTATCTGATCCGCAATTTTGACCTGTACGGCCTGACAAAAGAGGAGATCAACCTGGTGGCCGTTATTTCGGGTTACAACGAACTGACAAAACCGGATTTCTCGGAAATTAAGTTCGCCCGGACCACCCCGGCTGAAAAGCTGGTGATCTCGAAATCGGTGGCCATCTTCCGGCTGGCCAATGCTCTGGATCGCAGCGGAAAGCAGAAGATCGGCGACCTGAAGATCAAGCTGGATAAGGAAAAGCTGATCATTACCGGAAGTGGAAACGACAATATGCAATTGGAAAAATGGGCGTTTGAGCAATGCGCTGGTTTCTTTAAAGAGGTTTTCGGAATTGACCCCGTTTTCCATGTAAAGCTGCTGATGCTGTAACGAAAGGTGTGAAAATCAAAAATGGAAAATCGTTTTCCTTACTATAACCGGGAACTGAGCTGGATGGATTTCAACATGCGCGTGCTGGAGGAATCCATGAAAAAGGAAAACCCGCTGATGGAGCGGCTTCGCTTCCTGTCCATCTCCGGTTCGAATCTGGATGAATTCTTTATGGTCCGCGTGGCCGGGGTGAAGGAACAGGTGCGGGCCGATTATAAAACCCCGGACCCCAGCGGCTTGACTCCGCAAAAACTGCTCACCGAGCTGAATGCCAAAACCCATGCCTTCATGGAAAAGCAGTATTCCATCTATACCCGCTCAATTCTGCCGCTTTTGCGGCGCTGCGGCATCCGCTTTGTGGATGGCAGTGATCTCTCTCCGCAGCAGCAGAGTTATGTAGCCGATTACTTCCATCGGGTTCTGTTTCCGGTTTTAACCCCGTTGGCCGTGGATACCAGCCGCCCGTTCCCGTTTCTCGCCAATAAGACCCTGAACATCGCCGTGCGCCTCTCGATCAAAAAGGAGAAGGGGGCCCATTTTGCGGTCGTGCAGGTTCCCGGGATTCTGCCTCGTTTTCTGGAAATCCCGGAGCAGGAGGGCCGCACCTTTATCCTGTTGGAGGATCTGATTATCCACTTTATGCCCGAGCTGTTTGATCTGCAAAAAATCGAGGCGTGCTGTCCGTTCCGCCTGACGCGCGACAGCGATCTGGAGATCGACGAAGAGGCTGAGGATTTCCTCAACGAAATTCAGAAATCCATCAAGCGCCGTAAGCATGGCCGCCCGGTGCGGCTGGAGCTTCTGTCCCATTGCGATGACGAGATCCGTGCCTTCCTGACCGATAGCCTGAAAGTAAAACCCCACGATATCTACGAGATAACCGGCCCGCTGGATCTGACCTTCCTTGGAAAGTTCGCCGGCCTGTCCGGGTTTGAATCCATGTGCTATGAGCCGGTCCGACCGGTGTATCCTCCGGCTGATTTCTGGGGGTATGAGAATATCTTCGATGCCATCCGGGAGAAGGACCGCCTGGTTCATCACCCTTATGACAGCTTTGAGTGCGTGGTCGATTTTGTCCGTACCGCTGCGGAGGACCCGAATGTGCTGGCCATTAAGCAGACGCTGTACCGCGTCAGCGGCCACTCCCCCATCGTCGCCGCTCTGATCCGCGCCGCCGAAAACGGAAAGCAGGTCACGGTTCTGGTGGAATTGAAGGCGCGCTTCGACGAAGAGAACAACATCATCTGGGCACGCAAGCTGGAAAAAGCCGGCTGTCACGTAATTTACGGCCTGACCGGGCTGAAAACCCACTGCAAGATCTGTCTGGTCGTGCGGAGGGAGGAGGACGGTATCCGTCGATATGTTCATCTGGGCACTGGCAACTACAATGATTCCACTGCCCGCATCTACACCGATCTGGGCATGTTCACCTGCCGCGAATCCTACGGCAGCGATGCTTCTTCGCTGTTCAATGTGATCACCGGCTATTCCCTGCCGCCCACTTACCACAAATTCGCCGTGGCCCCGCTGGGGCTGCGCACCTTCTTCTCCCGTATGATTGAACGGGAGATCGAAAACGCACAAAAGGGATTGCCCTGCGGCATTACGGCGAAAATCAATTCATTGGTGGATCCGGAGATCATCGGCCTGCTATACAAAGCATCCAGTGCCGGGGTTCCCATTTTCCTGATCGTGCGGGGAATCTGCTGCCTGACCCCAGGGATCGAGGGCGTGAGCGATAACATCACGGTCATCAGTATTGTGGGCCAGCTACTGGAGCACAGCCGCATTTTCCTGTTTGAAAACGGCGGAAACCGCCGGGTTTATCTGGGATCAGCCGACTGGATGCAGCGGAATCTGGACCGACGCATTGAGCTGGTCTTCCCCGTGGAGGACGAAGACTTGAAGGCGCGTGTTCTTGAAATTCTGGAAACCATGAAAAACGACACGGTCAACGCGCGCATGCAGCTGCCGGATACCTCGTATGTCCATATCGACCGGCGGGGCCGTGGGGCCGTGAACTGCCACCGCCTGTTCGCCGACCGGGCCCGGCAGGAATTTGAAGACCGGAAAAGCGTGAAGGAGGATAAACCTTTTCAGCCCATCCGCAGCAACGACCTGAAAGAGGAGAACCCGTAAACGGTTCTTCCTTTTTGGATAAAGAAGAGAGAAACAGCGAGAAGTAACAAATAAGGGAGTGTTGGTACGATGAAAAGAGTCGGTATCTTAACAAGCGGCGGCGACTGTCAGGGTCTGAATGCCTCGATCCGCGGTGTGGCCAAGGCACTGTACGAGTATTATGGCGACGAAGTGGAGATCTACGGGATCCGCGACGGTTACCGTGGATTGATTCACGGTGATTTCGGAAAAATGAAGCGCAGCGATTTCTCCGGAATTCTGACCCTGGGCGGCACCATTCTGGGCACCTCCCGGCAGCCGTTCAAACTGATGCGTGTGATTGACGAAAAGACCAGCGTGGACAAAGTCAAGAACATGAAGCAGAATTACAAAAAGATGGATCTGGACTGCCTGGTCATTCTGGGCGGCAACGGTACGCACAAAACCGCCAATCTTCTGTCGGAAGAAGGGCTGAACGTCGTCACCCTTCCCAAGACCATTGACAATGATGTGTGGGGCACCGATATGACCTTCGGCTTCCAGAGCGCCGTGGATATTGCCGCCAATACGATCGACTGCATCCATACTACCGCCACGTCCCACGGGCGCATTTTCATCGTAGAAGTGATGGGCCACAAGGTGGGCTGGCTGACGCTGCATGCCGGTATTGCCGGAGGGGCCGATGTCATCCTGCTGCCCGAAATCCCGTATGATATCGACTCGATTGCCAAAACCATCCGGCAGCGCAACAAGCAGCGCAAGAATTTCTCGATTCTGGCCGTAGCCGAGGGCGCCCTGTCCAAGCAGGAAGCCAAAATGAGCAAGAAGGAATTCAAGGCTGCCCGGGCCGCCATGACATATCCCAGCATTTCCTACCGCATTGCCCATGAGCTGGAGGAAAAGCTGGAGGATCAGGAAGTGCGCGTGGTGGTACCCGGCCATGTGCAGCGCGGCGGCAGCCCCTGCCCGTATGACCGCGTTCTGTCCACCCGCTTCGGTGCGGCGGCGGCCAAACTGATCATCAACAAGCAGTACGGCAACATGGTCGCCCTGCGCAACGGCGAAATTGTCCCCGTCCCGCTGAGCGAAGTGGCCGGTAAGCTGAAGACCGTCCCGGTGGACTGCGATATTATTCAGACGGCACGGGATATCGGCATCTCCTTTGGTGACTAAGGACAGCGATTTTCTTTTCCGGCACCGTTTTTTGACAGACAAACGCCCCCTGATGCGAAAAAATTCCGCATCAGGGGGCGTTTTATCTATGGTCCGGTTTTACGGGTTCCGTTTCCATTTTCCCGGAGCTATTTATTTAAAGTCTCTTCCGTCTTTTCCTGCTCATCCATTCTCTCCGCCTCGATCCGATCCACGTAGAATTCCCGACCGGAGAGCATATTGTACGCCTCACTGCCGCACTGTGGACAAACCAGGGGGGCGTCCCCCCGCAGATCCAGAGTAAAGACTGTCTGGCATTTTTGGCAGCCAAACCGCAGCGGCACCCGCTGCACCTCAATCACCGCCCCCTGCGCCGGGGTTCCCTCACTCAGCCGGTCAAAGTAACGCTGCATCCACTCGGTCTGATAATCCTGCATGGCGCCCACCACCAGGAAAACCCGGGTAATCCTTTGCAGCCGCTCCTCTTCCGCTTTCCGCAGCAGAATTTGCAAAATGCTCCGGGTAACGGACAGCTCATGCATGGTTTACTCTCCTTTCTCTTCCCACAGGGTCAGATACGGGCGGATCTTCCGAAGCGTTTCTTCGCCGAGTCCCTCCACCTGCAGCAGATCGTCCCAGGTGCGGTAATTCCCTTCCCGCAGGCGGGTGAAATAAATCCGGTTTGCCAACACTTCCCCAATACCGGGTACCGCCTGCAATTCCGAGGGGAGGGCCGTATTTACGCAGATCTGCACTTCCCCGTTTTTCACCCGATAAGCCAGTAATGCCGGATCCTCCGCCATCTCCCGGCGCATCTCCGGATCCTGCAGAACCGGCGATGGATTCTCGAAGGTCAGCCCGGCAGCCAGCAGCATTCCCCCGCACAACAGCAGGCACAGGCAAAGCGGAAGACGGTTTATCCATCCCTCTCGCACCGGGCCATCAGCTCCTCAATCAATTCTCCCACCGCGCCGTCTTCGCAGCGGCAGAGCACGTGGGGAAACATCCGTTTCATGGCGTCCGGCGCGTTTCCCGGCACCGCCGGAATGCCGGCAGCCCCCAGCATTTCCACATCGTTAAAGTAATCCCCGATGGCTGCAATGTTTTCCCGCCGGTAGCCAAAGCGCCTGGACAGGGCACGCACCCCCGCGCCTTTATCGGCCTGCTCGGCCATCACCTCGTAATAATGGTCACAGGAGGCCACAAATTTCATACCGGAATGAGGAAGCGCCTGGCAGAACCGCTCCACCTCCCCCATTTTTTCCGGTGGAACAGCAAACAGCAGCTTGCCCCATGGAGCCGTGCGCAGGTTTCTCTCCACAAAGGAATCCGCGGGTTCCTCGTATTTTCGGTGGTGCACCAGCAGGTCATTGTCCCTGACCGGCACAATTCCGTCCGTCAGAAACACCTCGGCCCCCACCTGAGGGAAGCGGTCCAACACCTGCTCCATCACTTCCCGGGCGGTGGGCGGCAGCGGGGTCCGCTCGGTCTCCTCCCCTTTCTCGTAATCATAGAGAAGGGATCCGTTGATCAGAATACAAGGGCGGTTCACATGCAGGCCGGTCTGCTCCAACACATGCTGCACCGACATTCTGGAGCGACCGCTGGCGATACAGAAACCGCCGCCCAGCTGCATAAAGGTTTCGATCTTCTCTTTGTTGCGCGGGCTCAATACGGCATGGTGGTCCAAAAGGGTACCATCCACATCCGTCACCAGCAAAAAGCGGGAACAATCCATCCTGTCTTCTCTCCTACTCTTTCCAAATTATCCCTGCGCCTCTCCCAAAGAGCGCAGAAACGCCGTAAAATACTCTGGCAGTTCACTTTCAAATTCCAAAAAGGCGCCGGTGCGCGGGTGGGTAAACCCAATATACCGGGCGTGCAGACACTGCCCCTGCAGCCGGGTGAGGACCGCACGGGGCCCATAGACCGGGTCCCCGGCCACCGGATGCCCCAGATACGCCATATGCACACGGATCTGGTGGGTGCGCCCGGTCTCCAGCCGAACCCGCAGATGGGAAAAATCGCGGTATTCCTGCAGCACGCGGTAGTGGGTCACCGCCCGGCGCCCGCCGGAAGCCAGCACCGCCATCTTCTTCCGGTCCACGGGATGACGGCCAATCTGGGTTTCGACAGTACCGCTTTTTTCCCGCATGTGACCATAGACGACGGTCTCGTATTCCCGTGAAAAGCTGTGCTCGGCAATCTGAGCCGCCAGCTTCTGATGGGAGAAATCATTTTTGGCAACAATCAGCAGCCCGCTGGTATCCTTATCCAACCGGTGAACAATCCCGGGGCGCAGAACCCCGTTGATCCCGGAGAGAGAATCTCCACAGTGGTACAAAAGCGCATTGACCAGCGTGTGATCCGGATTCCCGGGCGCCGGATGCACCACCATTCCCTTGGGCTTATTCACGACCAGGAGATCCCCATCCTCGTAAACAATCGGAAGCGGAAGATTCTCGGGCCGCACATCCAGCGGCTCCGGATCCGGGATTTGCACGGTTAGCACGGTACCGGCCGCCAGCTTTCCGCTTTTGGTCAGCGGCTTCCCCCCCACACAAATAAGGCCCGCCTGCAGCCATTTCTGCACAGCGGACCTCGTTGTATCAGGCAGCGTTTCACTTAGCACCAGATCCACCCGTTTATTCGCCTGTTCCGGGGTGATTGTGATTTCGATCGGCTGCATAGGGCCTCCTTCAGCGCTTATAGTTGCGATAGTCATGAGGCCGGGTGCAGATCAACTTTTCCCGGGGACCTCCCTCTTCATGGAAAAACAGGAAGTGAATCAGAAGCAGAATCACCCCAATGACTACACAGCAATCGGCAAAATTGAAAACCGGCGGAAAAAACGAAACAGCAATGTAGTCCACCACAAACCCGTAGAGCATCCGGTCGATAATATTGCCCAATCCACCGGCAATTACCAGCACGCACGCCGTAGAAGACAGACCCGTATGTCCACGGTAGAATAATAAAACCAACAGCAGGGCCAGGCACAGCACACAGGTAATCGCCACCACCAGCCAGCGCATCCCGGAAAACATCCCGAATGCCACGCCGCGGTTTTCCACATAGGTGAAATCCAGAAATCCGGGAATCACGGATATGCTCCCCAACGGTTTCAGGTTCTCCACAACCAGCAGCTTAATGGCCTGATCCCCTGCCGCCAGCAGAAGAATCGCCAGTAGAGAAATCAATTTCTTCACAGTCTGTTTTCTCCCTTCTCAAAAGGAAAACTCAAAAACAAGGAAAAAGAGCGGCACGCGCTGTTGTGCGGAGCCGCTCTCCCATCTCTTATCCACGCAGAGCTGCCGCACAGCGCGCGCACACCTGAGGATGCTCTGGATCGGCGCCGACCGTATGGCTCCAGCTCCAGCAGCGGGGGCACTTCTCGCCGTCCGCATGGGCCACCGTCACGCTCAGTCCTTCCACCTCTTCGCTCGCTACTTCGCCCTGTCCCTCTTCACAGACAGAGAGTTGCGAGACGATAAACACCGTTGCCAGTTCTCCTTCTACCGAGCGGATGAAATCATACAGCTCACCCTTGGCATACAGCGTCACCTTGGCATCCTGAGAAGAACCGATGATTTTCTGCGTGCGGGCCAGCTCTAGCGCCTTCTTCACGGCATCGCGCAGGGCATGGATCCGATCCCACTGCGCGCAGAACGCCTCATCGGCATCCACTTCAATGGAACGGGGCATCTCGTTGAACACCACGTTTTCTCCATCGACCCCTGCCTCATGGGGCATCGCCTGCCAGATTTCATCCGAGGTAAAGGCCAGAATGGGCGCTACCAGGCGGGTCATGGTATCCAGAATGCGGTACATGGCCGACTGCGCCGCACGGCGGGCCTTGCTGTCTGCCTTCTCCACATACAGGCGGTCCTTGATCACATCCAGGTAAAAGTTCGACATATCCACAACGCAGAAATTGTGGATCGCATGATAGGCCTGATGGAATTCATAGGAAGAATAACCCGCATGCACCGTTTTGCACAGTTCATCCAGCTTTTTCAGCGCCCAGCGGTCAATCGGCAGCAGATCCTCCGGAGCGGCCATATCGGTATCGGGGTTAAAGTCATGAATATTCCCCAGGATAAAGCGGGCCGTATTCCGGATTTTACGATAAGCATCGGACAGCTGCTTTAAGATCTCCTTACTGATGCGGATATCCGCATGATAATCGGAAGAAGCCACCCACAGCCGCAGGATATCCGCGCCATACTGGTCGATAATCTCCTGCGGGTCAATGCCGTTGCCCAGGGACTTGCTCATCTTGCGGCCTTCCCCATCGACCACCCAGCCGTGGGTAACAACCTCTTTATACGGGGCCGTACCGCGCCAGGCCACAGCCGTGAGCAGGGAGGACTGGAACCAGCCGCGGTACTGATCGGCGCCTTCCAGATACATATCGGCCGGCCAGGTCAGTTCTTCGCGCTGATCGCACACGGCTGCATGCGTAACGCCCGAATCAAACCACACGTCCATGATGTCGCGCTCTTTGGTAAAGGAAGAGCCGCCGCACTTCGCACAATGGGTACCCGCGGGCAGAATCTCCGAGGCATCCTTCACATACCACTGGTCACTGCCCTCGGTGCGGAACAGCTCGGCCACCGCCGCCATGGATTCACGGCTGATCAGCGGCTCACCACAGTCTTTGCAATAGAAGATCGGAATCGGAACACCCCAGCGGCGCTGACGGGAAATGCACCAGTCATTGCGCTCGCGCACCATGGAGGTAATGCGGTCTTTGCCCCATCCGGGGTACCACTTTACCTGGTTAATCGCATCGACGGCCTGATCCTTGATTGCATCAACCGAGCAGAACCACTGCTCGGTAGCGCGGAACAGCACCGGGTTTTTGCAGCGCCAGCAGTGCGGATACTGGTGAATGATATTCTGCAGCGCAAACAGGGCGCCGGTTTCCTTCAGATGCTCGGCAATAGCCACATTCGCCTGGGCCGTGGTCAAACCGGCAAACTTTTCACCCGCTTCTGCGGTCATACGGCCGTGGCTGTCCACCGGCACGATCACCGGAACCTG
>JALENG010000102.1 GCA_022767925.1 Clostridia bacterium
GCCGGCAAGCGCTGGGTGTGCAGTGTATGCGGCTATGTCTATGAAGGGGAGAAGCTGCCGGAGGGTTACGTCTGTCCCATCTGCGGGGTACAGGCCGATTATTTCCGGGAGCAGACGGAGCAGGAGGCTCCCGCCCCCGGAACTCGCTGGGTGTGCGATGTGTGCGGCTATGTTTACGAGGGGGAGAAGTTGCCGGATGGCTTTACCTGCCCGCTGTGCGGAATGGATGCCAGCCATTTTAAAAAACAGGAGGCTCCCGCTCCCGCTGTGGAGGAGCCGGCCCCGGCCGGGCCTGCCCAATGGGTATGCAGTGTGTGCGGCTATGTCTATGAGGGGGATGAGCTGCCGGAGGGCTATGTCTGTCCCATCTGCGGTGTGCAGGCCGATTATTTCCGAAAAAAGTAAACAGGCGGAAAAAAGCACCGTGTGCAGGAGCGAAACTGCACACGGTGCTTTTTTCGTGTAGGGATTATTCTATTTTCCAGGAGAAACTATCTCCGGAGAGCCTGCCTGACCGGTGAGGTGGCAGGCTGCCGCCAGGCGTTCATACTTTTTCGCAAAACGGAAGGTCTCCAGCAGCGTACAGTACTTATCAATCAGCACCAGGATCAACCCCTCGGCATAGCGGGGCGGAACCGGAGTCAGCGGCCACATATGCCGCAGAATCGTGTTCTTCTCCCGTGCCGTAAGGGGAACCAGCCTTTGCGCATTTTCCAGCGCATACCGGGGATGATGCAGGCCGTGCCACCGTGGATGGGAGGGATCGTGCCAGTCGTACAAAAACAGGTCATGCAGAAGGGCGGCCCGGGCCATCTGATGGGCGTGCAGATGCAGGCGCCGGCTGATCCGGTAGCAGAGGTACGCGACATATAAACAGTGATACAGGCAGTTGGTTGTACCGTGCTGAGGAAAGGAGCGCATTCTCTGTACCTGAGGCAATGCCAGCAAATCCTCGATTTCCAACAGAAAGACTGTCAGATAGGGAAATTCCGTCATACCGTTCCGGCTCCTTTTTTCTTCTCCCGGCGTTTCCGCTGTTTCTCATCCATCCACAGAAGAACGCGGTCACACAGGCGATTATAAATAGTTACCAGCCACCCGATCAGCGGAGGGGCAAAGTTCATGGCGAACATCACGATGATCACGCAGCTGAGCGTGAGATCGGCGAGCTCCAACAGCCATTTTCCGGCGATGAGAATTGCCAGAAGGAAGGCGCCCTCGGCACAGTAGCAGATAATTTTCCGAAATTTTGTCAGAGGGGAGTAGACCAGCCGCAGGGCGTACAGGTAGTTCCAGCCCGTTACCAGAACACATACCGTGGAGATCATATTCTCACTCTGATATGCCAGCGCGCCGATATTATCAATCAGAAAAACCGAACAGCCGATGGTCAGGGCAACCGGGATGGCGTATCGGAATACATGGCGCAAAAAGCCCTTCTCAATAGGATCAAAGCTGGGCTCCAGCTGCAGAATCAGGGTGGGAATACCCACGGCACAGGCACTGATGATGGACAACTGAATGGGGATAAAGGGATAGCTCTGACCGAAGAAAATGGTCATGACGGATAACAGCATGGAGAAGATGGTTTTCACCAGGAACATCGAGGCGGCCATGCGGATATTGTTAATTACGCGGCGGCCTTCGTTAACGATGTGCGGCATCGAGGCGAAATTGGAATCCAGCAGTACCAGATTGGAGGTGTTCTTGGCGGCGTCGCTGCCAGAGGCCATGGCGATGCTGCAGTCCGCCGCTTTCAGGGCCAGTACGTCGTTGACCCCATCGCCGGTCATGGCGACGGTGTGCGCATCGTTCTGCAGGGCGCGGACCATCTGTTCCTTCTGGCGTGGGGTGACCCGCCCAAACACATTGCAGGTGCGCACGGCCTGCTGCAGCTCTTCCTGTGTGTGCAGGGTGGTGGCATCCACATATTTTTCCGCATGGCGCAGCCCGGCCTTGGCGGCAATGGCCGATACGGTGACCGGGTCATCCCCCGAAATCACCTTCAGATCGACGCCCTGGTTGTAAAAATACTGCAGAATTTCCGGGGCCTCTTTTCGGATGACATCGGTGATCAGAACCAGCCCCAGCAGCTCGATGTCCGCGGGCAGGCTGTTCTCCTGCATCACCTGCGGGGTGTGGGCAACCACCAGCACCCGCATCCCCTTTTTGGCGTATTCGCGGATCTTTTCGGTAATAACGGGGTCGGCTTTCGGAAACAGAAACTGATAGGCGCCCATATAGTAGGTGCCCTCGTTTTGAAAGGCGGCGCCGCTGTATTTACGGTCGGAAGAGAAGGGAATCACATGGGCGCAGGGGACTGTCTCTTTTGGGGGAAAGGCCTCCTGCAGGGCGCGGCTGGTATCGTTTTCCTCCGATAAGGCCGCCAGAATGCGGGAGATCAGCCCTCCCACATCGATACCCTCTATCAGCGGTTCGGTTCCCTGTACGCACATGCGCCCTTCAGTAATCGTGCCGGTTTTGTCCAGGCACAGCGTATCCACACGGGCCAGCGTTTCAATGCAGTACAGCTCCTGCACCAGGGTTTTGCGTGCCGACAGGCGGATAACACCCAGGGCCAGTGCGGTGCTGATCAGCAGAACCAGTCCCTGAGGGATCATTCCCAGCATGGCGGAAACCGTGTCCAGAATGGCGGCATTATACCCTTCTCCGGACAGGAAATACTGCTTGCAGAACAGGGCAATCCCGATGGGAAGAATGACGATACTGATGAATTTCAGAATCTTGTTCATGCTGCTGCGCAGCTCCGAATGGACCTGCTTAAACACTTTGGCCTCTTTGGAAATCTGCTCCATGTAGCTCTCTTCGCCCACCTTGGTCACGCGGCACACGGCAGTGCCCGCGGTGACAAAGCTGCCGGAGAGTACGGCCGCGCCGGGGGTTTTATAGATACTGTCGGATTCTCCGGTCAGCAGGGATTCGTTGACATCCATACTGCCGTCGATGACCACGGCATCTGCGGGGATCTGGCTGCCGGTTTTCAGGATCATGATATCGTCGGGCACCAGCTGGTCCACCGGAATCTCGCTCTGCACCCCGTCGCGGATCACCGGAATATGGCTGATGGTCAGAATCCGTAGTTTATCCAAAGTGCGCTTGGCTCGGATTTCCTGAATAGTACCCACCAGAGTGTTGGCGACGGCCAGAAGGATAAAGAACATATTTTTGACCGACCCCACGGTGATCACCAAAACCAGCA
Organism: Clostridia bacterium; assembly: GCA_022767925.1. Classification (GTDB taxonomy): domain Bacteria; phylum Bacillota; class Clostridia; order Oscillospirales; family Acutalibacteraceae; genus Heritagella. The sequence continues at coordinate 3,221 of JALENG010000102.1, forward strand.
GAATCACATTTAAAAGGTTAAAAAAGGTGCAGATATTGGTGCGCAGAATCTGTGAAATGGTGCGGGAACTTTTATTTTGGATCACATTCCGTTTGCCGGCCGCCACACGCTCGTCTACCTCGTGCTGACTAAGGCCCTGTATTTTTTCATCGCTGTTCACACGGTTTCCTCCTTTTATGGGGAGATTTGAGCTGGGAAAAGGAGACGGTATGCCGTCGTTTCTCC
>JALENG010000042.1 GCA_022767925.1 Clostridia bacterium
TCCGGTTTTGCCTTCGGCATCGGTATCGAGCGCATTGCCATGCTGAAATACGGCATTGAGAATATTGGCCTGATGTTTGAGAACGATCTGCGCTTCCTCAGGCAGTTCCAGGAATAAGGGAGGAATTTGACCATGAGAGTACCACTGAGTTGGCTGAAAGAATTTGTGGATGTGGATATCACCGCCCAGCAGCTGCAGGAAAAGCTGTTCGGCTGCGGATTTGAGGTGGAAGAGCTGATCGACCTGTCGGCCCCGATTTCCCGCGTGGTGGTCGGCCGGGTGACCCATATGGAAAAGCAGGAGGGCACCGACCACCTGCAGCTGTGCCGGGTGGACTGCGGCGACGAGTACGGCCATGACCTGGCCATCACCACCGGCGCGCCCAATGTGTTCGAGGGCGCCCTGGTGCCCGTGGCGCTGGACGGCGCCACCCTGCCCGGGGAGAACGGTCCCGTGACCATCAAGGCCCGCAAAATGCACGGCGTAATGTCCAACGGCATGATGTGCAGCGGGCAGGAGCTGGGGTTGAATGACGACTGGTACCCGGGCTCGGACGTATACGGCCTGCTGATTCTGAATGATGACCCCGCCGCCGTGCCCGGCCGCGATATCTGCGAAGTGGTGGGTCTGAACGATTATATCTTTGATATCAGCCTGACGGCGAACCGCCCCGACTGCCAGAGCATTCTGGGCATTGCCCGCGAGGTGGCCGCCATTCTGGATAAGCCGCTGAAAATGCCCGCCACCGATTTCACCACCCCCGGGGCCCCTGACGACACCATCTCGGTGAAGGTGGAGGCGCCGGATCTGTGCCCGCGGTACCTGGCCCACTATGTGCGCAATATTCACCCGGCCGAGAGCCCCCGCTGGATGCGCCGCCATCTGGCGCTGATGGGGCTGCGCAGCATCAACAACGTGGTGGATATCACCAACCACACCCTGCTGGAGATCGGCCAGCCGATGCACGCGTTTGACCTGTCCCATGTGGCGGGGCGCAGCATCCTGGTGCGCCGTGCCCACGAGGGGGAGGAGATCGTCACCCTGGACGGGAAATCCTTCGCCCTGAACCCCGGCAACCTGGTCATCTGCGACGCGGAAAAGCCCGTGGCGCTGGCCGGAATTATGGGCGGTCTGAACAGTGAAATCGAGGACGACACCACCGAGCTTCTGTTCGAGTGCGCCACCTTCGCCCGCGACAGCGTGCGCAAAACCAGCCGTGCCCTGGGCCAGAGCAGCGATTCCTCCGCCCGGTACGAGAAGGGCGTGGACCAGTACAGCACCGAGCTGGGGTTAAAGCGCGCCCTGCACCTGATTGAGGAGCTGGACTGCGGCGAAATTACCTCCACCTGCTTTGACTGCGGCGCCGGGCAGAGCCGTGAGCGCCGGGTGATTGCGGTTACGCCCGAACAGGTGGATGCCGTGCTGGGCATTTCGGTCCCCCGGAGTGAAATGAAGCACATTCTGCAGCGGCTGGATTTCGGCGTGGACGACAGCGGCGCCGTGTGGCAGGTGAGCGTGCCCCGCTACCGCGAGGATATGGACAGCTTCCCGGATATTGCCGAGGAGATCATTCGCGAGTACGGGTATGAGCACATCACCCCCACCTTCCTGAAAAACGCCACGGTTACCAACGGCGGCCTGAACCGCGCCCAGCAGGATCAGCTCAAGTGCAAGCGCCTGCTGGCCCAGCAGGGCTTCTTTGAGGCGAGCACCCTGGCCTTCTACTCTGTGCAGGATCTCAACCGGCTGCACTTTGCCGAGGACGCCAAGGAGCGCCAGGCCATCCGCATCCTGAACCCCATCAGCGAGAACCTGTCGATTATGCGCACCACCCTGGCGCCCAGTATGCTGAACGTCATTGTGGATAACCTGAAAAAGGGCAACGGCGAGGGCCGCCTGTTCGAGCTGTCCCCGGTTTATCTGCCCCATGCGCTGCCCCTGACCGAGCGCCCCGATGAAAAGCTGACGCTGGCGCTGGGCGTGTTCGGCCCGCAGGAGGACTTCTTTACGGTCAAGGGCGCCGTCGAGGCGCTGGGCGCCGGATTCGGCCTGACCTTTACCTATGAGCGCGGCCAGATGCCGTACCTGCATCCCGGGATGACGGCGGCGGTGTTCTGCAATGGGGTGAAGCTGGGCGTGTTCGGCAAGCTCTCCAACGAGATCACCGGCGAGCTGGATATCGCCAAGGACGAGCGCGGCAACCAGAACATCTATCTGATGGAGATGGATTACGAGGCGCTCGCGGCGCAGTTCCCGGCCGAGCGCCGGTATCAGCCGCTGTCGCCCTATGCGGGTGTGAAGCGGGATCTCGCGCTGGTGTGCGACGAAGCGGTCGCCTGTGGGCAGCTGGAGGAGGTCATCCGCGAGAGCAGCCCGCTGGTGCAGGAGGTCCGCCTGTTCGACGTGTACCGCGGAAAGAACCTGGGCGAGGGCAAAAAGAGCATGGCCTTCTCGGTTACCCTGCATGACAGGGACAAGGACCTGAGTGCGGAAGCGGCCGAGCGCGCCGTGAAGAAGATTCTGGGCAATCTGAAGTATAAGCTCGGCGTGCAGATGCGCTGAGGACTTGGCTTTGCCAAAAGGCGGGCTCCGGTAAAGCCGGATCCCGCTTTTTTTGGAGGAAGAAATTTTCCCGAATTGTATTTTGAAAAGGGCCGTGCTATAATCAAAGCACAACCGTATGGATCGGATAAAAGGGAGGAACCATTATGGATACTTTTGTGGAGCAGATCATTGTCCGGAAGAAAACCGGCAAGGATTTCGCCATTCTCGCCGGGATTCTTCTGGGGGGCTGTCTGCTGGCCGCCGGATCGATGATCGCCTTTATGATGACCGGGCTCTCCATCATCCCCATGGTGGCTATCGTCGGTATCTGCTGGGGCGGATACATGCTGCTGGGGATGCGCAACATCGAGTACGAGTACAGCTTTACCAACGGGGACGTGACCGTGGACAAAATTGTGAACCGCCGGTCCCGCAAGCGCATGGTCTCCTTCGACTGCAAGGATGTGGAGGAGATGGGCCCGTATAATCAGAGTGCCGCCGGCCATCTGGAGAGCCGCGCCTTTGACAAGCGGCTGTTCTGCGGCACGGCGGATCTGGCGGAGAACAGCTGGTACATGGACGCCCACAGCAAAAAATACGGCCATGTGCTGCTGGTATTCACCCCCAACGAGGAGGTACTGGACGGCATCCGCGTTTCGCTGCCCTATCTGGTGCGGCAGCAGGTGTTCGGCCGCCGATAAGGTTTTTTAAGCGCGCCGGGGGAAAGAGAGAGCCCACGGCGCGTTTTTTATGGAAAAAGGGCTTGCGGAAGGGGCTGTGAGAAACATGATTCGGTTTTATACCAAACAGCAGATGCAGCAGATGGAGCGGGCGGCCGTGGGCCGGGGCACCACCATGCAGCAGCTGATGGAGGAGGCCGGTGCGGCGGCGGTGCGGCATATCCGCAAAAAAGGACCGGCGGAGGGAAAGAAAATCGCCATCCTGTGCGGGAAGGGGAATAACGGCGGCGACGGCTTTGTCTGTGCCCGGCTGCTCAGCCGGATGGGGGCGCGGGTGGCGGTGATCCTGGCCGAGGGCTTTCCCGCGTCGGATCTGGCCAAAAACGCGTACGGCGCCATGGGGACGCTGGTGAACGTGCTGGACTGGCAGAAGAATCCCGAGATCTGCCGCCGCGCCGTGCAGCAGGCCGATGTGATTGTGGACGGACTGTACGGCTTCAGCTTTCACGGGGAGCTGCGCCCGCCGGTGGCGACCCTGACCCGCGTGGCCAACGGATCGCCGGGGCTGCGCATTTCGCTGGATCTGCCCAGCGGCGTGGAGTGCGATACCGGAAAGGCCGGGGCGGATACCTTCTGCGCCGATGAGACGGTGGCGTTCTCCGTGCCCAAGGTGGGCCACGCCCTGTACCCCGGCGCCCGCTATACGGGAAAGCTGTGCGTGGTACCGGCGGGCATCGAAACGGAGATTTTGGATCGCACGGGCGCCGGGCTGCTGGTGCCCGAAAAAGAGGAGGTTCGCGCCTGCCTGCCGGAGAGGGATCCCCAGGCGAACAAGGGGACCTTCGGGCGGCTTTTGTGCCTGTGCGGCAGCTACGGCATGGCCGGGGCCGCCGCCCTGTGCGCCGGTGCGGCGCTGCGGTGCGGCGCGGGGCTGGTGGATCTGGCCGTACCGGAGCGGATTTACCCCATTCTGGCCGCAAAGCTGAGCGAGCCCATTTTTACGGTCTATCCCGAAGCGGAGGGCGGGTTTTCCCCCGGGGGAAAAGCGATGGTGGAAAAGTCGCTGTCCCTTGCAAAAGCCGTGGTGGTGGGCTGCGGGCTGGGCCGCAGCGAGGAAAAGACCCGGTGGGTGACCGGGCTGGTGCGCCATTACCCCGGCCCCATGGTGGTGGATGCCGATGCCCTGCGCGCGCTGGAGGGGAACCTGGCGGTGTTAAACGAAGCGGCGGGTGTCCGCGTTTTAACCCCGCACCCCGGGGAGATGGGGGGCCTGTTGGGCCTTTCGGCCGGGCAGGTGCAGGAAAACCGGCTGCAGACCGCCCGGGATTTTGCGGTGCAGTACCCCAAAACGGTGCTGGTGCTGAAAGGGGCGGGTACGCTGATTGCCCGCGGACAGGAGGCGGTGCTGATGAACACCACCGGCAACGCGGGGATGGCCCGCGGCGGCAGCGGGGATATGCTGGCCGGGATGATCGGGGCGTTTCTGGCACAGGGGATGGAGGCAAAGCGCGCCGCCATGTGCGGGGTGTATCTGCATGGCCTGGCGGGGGATCTGACCGCCCGGGAGCAGACCCAGAACGCCATGCTGCCCACCGATATGATCGCCCGGCTGCCCCAGGTGTTCCGGGAAATCGCGGAATAACTTCTTTTTCCTCCGGGGCGGGGAATGAAAAAAAGAGAAAAGGGAACCCTTTGCACAGGAGCAGAGGGTTCCCTTTTCCGGCGTTTTGGGGGAAAGACGGCTTTGCCGGAACACCGGGGCCGGGCGGCGCATACGATAGGGCAGGAAAAGTTTTGCGGTGATGATTATCCCGGCGGAAAACAGCCACACTAAAGAGCAGAGAGAGCCTTTCCCTCATTACGACAGGCAGGAGCGTGACAGTAAAGATGGCAGTCCATCGCGGAGAAATTTATTATGCGGATCTGAGCCCCGTTGTCGGCTCGGAACAGGGCGGTGTCCGCCCGGTGCTGATTGTACAGAATGAAGTGGGCAACCGTTTCAGCCCCACGGTGATCGCAGCGGCCATTACCAGCCAGCAGGAGAAAGCCGATCTGCCCACCCACATCCATGTGCAGGCCGACCGCAACGGTCTGCAGAAGGATTCGATTGTCCTGCTGGAGCAAATCCGCACGCTGGATAAGCGGCGCCTGCGCGAGCGCATGGGGCGGCTGAGCGATGCGGATATGCGGCAGGTGGATCAGGCGATTTCGGTCAGCTTCGGGCTGCCGGGCGGGCGCCGGGGCGGACCGGATACTTAAAAGAGCCCGCTCAAAAAAGAGAAAGGGACCGGCTGTTCTTTTGACAAAGAACGGGCCGGTCCTTTGCTATACTGAAAACCACGGGAGGGGGGAAAAGGGATGGTCATCTATGTGGATGAACTGTTGTTTCTCAATGCGCTGATCACCTGGCTGCTGCTTTTGTGCGCCCGGGGGTTTCTGCACCTCTCCCCGGGAAAAGGCAGGCTGCTGCTGGGCAGCCTGTGCGGCGGGATCACCAGCCTGACGGCGCTGCTGCCCCCCCTGGCGGCATGGGAGCAGATCGGGGTGCAGCTTCTCTCGGCCCTCCTGATCGGATGGGCGGCCTTCGGCGGGCTGGGGAAACGGGGGTTCCTGCGGGGGACGGCATGCTTTCTGCTGGGCAGCTTTCTGCTGGCGGGGGCGCTGCTGTTTTTCTCCCGGTTTGTCACCGGGCAGCCGATGCTGCTGCGCGGCGGCGTTTTCTACACCCCCTTTTCCATGGCGGAGCTGATCGCCCTGTGCGCGCTGTGCTATGCGGTGCTGACCGCGCTGGACTGGATCCGCGGGCGGCGCGTGCCGGTGGAGGAGCTGTGCCGCGTGACCATTCTGGGGGACGGCGGCCCGGTGCAGGTGACCGCCCGGCTGGACACCGGCTGCCGGTTTTTCGATCCCTTTACCGGGGTGCCGGTGCTGGTGTGCGAGAGGCGGAAAATCGCCCCATTGCTGCCCGCGGCGTTCGGTTCCCCCCGTACCCGGCGGCTGCCGTTTTCCGCCCTGTCCGGGGCGGGCAGCCTGCCGGTGTACCGGCCGCAGGGGGTGCGGGTGCAAAGGGGGAGGGAAACCTGGGAGATCGGCGACTGCCTGATCGCCGTATATGCGGGGGAGCTGGGAGAGGGAGATTTTCAGGCGCTGCTGGGGCCGTCGTTTCTGGAGAACGGCGTACGGCAGAAAGCCGGATAGGGGAATGGAGGAAATTACCCATGGGAAAAATGGCGAGCTTTTGGGGATGGATGCGCGTTTTGCGGGAAAAAGTACGGCAGTGGCTGGGGGAGAAAAACCCCGTTTACTACATAAACAGCCCCCAGGTGCTGCCCGCCCCGCTGAAAAAGGAGGAGGAAGAGCGGGTTTTCCGGGCCATTCTGCAGGGGGACGACAGCGCCCGTGAGCCGCTGATCACCCACAACCTGCGGCTGGTGGTGTATATCGCCCGGAAATTCGATTCCCCCGGGGCCAGCACCGAGGACCTGATCTCCATCGGGACCATCGGCCTGATCAAGGCGGTGAACACCTTCCGCCCGGAGAAGAACATCAAGCTGGCCACCTACGCCTCGCGGTGCATCGAAAACGAGATCCTGATGTATCTGCGCAAGAGCGTCCCGCTGAAAAACGAGATCTCCATCGACGACCCCCTGCATGTGGACTGGGACGGAAACGAGCTGCTGCTGTCCGACGTGCTGGGCAGCGAGGGGGATACGGTGAACGTGAATCTGGAGCAGCAGGCGGAGTGCGAGCTGCTGCACCGGGCGGTGGAATCTCTGCCCGAGCGGGAGCGGAGGATTATGAAGCTGCGCTTCGGGCTGGACGGCGGCCGGGAGCACACCCAGAAGGAGGTGGCCGATATTTTGGGCATCTCCCAATCGTACATCTCCCGGCTGGAAAAGCGCATTGTCACCCGCCTGCGCCGGGATCTGTCCCGGGCGGTCGGAGAATAGAAGAGGGACCCACCAAAAAGGCGGGTCCCTTTTTCATTTCGTCCGGTTTTCGCTTTTGGCAAAGGGGAGCGGCGCGCCGTCGCCCGGGTCTTCTCTCCGGGCCCCTACGCTGCGGCGGGAACTTACGCTGCGGAGGGAAGCTCCGCTTCGGCGGGAAGTTGTACGGCGGCGGGAGGATTGTGCGCAACTGCAGCAGCTGCCGCAGCAGCTGCAGCTGCCGCAGCTGCTGCAAGTACAGTTGCCATGGCGGCGCATGCGGCGCAGGGCCAGTACCGCCCACAGGAGAAGCAGGGCGAGCAGCAGAATATCCATGGGGCCCATTGGCGCTCCCTCCTTACAAAAACAGGCTGCCCACCTGGAACAGCAGGCAGGCGCACACCCACGCCACCGCGCACTGCAGCAGGACAATGCCCGCCGCCCGGGTGCGGGAGTGCAGCTCGTTTTTCATAGTGGTGATGGCCGCCACGCAGGGGGTATACAGCAGGGTGAAGACAAGGAAGCTCATGGCCGAGAGGGGCGTGAACATCCCCATAAGAACGCCGCCCAGCTCCGCCGTGCCGGTGCCGGTCAGCACGCTCAGGGTGCTGACCACGGCCTCTTTGGCGGTAAAGCCGCTGATCAGCGCGGTGGAAATCCGCCAGTCCGAGAAGCCCAGCGGCACAAAAATCGGGGCGATCCACTGGCCGATCATGCTGAGCAGGCTGCTGCTGCTGTCGGTCACCACGTTCAGGCGCGTGTCGAACGTCTGCAAAAACCAGATGATCACCGTGGCGATGAAGATAACCGTGAAGGCGCGCTGCAGAAAATCGCGGGCCTTCTCCCACATCAGAAGCAGCACGCTGCGCAGGCTGGGCAGCCGGTAATTGGGCAGCTCCATGACAAAGGGCATGGGCTTGCCGCGGAAGGCGGTTTTCTTAAACAGCAGGGCGATCAGAATGCCCACCACGATGCCGGTGACGTACAGCCCGATCATGACAAGCCCCGCGTATTGGGGGAAGAAGGCCGCCGAGAACACGGCATAGATGGGAATTTTGGCCGAGCAGCTGATAAACGGCGTCAGCATGATGGTCATGCGGCGGTCGCGCTCGCTGGAGAGGGTGCGGCTGGCCATGACGGCGGGCACCGTGCAGCCAAAGCCGATCAGCATGGGCACAAAGCTGCGCCCCGACAGGCCGATTTTGCGCAGCAGCTTATCCATGACGAACGCAATGCGCGCCATATAGCCCGAATCCTCCAGCAGGGACAGGAAGAAGAACAGCACCACAATAATGGGCAGAAAGCTGAGCACGCTGCCCACCCCGGCGAACACGCCGTCGATCACCAGGCTGTGGACCACCTCGTTGATGCCGTAGCTGGTCAGGGCTGCATCCACCACCCCGGTCAGCCAGTCGATGCCCATGCTGAGCAGGTCGCTGAGCCAGGCGCCGATCACGTTGAAGGTGAGGTAGAACACCAGCAGCATAATCAGCAGAAACAGCGGGATGGCCAGGTACCGGTTGGTCAGCACGCTGTCGATTTTCATGCTGCGCCGGTGCTCGCGGCTCTCGCGGCTTTTCACCACGGCGTGCTTGACCACATCCTCAATGTAGGTATAGCGCATATCCGCCAGCGCGGCGTTGCGGTCCAGGCCGCAGTCGTGCTCCATCTCCAGAATGCTGTGCTCCATCAGCTCCCGCTCGTTCTGGCTCAGGGACAGGGCGGCGAGGATCCGCTCGTCCCCCTCGATGATCTTGGTGGCGGCAAACCGGGGCGACATCTTCTGCTCCACGGCGTGGTCCTCCACCTGATGGGCGATGGCGTGGACACACCGGTGAACCGGCCCCTTGTAGCAAAAATCGGTCACCTTCGGCGGAATGCGCTTTCTGGCCACCTGCACGGCCGCCTCGATCAGATCGCCGATGCCCTCGCCCCTGGCGGCGGAGATGGGGATGACGGGAATGCCCAGCAGCTCGCTCATCACGCCGCTGTCAATCGAGCCGCCGTTATTGCGCACCTCGTCCATCATGTTCAGTGCCAGCACCATGGGGATATCCATGTCCAGCAGCTGCAGGGTTAAGTACAGGTTGCGCTCGATATTCGTGGCGTCCACGATGTTGATAATCCCGTCGGGATGGCCGCTCAAAATAAAATCGCGGGTGACAATCTCCTCGCTGGTGTACGGGCGCATGGAGTAAATCCCGGGCAGGTCCACCACCCGGCAGTTCTCCTGCCGGCGGATTTCGCCCATCTTCTGGTCCACCGTTACCCCGGGAAAGTTGCCCACGTGCTGGTTCGAGCCGGTCAGCTGGTTAAAGAGCGTGGTTTTTCCGCAGTTCTGATTGCCCACCAGAGCAAAAATCATCGCGCACCGCCTTCTTTCTCCGGAACAATGGTGATTTTCGCCGCATCCTCCCGGCGGATGGTCAGTTCATAGCCGCGCAGGCGGATTTCCATCGGGTCGCCCATAGGGGCCACCTTCTGCATGCGCACCCGGGTTTTGGGGATGATGCCCATATCTAAGAACCGGCAGCGCAGCTCGCCCTGGCCGCCGACAGCGGTGATGATGGCTTCCTGCCCGATGGGCAGCTGATCCAGCGTCATAGTGATCTCTCCTTTTCACGGTGCAGAAACCCTGCAAAGAAAGTTAGCCGCATCTAATTTTTCCAGAAGTTAGTGTAGAATAATTAACGGGAAAAGTCAACCCTTTCCATGGGAAAATCGAATTTTCGGGAAAATGGGGGACGGCATTTCGCACAGTTTTTTCCCCCGGATTTCTTCGTGCGCAAAGGGAAAAGGTGTGGTACAATCAGAGGGAAACAACGGCGGCACGCCGTTACAGGGAGGAGAAGACAGATGCGATACAGTGACGGTGCCTACAAGCCGGCGCCGGGGTACCGGTTCCACCGGGCGGCAGAGGTCTATGAGATTCAGGAAATGGACACAGGGGTGCGGCTTTTTGTGCCCTGTGTTCCGGTGCGGGGGCTGGGGGATACCTCTTATGGGCCGGCCATCACGGTCGAGCTGACCGCCCCGCGGCGGGATGTGATCGAGGTGCGGGCGTACCACTATAACGGCAAGGACGAGAAGGGGCCGTTTTTCACCCTGCACACCGAGGATTTTGTGCCCGAAATCACCCGGGAGGAGGACACCCTGACGGTGCAGAGCGGCCGGCTGAAGGCCGTGGTGACCACCCGGGGGGCGTACACGCTCTCGTTTTACTATGACGGCAGGTTCCTGACCCGCTCGGGGGAGAACAGCCTGTCGCTGATTACGGATGTGGACTACGAGGCGGACAAGTGGTGCGATCTGAACCACCGCCCGGCGCTGCCCTGTCACCACACACAGAATTCTATGCAGCAGGCGCTGTTTGTCAGTATCGGCGAGGAGCTGTACGGCCTGGGCGAGCGGTTCACCCCGCTGGTGCGCAACGGCCAGCAGCTGGATATCTGGAACCGCGACAGCGGCACCGGGTACGACCACAGCTATAAAAGCGTGCCGTTTTACCTGTCCAGCCGCGGGTACGGCGTGCTGGTGAACACCCCGGGATATGTCTCGTTCGAGGTGGCCAGCGAGAGCGTGCGCAATGTGGTCTTTCACGTGGAGAGCGAGACCCTGTCCTATCTCGTGACCGGCGGCGAGGACCCGAAGGACGCCTTGTCCCATTATACGGAGCTGACCGGGCGCAGCCCCGTGCCCCCGGCCTGGAGCTTCGGGCTGTGGCTGTCCACCTCGTGGCAGACGGATTACAGCGTCGATGTGGTGCGGGAGATGTTCCGCAAAATGAAGGAGTACGAGATCCCGCTGAGCGTGTTCCATTACGACGCCGGATGGATGAAGCCGTACCACCTGTGCGATTTCCAGTGGGACCGGGCCATCACCGGCGACCCGGAGGCCATGCTGCGGGAATTGAAGCAGGATGGCACCCGCATCTGCGTGTGGATTAATCCGTATGTAAGCCAGCTGTCGCGCCTTTATGACGAGGGGAAGAAAAACGGCTATCTGGTGAAAACGAAGGACGGCGCGGTGTGGCAGAATGACTTCTGGGTGACGGGCATGGCGCTGGTGGACTTTACCAACCCGGCGGCAGCCGACTGGTACGCCCGGCGTCTGGGTGAAGTGCTGGACATGGGCGTGGATGTGATCAAGACCGACTTTGCCGAGCGCATTCCCACCGAGGTGGTGTGGTACGACGGGAGCGACCCCGGGAAGATGCATAATTACTACACCTACCTGTACAACCGCACGATTTTCAACCTGATCCGCGAGCGCAAGGGCGAGCGCAACGCCATGGTGTTCGCCCGGTCGGCCACCGCCGGATCGCAGATTTTCCCGGTACACTGGGGCGGGGACAACACGGCCACCTACGAATCCATGGCCGAGAGCCTGCGGGGCGGGCTGTCCTTCTGCCAGAGCGGGTTTGGCTTCTGGGCCCACGATATCGGCGGCTTTTCCAGCACGGCCACGCCGGACCTGTATAAGCGCTGGGCGGCGTTCGGCCTGTTGTCCACCCATTCGCGGCTGCACGGCGAGACCACCTACCGGGTGCCGTGGGCCTTCGATGAGGAGGCGTGCCGGGTGCTGAGCTTCTTCACCCGGCTGAAGGCGAGCCTGATGCCCTATCTGTTTGCCGGGGCGGTGGACGTAAACCGCCGGGGCTGGCCCCTGATGCGCGCCATGATGCTGGAGTTCCCCGAGGATTTGAACTGCCGTCATCTCGACCGGCAGTACATGCTGGGCGACAGTCTGCTGGTGGCCCCCGTTTTCAGCGAGACGGGCGAAGTGACCTTCTATGTGCCGGAGGACGGCGGGCTGTGGACCGACCTGCTCAGCGGAAAAACGTACCGCGGCGGTGCCTGGTACACGCAGACGTACGACTATTTCTCGCTGCCGCTGCTGGTGCGGCCGGACACGCTGCTGCCGCGCGGCTGCGGCGACAACGGCCCCGAGTACGACTATGCCGACGGGGTGACGCTGCATCTGTATGAGATCCGGGACGGCAGTATGCGGGTGGCCGAAATTTTTGACAACGACCTGAAGGTCACCCGTACGGCCACGGTCTCCCGCAGCGGGGAGAAGCTGTATGTGCAGGTGACGGGCAGGGGCCGCTGGCAGCTGATGTGGCACGGCCACGGGTGCCGCAGCGGGCAGGCCGAAAAGAGCGAGCAGGCGATTGGCGGCACGTTGCTGCGGTTTGCCGATGGCGTGACCAAAGCGGAAATTCTTGAAAACGCCATGGAAGAAGAGAGGAGCGAACGAGTATGAGCATTACACAACAGCAATGCCTTGCCCATCTGCAGGGCATGGTGCGGTTTCCCACGGTCTCCCATCCCGATAGCCGCCGGATGGATTTCGAGCCGTTTTTTGCCCTGCACCGCTATCTGGAGCAGGTGTATCCCCTGTGCCATCAGGTGCTGAAAAAAGAGGTCATCGGAAAGGCGGGCCTTCTCTATCACTGGAAGGGGACGGGCGAGCCAAACCGCCTGCCGCTTTTGCTGATGGCGCACCAGGATGTGGTGCCGGCGGGGAACCCGGGCGAGTGGACGCACCCGCCGTTTGACGCGGTGGTGGAGGACGGGTACCTGTATGGCCGCGGGACCACCGACTGCAAGTGCAATATCATGGCGGCGATGGAGGCCGTGGAAGAGCTGCTGCGCCAGGGTTACACCCCGAAAACGGACGTGTACCTCGCCTTCGGCTATAACGAAGAGGTGATGGGCGGCGACGGCCCCTCGGCCAAAAGGATCGCCGATACCCTGGCAGACCGCGGGATCGAGATCGGAATGGTCATCGACGAGTGCGGCGGCTGCAGCGACGGGAGAAGCGAGAAGGTCAGCCGCCCGGTGTGCAACATTGTGGTGGGGGAAAAGGGGTACGCCGATTTCCTCCTGACCGCCGGGGACCCGGGCGGGCACTCCTCCACGCCGGGCAAAACCAGCCCCATGGTCACCATGGCCGCAGCCCTGCAGGCGATCTGGGAGCATCCGTTCCCCTATCGCATCACCCCGGTGGTGCGGCAGAACCTGGAGACCCTGGCCCCTTACAGCGACCGGGCGGAAAAGGATCTGCTGGGGGACATCGAGGGCAACTGGCCGGCCATTGTGAAGATTCTGCCCGAGGACCGGGAGCTGTCGGCCCAGTTCCGCACCACCGTAGCGCCCACCATGATCCACGGCAGTGACCAGGCCAACATCCTGCCCACCCGGGTCGAGGCCACCGTCAACTGCCGCCTGCTGCCCGGGGACACGCTGGAGAGCGTGCAGGCGTATCTGACCCGGTGGGTACCCGAGGGCGTGACGGTCACTCTGCTAAAGGGATCGCCCGCGTCGCCCCTGTCGCCGGTGGATTCCTTCGGGTACAACCTGATCCGCCGGATCTGCGAGGAGAACCACCCCGGCGTCCTCACCACGCCCAGCCTGATGCTGGGCGGCACCGATGCCCGGTATTTCTACGGCGTGTGCAAAAACGTATACCGGTTCAGCTCGTTCTATTTCGAGGAGGAATGGGGCGCGGCCCACTCCCCCCGCGAGTCGATCCCCGTTCGGGTGCTGGAGAGCGGCCCGCGGTTCTTTGTGGAGCTGATCCGCCGCTGGGGCGAGGAACCGGAGGCATAAAAATTTCACAGGCAAAAAGAACGGCGGCCCCTCCGGAAGAAGCGGTGGGGCCGCCGTTTTTATTCAGTTTCTTTATGGTCTGTCCCGTTTATTTTTCCCGGGAGGCTCTCCTGCGGTTGCTGTACACGCCGGTGCCGATCATACCGGCAGCGGATACGGCGAGCAGAGCAAGCCACGGTGCGGAATTGCTGTTGTCGCCGGTGTTCGTGGGATTTTCCGGAGGAGTGGGATCTTCCGGAGGAACGGTGTTTTTCGTATAGGTGTTGGTGAAGGTCATCTCATCCAACGGATCATTCTCCCAGTCGATTGCTTCCCAGTTGAGATCGTAGTACACACCCTCGTCCGTCTCCACGCTGATTGCCGGGAGGATGAGCACGGTATAGGGCGACACCGCGTCATCCGTGGAGTAGGCCGCGATCTGCGTCATGAGCAGACCATACACCGTGTCGTCCACCGTCCAGCCTTCTTCGCCCGCATTCACCTGCTGGACGAACGCGCCTTCGCAGAGCATCTCCCGAAGCTGCCCTTCGGGGCCGGTGAGGGTCAGGGTGCCTTCATAGTCGCCCGCGCCGTTGGTGGTAACAGAGCCGGAGACGTTCACATCCGCATAGTTCTCCTCGCTCACATTGGCGCCAATGATCGCCAGATCAAAGGTCGTCTCGCCGGGGGCGGTGTTGCCGCCCAGCTTTACCGTGGTGGTGAAGGGCACCGTCAGGGTGATGACCTCGTCCCATATAGGATACAGAGTCACATCCTCGTCCGCGTAATAGGTGTCGCCAAGCGCAAAGTACATCCAGTAATTCGCGTCCCTCCAGCCGGTCTGAACATAGCCCTCGCGCTTGAAGGTCTCGCTGCTCAAAGTGAATGGCTCGTCGTAGGTTTTGACACCCGCCTCGATACTGCCTGTGCCATATTCGCCGGGATCATAGGTCACGATGTACTGCTCCTTCACGCCGCAGCCGCAGACGCCGTCCACGAAGATGTGCTCCGGCGAGACCTCGACGTGCTTGGATGCGGATACGGACGCGCCGTCCGCGGTCGTTCCGTGTGCGGTCAGTGTGAAGCGGTTCGTCTGCAGGTCGTACCATTTCACAGACACCGTGCCGTGTCCCACGCCGTCGGCATCCACGGTCAGATCGGCACCGCCGCCCTTCATGCCGGTGTCATACCCGAACTCCTTGTCGAGGGTCACGCCCGCCGGCGGTGTGACAGTGAATTCGTAGTCCTGCCACGAGCAGACCACATCCGGCCCGTCGATCGTGATGCCGATACTGCCCAGTTCCTCCGCTAAGGCCGTCACCGGGCAGAGCGCCAGCACCATGCACAGGCTCAGCAGCATACTGAGAATCCGTTTTTTCATCATCATTCCTCGCTTTCTCCCGCGCCGGAAATGGCGCAGCGTTATTCCTTCCTCATGGGGTTTCCCATGAAAAATTTGT
>JALENG010000122.1 GCA_022767925.1 Clostridia bacterium
GCCTCTTTCTTTTCCAGCATTCCGCGCATTGCCCATAAATTCCAGACCCTGTGCGAAGTGGGGCTGGGATATGTGAAGGTGGGCCAGCCGGCCACCACCCTTTCCGGGGGCGAAGCGCAGCGTGTAAAGCTGGCCACCGAACTGAGCCGCCGCGCCACTGGCCGCACCGTGTATATTCTGGACGAGCCGACCACCGGCCTGCACATGGCCGACGTTCACCGGCTGATCGAGGTACTGCAGAAGCTGGTGGATGCGGGGAACTCCGTGATTGTGATCGAGCACAATCTGGATATGATCAAAACGGCGGATTACCTGATTGATCTGGGCCCGGAAGGCGGCGACAACGGCGGTACGGTGGTGGTAACCGGAACGCCCGAACAGGTGGCGGCGTGCGAGCGCTCGTATACCGGGCAGTACCTGAAAAAGATTCTGAATCCCGAAAAATGACCGGGCCCGGTTTTCGGCCGGACATGCGTACCCGGGAAAAAGGGGGAAGGGACATGGAGCAGCAGCTTTTCTTTGACAGAACGGATAACCAGCCACTGGCGGCCCGGATGCGGCCCAAGTCATTGGAGGAATTTGCCGGGCAGATGCATCTTCTCGGAAAGGGGAAAGTGCTGCGCCGCCTGATTGAGGAGGACCGCATTTCCTCTATGATTTTCTGGGGGCCGCCGGGGGTGGGAAAAACCACCCTGGCGCGGATTATTGCCAACAGGACCCGGTCGGAGTTTATTGATTTTTCGGCGGTGACCAGCGGCATCAAGGAGATCCGCACCGTGATGCAGCAGGCCGAGAACAACCGGCGCTACGGCGAGAGAACCATTGTCTTTGTGGATGAGATCCATCGCTTTAATAAGGCCCAGCAAGATGCCTTTCTGCCGTTTGTGGAAAAGGGGAGTATCATCCTGATCGGGGCCACCACGGAGAATCCCTCATTCGAGATTAACAGCGCCCTTCTGTCCCGGTGCAAGGTGTTTGTTCTGCAGGCACTGGGAGTGGAAGAACTCAAGCAGCTGCTGCAGCGCGCCCTGCAGGATCCCCGGGGGTTCGGCAACCTGCAGGTGAGGATGCCTGACTCTCTGCTGGAGGCAGTGGCGGTGTTTGCCAATGGTGACGCCCGCACAGCTCTCTCCACGCTGGAGATGGTGGTGCTGAATGGGGACAGCGACGGCAACACGGTCACGATAACGGAGCAGACGGTGGAGCAGTGCATTTCAAAAAAATCGCTGCTGTACGATAAAAAGGGTGAGGAGCATTACAACCTCATCTCGGCCCTGCATAAATCCATGCGCAATTCGGACCCCGATGCCGCTGTGTACTGGCTGGCCCGGATGCTGGAGGCCGGTGAGGATCCGCTGTATGTGGCGCGGCGGCTGGTGCGCTTTGCCAGCGAGGATGTGGGCCTTGCCGATCCGCGGGCGTTGGAGATGACGGTGGCGGCCTATCAGGCGTGCCATTTTATTGGGATGCCCGAGTGCACGGTTCATCTGACCCAGGCGGTGGTGTACCTGTCGCTGGCACCGAAATCCAATGCACTGTACATGGCTTACGAGAGCGCCAAAAAAGATGCGCTGACTCAGTTATCTGAACCGGTGCCGCTGGTGATTCGCAATGCTCCTACAGCCCTGATGAAGGATCTGCAGTACGGAAAGGGCTACCAGTATGCCCACGATACGGAGGACAAGCTGACCAATATGCAGTGCTTGCCCGATTCCCTGCTGGGAAAGCGGTACTATCATCCCACCGAGCAGGGGCTGGAAGGCCGGTTTAAAACCCGGCTGGAACAGATTCTCGATTGGAAGAAAGCTCATCAAAATCAGGAAGACCGGCCCAAAAACCGAAAACCGGAGAAATAGCGTAAAAAGGATCATGGATTTTTCCATGGTCCTTTTTTGCGCCGCTTTTCCGCCGAAGGAGACCGATTACCGGCAAAGAAAAGCCGATCATCGAAAACCGGTGGACAGAAAAAAAGATTTTTTTATAATGAAGGCAGAAGAAAAAGAAAGGAGGGCGCCGACCATGAAAATTCATCTGGAGATCCGTGACGAGTATCCGGAGCCGGAAATACGGATTTGTGCAGCGGCCCTGACGCCGGAAATCGAGAAAATTCTGCAGCTGGTGGAGCGGTCGCCCGGGAATAAGCCCCTGAACGGATACCGGCAGGATACGGTGACCCCGCTGGCTCCGGAAAAAATCCTGCGGCTGTACGGGGAGAACCAGAAGGTATTTGCCCAGACGATGGAAGGGATCTATCAGCTGCGGGAGCGCCTGTATGAATTGGAGGAACGGCTGGGGAGCGAGGCCTTTCTGCGCATCTCGCACTCCGAGATCGTCAACCGCCGCCGCATCTGCCGGCTGGATGTATCCCTGACCGGAACCATCGCCGTCATTCTGGAGGGCGGCATTACCACCTATGTTTCCCGGCGGTATGTCCCCCGAATTCGAAAAGCACTGGAACTGTGAGAGGAGGAAATGTATGAAACGCATAAAACAAATTATTCTTCGGTTCTTCCTGGGGATGGGCTGCGGAATGTTCATCGGCTATCTTGTGAACCTGGTGGTTTCCATGTGCATAGGAAACGGCGCGTATATTCCGGCCATGCCGTTTCTGGTAGAGCACTGCGGCAGCGAAATCAATGCCGTGCATATGCAAAACCTGCTGACCGGTTTGGTGGGGGTCGCATTCTGCGAGGCCTCGTTTATTTTTGAAAAAGAGGACTGGAGCCTGCTGCGCTGCAGTGTGGTCCATTTTCTCATTACGCTGTGTTTTTACGCCCCGTTTATGTGGATTTGCTATATGCCGGAAAACGGAATCGGCGTACTGTCCATGGTGGGAAACCTGTTTTTCACCTATGCACTGACCTATCTGATTCGCTGGCAGGTGAACCGCCGGATGGTGGCGGCCATTAACCAGAGACTGCAGGAGGAGAAGAGGAGAGAATGATGAGAGAAGAAAAAAATCCGGCGATCCTGTGCCGGGATGTGAGAAAGGCTTTCGGTCCGGTTATGGCGGTGCAGGGACTGAATCTTCAGGTTTTCCCCGGGGAGCTGTATGCCCTGCTGGGGGTAAATGGGGCGGGAAAGACCACCACCATTAAACTTCTGACCGGTCTGCTGCGGCCCGATGGGGGAACCCTGGAGATTTTGGGAAAGAAGCTGCCGCAGGAGATGGAAGCTATGCGCCGCATAACGGCGGTCTCCCCCCAGGAAACGGCGGTGGCCGGGCTGCTGACCGTGCGGGAGAACCTGGAATTGATGGCCCGGGTACACGGTTTGGGGAAAAAGGAGGGCCGGAAAAGGGCCTCGGATACGATAAACGCTCTGGGGCTGCAGCCGGTGAAGGACCGAAGGGCTAAAACCCTGTCCGGCGGCTGGCAGCGAAGGCTGAGCATTGCCATGGCGCTGATCGGGGAACCGCAGGTGCTGTATCTGGACGAACCCACCCTGGGCCTGGATGTGCTGGCCCGACGGGAATTATGGAGAGAAGTGGAAAGCCTGAAGGGGAAAACCACCATCGTGCTGACCACCCACTATATGGAGGAAGCACAGGCTCTGTCCGACCGGGTGGGGATTATGGCTGGCGGCCGCCTGCTGGCGGAGGGTACGGTGGAAGAACTGTGCGAAAAAACCGGAGGGGAAAACCTGGAAGAGGCCTTCGTCCGGCTGGTAGAGGAGGAACCGTCATGAGAATGCGTGCGTTTGCATTCCGGAATTTGAGAGAACTGATCCGCGATCCGATGATGCTGGTTTTCTTTTTGGGATTTCCGGTGATTTTACTGGTGCTGCTGTCCGTCATCCAGCGAAATGTTCCGGTGGAGCTCTTCGTGCTCAGCAAGCTGACCCCCGGTATGGCGGTGTTCGGTCTGTCGTTTTTATCCCTGTTTGCCGGGACACTGGTCGCCCGGGACTGCGGCTCCTCGTTTCTGATGCGGCTGCTCACCACCCCTATGACGGCGACGGATTTTATGGGGGGATATCTGCTTCCGCTGGTGCCGGCGGCAGCCGGACAGTGTGCGGTGTGCTTCCTGACGGCGATTCTGCTGGGACTGGCCCCCTGTCTGAATATGCTGCTGTGCCTGCCTGTTCTGCTTCCGGTGGCTGTCTTTTTCACGGCGGCCGGGTTGCTGCTGGGAACAGTGTGCAGTGAAAAAGCAGTCAGCGGAGCGGCGTCGCTTCTGGTCAATGTGGCGGCCTGGCTCAGCGGGATCTGGTTTGACCTGTCGCTGATCGGCGGGGTGTTTGAGCAGATCTGTCGTTTTCTCCCGTTTGCAGCGGCGGTACAGGCCGCCCAGCTGGCGCTGGCAGGGGACTGGGCCGGAGCACTGGAGCCGTTTTTGCTCACGCTTCTGTGGTCGGGACTTCTGTTGGGGCTGACGGTGTGGCTTTTCCACCGCCGGGTTTCGGCACCGGCCTGAGAGAGCTGCTGGCGCTCAGGTTTCCCGGGGCTCCAGAGACGTGAAAGAAAGGCGGTTTTTGCGACAAAATTTACCCCGGTTCTTTGTGAATAATCCCCGTATTCCTGCGATCTTACCGGTTTTGAATTGACTTTTCCACCCATTCCCTCTATAATAAAAACGTTATCGCGAGATTGCGAAAAATGGAAAGCGCTGTTTTCCCGTTCGTTTCCGCAGCCTTGCAAAACACGAATATTGGAGGATATGCGCATGAAAAAGACCCCGAAACTCGTATTTTTCATCGTCGCCATCCTGATCCTGCTGTTTACTTACACCTCGATTTTCGGCGTGTATGGCCAGAACGGTGACATGAAGCTCACTTATGTAAAGGGTGTGGGAGACATCCGCTGGGGCACTGATATCCGCGGCGGTGTGGAAGTCACCTTTGTTCCGGCTGATGGGATCGATGCGACGGATGAACAGCTGGCTGCAGCGGAGGAGATTATCAAGCTGCGCCTGGTGAATAATAACATCACCGATTATGAGCTGTACACCGATGCCAGCAATGACCACATTATCGTCCGGTTCCCCTGGAACAGCGATGAGGAGGATTTCAATCCGGAGAGTGCCATTGAGGAACTGGGATCAACCGCTCAGCTGACCTTCCGTGAAGGGGACGAATACGAAACAACGGAAATTGACGCCAATGGGAATGAAGTGGCGATGGTCCCGAAAGGGGATACCGCTGAAAAGATCATTCTGGATGGCAGCCACGTTATTTCGGCCAAGGCCCAGATGATTCAGGACCAGAATACCGGCGCAACTGAGTATGTGGTGGCGCTGGAATTCGATGACGAAGGAAAGGAAGCCTTTGCCGAGGCGACCGATCGCCTGACCGGCGAGATTATCTCTATTTGGATGGATGATGTGATGATCTCGAACCCGGTGGTCAACGAGAAAATTCCGGACGGAAAATGCACGATCAGCGGCGGAACCAATGCCGACGGCACCAAGGGCTTCACCCCGGCCCAGGCTTCGGCCTTGGCCAATAAAATTCAGGCCGGCTCCCTTCCTTTTGAGCTGGAGGTGAAGAGCTACAGCACGATCAGCCCCACCATGGGCGCTTCCTCGCTGGATGCCATGCTGCTGGCCGGAATCATCGCCTTTATTCTGATTGCGGTCTTCATGATTCTCATGTACCGTTTGCCCGGCGCAGTGGCAGTGATCGCCCTGCTGGGACATATTGGACTGACCTTCGCCTTTATCAGCGGATATTTCGGTGGTATGAACAGCTTCACCATGACCCTGCCGGGTATTTCCGGTATTATCCTGGGAATTGGTATGGCCGTGGATGCCAATGTGATCACGTTTACGCGGATTAAAGAAGAGCTGTGGGCGGGCCGTTCTCTGGACGGCGCCATCAAGAAGGGCAACAGTAGCAGTTTCTGGGCGATTTTCGACGGAAATATCACCGTGATTATTGTGGCGGTGATTCTGATGGCGGTCTTTGGTCCCAGTAATATTCTCTCGATGCTCTTCGGCGCTTCTACGACCGGTTCGATCTACTCCTTCGGCTATACGCTGTTGGTCAGTGTGATCTGCAACTTTGTCATGAGCGTGTTCTGTGTGCGGATGATGCTCCGCTCACTGTCCGGCTACAAATCGCTGCGCCATAAGTGGCTGTTCGGAGGTCCCAGGAAATGAAAAAATTTAAGATTGATTTCTTTGCACACAGAAAAGTCTATTTCCTGATCTCGGCTGCGATTCTGGTAGTTGGCATTCTCTGCAACTTTATTTTTGGGTCTGATCTGTCCATCCAGTTCCGCGGCGGTACGATCATCAAGTATTCCTATACGGGCGAAGTGGATGTAGAAAAGGTCGCCGCGATCGTGGAAGAAGCTACGGGCAAAAGCGCCGATGTGGCCATCAACCACAATGTCCAGACCTCGGCTTCCTCGGAGACGGTGGAACAGATCAGCCTGACATTTGCGGGCGCTGCTACGGTTGCCCCCAATGAGCAGAAAGCCATTCTGGAAGGGCTGGAAAAGGAATATCCCGATGTGGGAATGGCCCTGGAGGAATCCAGCAGCGTCGATGCCACCATGGGCGGAAAATTCTTTGCCAAATGCATGGTGGCCATTGCACTGGCGGCCGTTTTGTTGATCCTGTATGTTGCATTTCGCTTTAAGAAAATTGGCGGTATGTCCGCAGGCGTGACGGGGATTGTCGCTCTGATTCACGATGTGCTGGTGGTCTATTTTGTCTTTGTTATTTTCCGTATGCCCATCAACGACAGCTTTATCGCCGTGGTTCTCACTGTTTTGGGTTATTCGCTGAACGATACCATCGTTCTGTACGACCGTCTGCGTGAAAATCGCCGCCTGATGGGGCCGAAGGTCAATTATGAGGAGCTGATGAATGTTTCCATCAATCAGAACTTCACCCGCTGCCTGAATACCTCGATTACCACGTTTGTGGCGATTACGGTGGTGTATATTGTGGGAATGGCCTATCAGTTGGATTCGGTCACTTCCTTTGCCCTGCCGATGATGTTCGGTGTGATCAGCGGCTGCTACTCCTCCATGTGTGTAGCTTGCCCGTTGTATGTGATGTGGCAGAACCACAAAAAGAAAAAGCGCGCCGCAGCAGGAGCCAAGGCCTGATCAAAATGAGAAAAATGCCCTCTGCCACTTTCCGGGCAGAAGGCATTTTTTATCTCTAAAAGCAAAGAATATTGCCCGGAAGGAGGAGACGGAAGTGGGAAAAGCCTGGTCACATCTGCGCACCATCCAGCATCACCGCAAGCTGGTGCGCCGGCACTGCTTTCAGGTGGGGCTGTATAAGCAGGGGCTGCTGCATGATTTATCCAAATACAGCCCGGTGGAATTTCGGGTGGGTGCCCGCTATTTCCAGGGGAATCAAAGCCCCAATAATATTGAACGCAAGGAACAGGGCTACAGCAGCGCCTGGCTGCATCACAAAGGGCGCAACCGCCATCATATGGAGTATTGGATTGACTATGCCGTGGACGGCGACCACGCAATGTGCGGTATGAAGATGCCGGTGCGCTATGTGGTGGAGATGTTCTGTGACCGCGTGGCGGCTAGCAAGGTGTACCGCGGAGAGAAATATCGGCAGACGGATCCGCTGGAGTACTACCAGCATTCCCGCGGGCACTATTTAATCCACCCGGAAACCGACGCCCTGCTGGAAAAACTGCTTCGCATGCTGGCGGAAAAAGGGGAAGAGGAGACCTTTGCTTATATCCGCCGGGAGATACTGAGGAATGGAAAATAAGGGACCGTCACTGCTGGAGTGCTTTGAAAAAGCCCTCCTTCTTCTGATGGAAGGGGCGCTGGGTGAGCGCCTGAAGCGGGAATACGGACTGCAGTTTGATGAACAGGTGGCCATGGCGGCACTGGTTCGTTCATCGGACGGGCGCCGGGCACTGTCGGCTTTATGGCGGGAATACGCCGCCATCGCCCGGCAGGCCGGTGTTCCCTTTCTGGCCACAACGCCCACCCGGCGCGCCAACCGGGAGCGGATGGCGCGGGCCGGTTTTTCGGCGGATCTGATGG
>JALENG010000133.1 GCA_022767925.1 Clostridia bacterium
GGGACGGATATCCCGGCGCAGCAGTTCCATAATCTGCATACCGGCCTTTTTCGCCAGGCGAATACGCTCGCTGTATACGGCGGGGATGGTGCCGTTGCCCGGCAGGCCCATGCCCAGCACCTCGGTCAGGCAGTTCATGGAGTTGGCCGTGTACATACCGCTGCAGCTGCCGCAGGTGGGGCAGGTGTGCTCCTCGTACTCATGCAGCTCTTTCTCGCCGATCTTTCCGGCCGCATAGGCACCCACCGCCTCGGAGGCACCGGAGAAGCTGGTGCGGCAGCCGTTGACCCGGCCTGCCAGCATGGGGCCGCCGGAGACGAAAATGGTGGGAATGTTCAGACGGGCCGCGGCCATCAGCAGGCCGGGCACGTTTTTGTCACAGTTGGGAACCATCACCAGAGCATCGAACCCATGGGCCAGGGCCATGCATTCGGTGCTGTCGGCGATCAGGTCGCGGGTCACCAGGGAATACTTCATCCCCGCGTGGCCCATGGCGATACCGTCGCACACCGCGATGGCCGGGAACATGATGGGCGTTCCCCCTGCCATGGAGACACCGGTTTTCACCGCTTCCACAATTTTATCAATATTCATATGGCCGGGTACAATCTCGTTCTGGGAACTGACAATGCCCACCAGCGGGCGGCGGATTTCCTCATCCGTAAAGCCCAGGGCCTTAAAAAGGGCGCGATGGGGCGTATTCTCGGGCCCCTGCAAAATGCTCTCACTCTTCAGCATGTCTTCTTTCCTCCTTAGCATCTCTTTCCTGCCGGCGCGGACTGTTTCCAAAAAAAAACAGACGGGCAGCGATTTCTTTCATTATAAAAAGCCGCCGTCCGTCTGTCAAGAACCGCACCCCCACTGTTTTACCGATTCCCATGCGGAAAAGCGGGGCGCACCATCCTTTTCCGCCTTATTTTTTTCCCGTCTGCTGCCGGGTGCCCTTGATCAGCGGCGAGATATGCTTATAGAGAAGGAAGGTCAGCAGCACATCGCACAGCCCCTTCACCAGGGTAAACGGCATATTGAAAATGACCAGCGCCTGGAACAGATTGGTCACCCCGGGCAGGATCGCCTGGTACATGCCCATGATGGCCTCCATGGACATCAGCAGGCTGTATGCGGGATATACCAAAAAGTAATTGGTCAGCACACTGCCCAGCGCCATGACCAGGGCCCCCACCAGCGAAGCACCCAGCGCGCCCCGGCGGGTGCGCCAGCGGTTATAGATCAGTCCGGCGGGCACCACGAACGAGCACCCCAGGATGAAATTGCACAACTCACCCACGCCGCCGGTGGTGGTGCTGAATACATTCACCAGATTTTTCACCAAGCACACCACCACGCCCGAGACCGGCCCCATGGAAAATGAGGCGATCAGCGCCGGCAGCTCGGAAAACTCGAGCTTTAAGTAACTGGGCATCAGCGGGACACTGAACCCCAGAAACATCAGGACCGTTGCCACTGCCGACAGCATGGCGGTCATCACCAGCTTGCGCACATTCACGCGTTTTGTTCCGTTCTGCATAAAAACGACTCCTTAGTAAAATTTTCTCCGAAGGAATACGGCAGGCAGAACTTTCTCCCATACAAAAAGCCCCGGATCGAATCGATCCGGGGCTTTTACCCAAATGGAATGCAGAGGACAGAAAGCGGGGGTCCTTCCCCCTTTTTCCATCCCTTGCACAGAATTCCGCACAGGTATTCTTCTCTCATCCAGACTGTACTGTCGGCCCCGGAATTCAACCGAGTCGGCCTGCTCCGTCAGGAGACAGGTTCGCGGGCTATACCGCCGGTAAGGAATTTCACCTTGCCCCGAAGATTTCGCTTTTTATTGTATGCGGCTCCTGTCGTTTTGTCAAGTGCTTTCTCACCAGCCCTGCTTTTTCAGGTACTCGCGGCTCATGGCGATGGCCTCCAGCGGGGGACGCTCATCCGAGGCGTCCTGCTCGACCACGACCCACTTGGCACCGGCGTCCAGAGATGCCTGCAGGATCGAGGGGATGTCCTGCTGGCCGTATCCCACGGGCATAAAGCCAAAGGTTTTCTCTTCGGCTTCGCCGTTTCCGTCGTCTTTGATGCCGATCAGCTCGTACATTTTCCCACTCTTGCCCTCTTTTTTCCAGAAGTCCTTCAGATGGACCACCGGGGCGCGGCCCGTGTACTTGCGTACATAGTCGGCGGGATTCTCGCCGGCCACGTTCACCCAGCAGGTGTCGATCTCGGTCTGCAGGCGATCGGCCGGAACCGTTTTATACAGATAGTCCAGCGCATACATACCGTCGATCCTGGTCTGGAACTCGAAATCGTGGTTGTGGTACATCAGCACGATCCCATGGCGGTTGCAGCATTCGCCGATCCGGTCGATGGTCTCCACCACGTTGGGGAATTCCTCGGTACCGGGGCGGTATTCGGGGGTCAAATACGGAACCGCAATGTACTGGCAGCCAATCGTCTCGTAATCGCTGACCACCTTCTCCATATCGGCGGCCAGTTCGACATACGGCACATGGGCCGACAGCGGCACCAGGCCCGCTTCGCGGATGGCATCGCGCACCTGCTCCGGAGTCAGGCCGTACAGCCCGGCCAGCTCAACACCGTCATAACCCATTTTCTTAATTTTCTTCATGGTGCCGGCAAAATCCTTTTCGGCATCCCCCCGCACAGAATACACCTGTACACCGACGGGCAATGTTTTGCTCACAAAAACTCCTCCTGTCATACGGGCACAGTACGGGCCCAAAAAAGAGAGGCAGCCGTTCCTTCCCGTTTCCTGTTTTATGCAAACCACTCCGGTATACGCCCGGGCCATCTGCTTCTTTTTTATTATAGCCAAAGGGAGGGGGAGACACAAGCCTTTTCTCCTTCAAAGCCATTCCTTCTTTTTTCGTGTTTATATCATATTTTATCATATTTTATCATATATTTCCCCAAATTTCCCCTAAA
The DNA here is from genome assembly GCA_022767925.1 of Clostridia bacterium. Classification (GTDB taxonomy): domain Bacteria; phylum Bacillota; class Clostridia; order Oscillospirales; family Acutalibacteraceae; genus Heritagella. The sequence continues at coordinate 2,947 of JALENG010000133.1, forward strand.
ACAACTTTGATTTTTCCTTTACAATCTATTCTAACACTGATATAATTGACATATATTGACATAAGGAAGAGAAAGTGACAATATCTTTCCTTCTTTTTTTCTTTATTTTTCCATCCTGACTAAATTTGCCTCCTTTTGCGGTCACAGAGCTTATCATACTTAGAACTGGGATTTTCAGCTCGATCAAAGGACGATTGTTATGAAAAAAGAGAGAAAACGGAAAAAAGCAAAAAAATCTGCCGAACAGCCGATTGTCAAAGTGGAAACCGGGGAAACACTGGCAGAGGAAATCTGCGCTCTGCAGCTTTTCAGTGAGGAGCTGGGCGGCAAATGGCGCATGCGTGTGCTGTGGGCGTTGCACGACGGCAGCGGCTGCCGCTACAGCCTGGTAAAAAACCGGATTCCCGGCATCACGGACATGATGCTGACCCAAAGCCTGAAAGAGCTGCAGCACAGCGGGTATGTATCCCGTGAACAGTTCCCCGAATCGCCGCCCCGGGTGGAGTATCGAATTACCGATCTGGGAAAAACATTGCTGCCCCTTCTTTCCAGTGTGATTCAGTGGGAAAAGGAAAACAGGGCGGCGCGCCTTTTGGAATACCGGCAGCCCGCCGCTGCGCAGCCGTGAGAAAAACAGTCCGCTCTTTGCGGGCTTTTTTCGCTTTTTTCCCGGTTGGGGCTTTTCAAAATGGAAATTATGCATTACAATAGAGGTAAGAATCTGAACTTTTTCGAAGGAGGATTTATCCATGCTCGTATCTGCAAAGGACATGCTCACCAAGGCTTTTGAGGGCCATTATGCGGTGGGCCAGTTCAACATCAACAACCTCGAATGGACCAAAGCCATTCTGCAGACCGCTCAGGAGTGCAACTCCCCTGTGATCCTCGGTGTTTCCGAGGGCGCCGGTAAGTATATGTGCGGTTTCAATACCGTGGCGGCCATGGTCAACGGCATGATCGAATCGCTGGGCATCACCGTTCCGGTGGCCCTGCACCTGGATCACGGCACGTATGAGGGCGCCAAGAAGGCCATGCAGGCCGGCTTCTCCTCCATTATGTTCGACGGATCCCATTATCCGATTGAAGAGAACGTGGAGAAAACCAAAGAGCTGGTCACCATTACCAACTACCTGGGCCTGTCCCTGGAGGCGGAAGTGGGCGCCATCGGCGGCGAGGAAGACGGCGTTGTCGGCGGCGGCGAAGTGGCCGATCCTGCCGAGTGCAAGATGATCGCCGATCTGGGCGTAACCATGCTGGCTGCCGGTATCGGCAACATCCACGGCGTGTACCCCGAGAATTGGCAGGGCCTGCGCTTCGATGCGCTGGAGAAGATCAAGGAAGCCGTTCCCGGTATGCCCCTGGTTCTGCACGGCGGCACCGGTATTCCGGACGAAATGGTCAAGAAGGCCATCTCCCTGGGCGTATCCAAGGTCAACGTGAACACCGAATGCCAGTTGGTCTTCCGCGATGCCACCCGCGCTTATGTTGAGGCGGGCAAGGATCAGCAGGGCAAGGGCTTTGATCCCCGCAAGCTGCTGGCCCCCGGCACGCAGGCCATCAAGGAGAAGGTCAAGGAGAAGATGGAGCTGTTCGGTTCCGTCAACAAGGCCTGATTTTCCCCTCTGTTTGAGAAACAAAGCCGGAAGTGCGCTGAAAAGCCCGCTTTCGGCTTTTTCTTTTCCTGATTTTCCAAAAAGGAGTGATCCGAATGGCGATTCATGCCGCCATTTTCGATATGGACGGCCTGCTGCTGGACACGGAACGGCTGCTGGTGCGCTTTTGGTGCGAAGCCGCCAACGAGCTGGGCTTTCCCATGCAGCCCCACCATGCCCTGCACCTGAGAAGTCTGAGCGGCCCTTATGCGGCGGTGTACCTGCGCCGGCAGTTCGGGGAAACTTTTGACCATAAAGCGGTGCGCGACCGCCGCCGTGAAAAAATGAACGAATATTTCCTCCGTCATCCCATCCCCGTAAAGCCCGGCGCCGCCGAGCTGCTGGGCTGGCTGCGCGGGCGCGGCATCCGCACGGCTGTGGCCACCGCCACGGACGAAACGCGGGCCGCCCGCTATCTGACGGAAACCGGGCTTTTGCCCCTGTTCGATGAAATCTGCTGTGCGCCCAACGTACCCCGGGGCAAGCCCATGCCGGACGTGTACCTGTCCGCCTGCCGGAAAATCGGCCAGCCGCCGTCCTCATGCCTGGCCCTGGAGGACTCCCCCAACGGAGTGCTGTCCGCCTGGCGGGCGGGCTGCCGGGTGATCCTGGTCCCGGACCAGACCGCGCCCGACCCTCAACTGCTGCCCCTTTTGTGGGGAACAGCCGGTTCTCTCATGGGCGTGCGGGATCTTCTCATCGAAAGGGGACTGTGACATGGCACCCTCCGTCTTTGAGGGAGAGGCCTTCTCCTCCCTCTCCTTCTCCGGGGAAACCATCGCGTCCGTGCGGTATATCTCCTGCCGGTTCCGCGGATGTGATTTCTCCGAATGTTTGTTTACCGGCGCCCAGTTCGAAGCCTGCTCCTTTGATTTCTGCCATTTAAACGGCACCCGTTGGGAAAACTGCCGGATCTGCAACGGCTCGTTCTCCGGCTCCTCCTTCTTCGGCGCCTCTTTTTCCGGCTGCCGCTGCACGGGCACCGATTTTTCCGGGGCCGACGTTACTGCCCTCTCTTTTTCCCAGTGCCGGCTGGATTATGTGCTGCTCACCGGCTGTGACCTGCGGCGTTGTGATCTACGCGGCTGCGATCTGTCCCATGCGGATCTCTCCTCCTGCAATCTGGAGAAGGCCCTTCTGTGCGGCTGCCGCATGCACGGGGCGGTTCTGCGGGAATGCGGCCTGCAGGGGGCGGATCTGCGGGGCGCGGATACCACCGGCTGTGATCTAAAAAGCGCCCATTTGCAGAAAACACACCTGGACATCCGTCAGGCGGCCCAGCTGGCCGCTTCACTGGGTGCCATCGTGGAATAGTGTGGAATATTTGGTGGAAATTGTGGAGAATCTCCTTTTCCCACCACAATATATAGAAAAAGAAGTCGTTTTGTTTCGAATAAAGTTGACTTGCCTTTTCAAATTATATACAATGGAACGGTAATATTTTGCGGGAAGAGGGCAGATTATGATTGAAAAAATCCAAAAACGCAGCGGAGAAACCGTAGCCTTTGACGCCACCAAAATCCGCAGCGCCATGTACCGCGCCAACATCCATACCGAGGACCGCTGCATGACCGAGAATGAGCTGGATCTTCTGACCCTGCAGGTGGTGCAGAGAGCAGAGGCCCTGGGGGGGATCCCGACGGTAGAACAGATTCAGGACCTGGTGGAGGAGGTACTGGTGGCGGCGGACTACGCCGGGACAGCCAAAGCCTATATGCTGTACCGGGCCGAGCACACCACCATGCGCTATATGAATGCCGACCTGATGAAGACCTATGAGAATCTGACCTTTACCGGGGACCACAAAGGCGTATATATCCGCACCAGCACCAATGTGGGGCACAATACCGATACCGCCATGGGCACCATGCTGAAATACGGCTCGGAAGGGGCAAAAGCCTTTTATGACCGCAACGTGATCCCCGGGGAAATCGCTGCGGCCCACGACGAGGGCGACCTGCATATTCACGACAAGGACTTTTACGCCCTGACGGAGACCAACTGCCAGATCGACCTGCTGGAGCTGTTCGACAGCGGCTTTTCCACCGGGCACGGCTATCTGCGCACCCCGAACAGCATCCGCAGCTATGCGGCGCTGTGCTGCATCGCCATTCAGGCCAACCAGAATGACATGCACGGCGGCCAGAGCATTCCCAATTTCGATTATGCCATGGCCCCCGGCGTACGCAAAACCTTCCGGAAAAGCTATCGCTGGGCGCTGATGCAGCATCTGCAGATTTCACTGGAAAAAACGGAGGCAGAAGCCCAGCAGCTGCTGGATCCCATCAAAGACGACCTGGATACCGTGCGCATGGGACAGGCCGATGAAATCCTGCCCACCCTGCGCGGTGTGCTGGAGGGATTTTCTCCCGAACTGCCCGCCCGGGCCCACGCCTATGCCGTGGAGAAGGCCCTGCGCGAGACGGAAAATGCGACCTATCAGGCGATGGAGGCCCTGATCCACAACCTGAACACCATGACCAGCCGGGCCGGTGCCCAGGTGCCGTTCAGCACCGTGAATTACGGCACCGACACCTCCCCCGAAGGGCGCATGGTGATGCGCAACATGCTGCTGGCCACGGAAAAAGGACTGGGTGACGGCAGTACCCCGGTTTATCCCGTGCAGATTTTCAAAGTGAAAAACGGAGTGAATGCCCATAAAGGAGATCCCAACTACGACCTGTTCCGCCAGGCCATGCAGGTTTCGGCTCTGCGGCTGTACCCGAATTTCAGTTTTCTGGATGCACCGTTTAACCTTCCCTACTATCGGGAGGGTGATTACCGCAGCGAGGTCGCCTATCTGGGCTGCCGCACCCGTGTGATGGAAAACGTGTACGACCCCTCCCGTCAGACCTCCTGCCGCCGGGGCAATCTGAGCTTTACCACCATCAACCTGCCCCGGCTGGCCCTGCTGGCCGATGGGGATCTGGACACCTTTTTCTCGCTGCTGAATGACCGGATGGACCTGGCCCTGCGCCAGCTTCGCCACCGCCTGGGCATTCAGGGCACCAAGAAGGTGTACAACTTCCCGTTTTTGATGGAACAGGGGGTGTGGATGGACGCGGAAGCGCTCTCCATGACGGACAGCGTGCAGGAGGTTTTAAAACACGGCACCCTAAGCGTGGGCTTTATCGGCTTGGCGGAGACGCTGACGGCCCTGACCGGCAGCCACCACGGCGAGAGCATGGAGAGCCAGAAGCTGGGCCTGTCGATTATCGGCCATATGCGGGCCCGCCTGGACCGCGAAACCCGCCAAACGGGGCTGAACTGGGGGCTGTTTGCCACCCCGGCCGAGACACTGTGCGGCCGGTTTACCGAACTGGACAAGAAGCGTTTTGGCACGGTGCCCGGAGTGACGGATCGCTCATACTACACCAATTCGTTCCACATTCCCGTGTGGTACTCCATCTCCGTATGGGAGAAAATCGAGCGCGAGGCCCCCTATCACGCGCTGACCAACAACGGTCACATCACCTGTGTGGAACTGACCACCGAGCAAGCCCAAGACACCGACCTGTTCGAGCGGATTCTTTTGTACATGCAGCAGTGCGGCATCGGGTACGGCGCCATTAACCACGCCGCCGACCGCGACCCCGAGTGCGGCTATATCGGCGAAATCGGAGAGACCTGTCCCTATTGCCGCCGCAGCGAATCAGAGGGACGCCGCTTTGAGCGCATCCGCCGCATTACCAGCTATCTGGCCGGTCCGCTGGAAAACTGGAACCCGGCCAAACGCGACGAAGAGCGCGACCGTGTGAAGCATCGCGTGTAATCA
>JALENG010000138.1 GCA_022767925.1 Clostridia bacterium
GTTGCTCTGGCTTCCTCACTGAGGTATTGATCCAGACTACTCCATGTGGCCTTCTGCCCGCACAGCATCAGATCCATCTCCGTTCTCCCGTAGGTTGTCCACTGGTTGACGATATCGGCAGCCATATCCGATAGATTGGAATAAGCGCGGCCATAGCACTGATAGAGAGAATCCTCCTGCGTGTAGTAATAATAGGATGAAGTCGTCGTTTTCGTAATCGGATACCGGTCATACGTGGCGGGCCAGCTGTATTCCTGACCGGCAATATCCATCCCCGCATTGAACAGATGGGCATCCGCCAGAATTTCACCGTCGAGTGAGATCGAGTTATCGTCAAAGGTAACATCGACCACGCTCCATATGTCGTTTATTTCAATTACATTAAAAATATGCCCCTCACCGCTCGCGGCCAGGCAGTTCTGCATTCCCACACGGAACCCGGCCAGCGAAGCCAGCAGATAAAACCCATCCGTATATCCCTGACAATTCGCAGAGCCATCCAGTATGGCCCCGATGGCCGTTAAATGACGGGGAATCTTCTCGGGATCAGTCACCAACGTACTGCCCTCATTATAGGTGATATGTTCGCACAGCCAATCGTGCAGCGCCAGCTCCAACATTAAATCTGTCTTTGCCTGCGCTTTGGCCTGGCTGACCACCTGCAGGGCCATGTTCAGTGCCTGTTGTTCTTCTGCCCTTAAAGAGGACACCGTCCCACTTTGGTAGGCCTTGACCATTCGGACACCGGGATACTCCGTTAACTGGATATCCACTCTTTGCGGATCCTGCGTGCCCTTCCAAACCGTACAATACACTGCCCCGGTCATCCGGCAAATCAGTTCCGGCGTAATCTCGTCCAAATCACCGGTATACAGAAAGCTGCGCTCCGATTTTCCGTTTTCCAACGTGTTCCACAGAAGATCACGGACCTCCTGCAGATTCCGGCAGGTGGGAGTATCGGATTTTTCCGGTGTGGACGCCGGTTTTTCGGCCGATACTTCCAGGGACGCTTCGGGAAAGGAAGACTTTTCCAACTGACCGGAAAAACCTTCTCCCCGCCCCAACTCCTTCCGGGATGATTCCGGCGATGGGGACGGCACGGTATAGGAAAAGCCCGAAACTTCCCCGTATGTCCTCGTGGTGCTGCACCCGGTCCCCGTCAGCAGCAGGACCAATACCAGCAAAATTCCTGCGAAACGCTTTTTATTCCGCATATTTTGTCCCTCCCCCCATTGTTTCACCGGAAACCATGGCTCCCCTTTTCTCTTATTATACCTGCAAATTTCATAAAAGAAAAGAAAGAAATACCCGTTTTCCTATTCACGAAAAAGGGGCTCTGCCAATATTACCCGATGATCCTTGTTCTGCCTATCCGGCTGTGGTAGAATAAAAAACAGAAGAAGGGAGATGTTTTCCATATGTATAAATTGGAAACCCATGCCCATACCACAGAGGGCAGTGCCTGTGCACACGCCAGCGCCGCCCAGCTGTGCAGGGCTTACAAAAAGGCCGGGTATGACGGGCTGTTTATTACCGATCATTTTTATTACGGAAACACAGCGGTTCCCCGTACGCTGCCCTGGCGGGACTGGGTCGCCGGTTACTGCACGGGATATCGCCGCGCCCGTGAAGTGGGAAAGAAAATCGGAATTGACGTCTTCTTTGGCTGGGAAGCCGGTTACTGCGGCACGGATTTTTTGATCTACGGATTGGATGAATCGTGGCTTCTCACCCACCCCGAGGTGATCGAATGGAGTGTGGACGAGCAGTTTTATCACATCAGCCGGGCGGGCGGCCTGGTCGTGCACGCCCATCCCTTCCGGGAAGCGCCCTATCTGCCCCGCATTCAGCTGTACCCGGATTATGTCCACGCCGTGGAGGGAATCAATACCGGGAACGCCAAAAGGGAATTTAACCAAAAAGCGGTCGCTTATGCCAACAAACACGGGCTGCCGCTGACAGGTGGAAGTGATACCCACAGCGCAAAGCTGACTGGCGGCGGGATGCTTTTTGCCGAGCCCATCCGGAATGAAAAGGATTTTGTCACGGCCATTCTGACCCGCCGAAAAGCCCAGATTCTGGGGGCGGATACCTGTTTGTAACTTTTTTATCCGAGAGTAAAGAAGGCCCCCGATTCTCATCGGGGGCCTTCTCACTTCTCTTTTATGGGAAAATACTTCTCTTATTCGCCGTAGTAAGCCTTCAGATAGATTTCCTTCATTTCGCTCATCAGCGGATAGCGCGGGTTGGCGCCGGTGCACTGATCATCAAAGGCCATCTCGGTCATTTCGTCCAGAGTCTCCAGGAACTTCTGCTCGTCAATGCCGTAATCGCGGATCGTCTTCTTAATACCGACGCGGGCCTTCAGCTCGTCGATCGCAGCAATCAGATTCTCCAGCTTTTCGTCATCGCTGTTGCCCTTGATTCCCAGGTAATCGGCGCACTCGCAATAGCGGGCCTTGGCGTGCGGATATTCATACTGCGGGAAAGTACCCATCTTGGTGGGAACCTCGACCGCATTGTAGCGGATAATCTCGCTGATCAACAGGGCGTTGGCCACACCATGGGGCAGGTGGTGGTAGGCACCCAGCTTGTGCGCCATCGAATGGCACAGGCCCAGGAAAGCATTGGCAAACGCCATACCGGCCAGCGTGGAGGCATTGGCCATCTTTTCACGGGCGATGGGATCATTTCCACCGTTCTCATACGCGCGGGGCAGATATTCGAAGATCAGCTTCATGGCTTTCAGGGCGATACCGTCGGTGTAATCCGTCGCCATGATGGAGGCGTAAGCTTCCAGTGCGTGGGTCAGGGCGTCAATACCGGAGGCCGAGGTCAGGCCCTTGGGCATGTTCATCATCAGATCCGCGTCAATGATCGCCATATCGGGCATCAGCTCGTAATCGGCCAGCGGATACTTGATTCCCGTGCTCTCATCGGTAATAACGGCAAACGGCGTCACTTCGGAACCGGTACCGGCCGAGGTGGGAACCGCAATGAACATGGCCTTGTCGCCCATGTGCGGGAAGGTATACACACGCTTACGGATGTCCATGAAGCGCATGGCCATATCCATGAAGTCCACTTCCGGATGCTCGTACATCACCCACATGATCTTACCGGCGTCCATTGCAGAACCGCCGCCCAGAGCCAGAATGCAATCGGGCTGGAAAGCGTTGATCGCCGCCACACCCTCTTTGGCACAGGCCAGCGTGGGATCGGGCGCCACATTGAAGAACGTGGTGTGCTTAATGCCCATGGCATCCAGCTTGTCGGTGATGGTCTTGGTATAGCCATTGTTATAAAGGAACGTATCGGTTACGATAAAGCATTTCTTCTTGCCCAGAACCGATCCCAGTTCATCAAGAGCAACCGGCAGACTGCCGCGCTTGAAGTAGACTTTTTCAGGGGCACGGAACCACAGCATATTCTCTCTCCTCTCGGCAACGGTCTTTACATTCAGCAGATGCTTAACGCCCACGTTTTCCGATACCGAGTTGCCGCCCCAGGAGCCGCAGCCCAGCGTCAGGGACGGAGCCAGCTTGAAGTTGTACAGATCACCGATGCCGCCCTGCGAAGACGGAGTGTTGACCAGTACACGGCAGGTCTTCATTTCTTCTCCCATGCGGTCGATCTTGGCACGCTCGGTCACCGCGTTGCAGTAAAGCGAGGAGGTATGGCCGTAACCGCCGTCGGCGATCAGGCGGGCCGCCTTGGCAACCGCATCGTCAAAGTCCTCGGCTTTGTACATAGCCAGAACCGGAGACAACTTTTCATGGGCAAACTCTTCCTCCAGATCCACGCTCTCCACTTCGCCAATCAGGATCTTGGTGGCAGCCGGAACCTCAATCCCGGCCAGAGAGGCGATGGTGGCAGCCTTCTGCCCTACGATCTTGGCATTCAGGGCGCCGTTGATGATGATGGTCTTGCGGACCTTCTCGGTCTCCTCCGGGTTGAGGAAGTAGCAGCCGCGGGCCGCGAATTCAGCCTTCACCGCCGCATAAACATTCTTGTGAACGATCACGGACTGCTCGGAAGCGCAGATCATGCCGTTATCAAAGGTCTTGGAGTGGATGATGGAGTTGACAGCCAGCTTCACATCGGCGGTATCGTCGATGATGGCCGGCGTATTGCCTGCACCCACACCCAGAGCCGGCTTACCGGAGGAGTAAGCGGACTTAACCATGCCGGGACCGCCGGTGGCCAGGATGATATCCGCATCACGCATCAGCTCGTTGGTCATTTCCAGCGAGGGAACATCAATCCAGCCGATAATTCCCTTGGGAGCGCCGGCCTTCACAGCCGCCTCCAGCACAATGCGGGCCGCTTCCTTGGTGCAGTTCTTCGCACGGGGATGGGGGCTGATGATAATGCCGTTGCGGGTTTTCAGACAGATCAGGGTTTTAAAGATAGCCGTCGAAGTGGGGTTCGTCGTGGGGATAACCGCTGCAACCAGACCGATCGGTTCCGCTACACGGGTATAGCCAAACGACTCGTCGCGCTCCACAACGCCGCAGGTTTTGGTATCCTTATAGGCATTGTAGATATACTCGCTGGCATAGTGGTTCTTGATAACCTTATCCTCTACCACACCCATGCCGGTTTCCTCCACCGCCATCTTGGCGAGCGGAATGCGGGCCTGGTTCGCCGCGACCGATGCAGCAAAGAAAATTTTATCGACCTGCTCCTGCGTATAGGTCGAGAAAATCCGCTGTGCCTCACGGACTTCTTTGATCTTTTCCAACAGGGTTTCCACGCTGTTGACGATCTTGGTTTCTTTCTGATCCATAATCCAGTCCTCCTAAACAATTCTTGTTTTTTGATGAAGCGGAATATATGTTATTTTTTTAACAACTTGATTATAACAACCTTTTTTTAAAAAGTCAATGCCAACCGAATAATTCTGCTAAAATTCGCAAAAACCGGCATTCTCCCCTTCTTCCCCGAATTAAAGGCCATTCTTTTGTAGATAATCTACAGTTTTCCCCCACAAGCCAGGCAATACCGGTCTCCCGGAACCACTTTGTGTCCACAATACGGGCACATTGCCTTTTGGGCAGCGGCAGCCGGTGGAATGAGGACGGAAGGATCGGGCAGAATCATTTTCTCCGCTGTTTCCGGCACCGGGCAGGGATTCGGGTTCTTCCCCGGCTGCACTCCCTTCCCCGGTACAGAAACAAATGGCCCCCGCCGTTTTTCCTCCCCTGCCGTTTTTGCTCGCCGGTCATACTCCAGCGCCATTTGCAGTGCGGTCATAAGCTGTGGGAATGTCTCACTGAGAAAGTGCGGCTGCGTTCCGTCCCGCAGGGATAAAAGGAGAAGCCGCTCCCCATGCAGAGAGGTTTCCCGGCAGGAGACAATCTGATCCACGGAAACCGTCAAATCCGGTGGGGGGTCTTCCTCCTTTTTTCCGGACCATACGGTTTTTGTGCGGTGCGATTTCCACCAGAACAGTGCCTTCTCCGTGATAACCATCGTCCCCTGCTCACTTTTAATGCTGGTCAGGCTGCGGCGGCACTCGCCACGATACAAAACGGGCATGGTAAGGCCCCCTATTCTACACCCGCTTTAAACGGGCAAATTTTGCCATCAGCTTTTTGGTCCCCACCTTATCAAAGGCAATTTCCAAAAGCTGATCATTTCCCATGGAACTGGCCGACAAAATTACACCCGTGCCAAACGTGCGGTGCAGCACCGTATCCCCCACGGAAAAGGTATCGCCGCTGCCCGCAGGAACCGCTTGCCCAAATTTGCGGGAGGCCGCAATATCGGCCGCACGGGCCTGCTGCCGGGCATTGGGCCAGACCGTTTCATGGGAAGGGATAAGGGTACGGTAACGGCTGCTCTCCAACAGCTCCGGCGGGATTTCATCGATAAAGCGGGAACGCTTATTGCGGCTGGTCGAACCGAACAGCATCCGGGATTCCGCATGCAGAAGGTGCAGTTCCTCTTTGGCGCGGGTGATCGCCACATAGGCAAGCCGCCGTTCCTCTTCAATCTCCCCCATATCATAGATAGCCTGCATCCCCGGGAAAATATTCTCCTCCATTCCGGGCAGAAAGACCACCGGGAATTCCAGACCCTTGGCCGAATGGATGGTCATCATAATCACGGTATCGGCATCCTCATCATAGTTGTCGATGTCCGTCATCAGCGAGACTTCCTCCAAAAAACCCTCCAGGGTGGCCTCTTCGTTCTCCTCCCCGTATTTGGCCAGGTTCGAGGCGAGTTCGTTGATGTTTTCAATACGGTCCTGGGGATCCTCCTCCGTGCTGCGCAGATATGCCTCATACCCGGTCTTCTCCAGCAGCTGCCGGTACAGATTCTCCAGCGTAACAGCCGGATCGTTGGAGAGGTTAATCAGCTCATCCATCATTTGTGTAAAGCTCATCAGCTTTTCCGCCGAGCGCTTCAGCACCGCATACTCGTCCGCATGGCTCATCACCTCATACAGGCTCTCCCCCGTCTCCGCCGCAATCTGGGAGGCCTGCGCCACGGTGCGCTCCCCGATGGCGCGCTTGGGCGTGTTCAGAATCCGGCGCAGACGAATTTCATCGCTGGGATTGGCAATCACCGCCAGATACGCCACCATATCCCGGATTTCCCGGCGCTCGTAAAAGCGGGTGCCGCCGATGATCCGATAGGGCACACCGGATTTGACGAATACTTTTTCAAACGCATTGGACTGGCTGTTCATACGGTACAGCACCGCGTAATCGCTATACTTCCGCCCGGCGGCCACCCCATCCAGCACCTGCTTGACAACCTCATCGGCCTCGGTCGACTCATTTTCGGCCGTGTAGCAGGTGATCAGGGAGCCCTTACCGTTTCCGGTCCACAGGGTTTTCCCCTTGCGCTGCTGGTTGTGGGAGATCACCGCATTGGCTGCATCCAGAATATTCTGGGTGGAACGGTAATTCTGCTCCAGCCGGATAACCTTGGCCTGCGGGAATGTATTTTCAAAGCTGAGAATATTCTCAATGGTCGCCCCGCGGAACCGGTAAATACTCTGGTCATCATCGCCCACCACGCACAAGTTTCTGTGTTTCTGCGCCAGAAGCCGGACAAACATGTACTGGGCATGGTTGGTATCCTGGTACTCATCCACCATCAGATAGCGGAATTTGTCCTGATAGTATTCCAGCACATCGGGGCACTGCTGGAATAACTCCACTGTTTTCACCAGCAGGTCGTCAAAATCCATCGCGTCGGCCGCCTTCAGCCGCTTCTGGTACAGCTCGTATGCGCGGGCCACCTGTTTCAGCCGGTAATCCGAAGCGGCCTGGCGGGCGTATTCCTGTGGATCAATCAGCGAATCCTTTGCGTGGGAAATCTCGCTGAGAACCGCCCGGACCGGAAGGGAGCGCTCCTCGATATTCAGCGTTTTCAGGCAGTCCTTCATCAGGCGCTTGGTATCGTCCGTATCATAAATGGTAAAATGCTGGCTGTATCCCAGCCGGTCTCCATCGCGCCGCAGAATCCGGGCACAGGTCGAATGAAAGGTGGAGGCCCAGATCTCGTTTCCGGCGTCTCCCAGCATGGCGCACAGCCGCTCTTTCAGCTCACCGGCCGCCTTATTGGTAAAGGTAATGGCCATAACCCGCCAGGGCTGACACCGGCTGACCGATAGCTTTGCCTCGGTTGCCGCCGGAAGGTCGGTTCCGCCATGCAGAAACGCCTGGCAGGCGGCCGTATCCGCCTCGTCCCATTCCCCGTAAATCTGATCGCTCTCATAGGCACACCCAAACCGGATGATATTGGCCACCCGGTTAACCAGCACCGTCGTTTTCCCACTGCCGGCACCCGCCAAAATCAGCAGAGGGCCCTCCACATGAAAAACCGCCTGGCGCTGTTTTTCATTCATCCGTGCAAAAACCTTTTCCAAAACCTGCCTGCGCAGGGCGAGAACCGCTGTTTTCTGTTGCTCTGTCATCTTGCTTCTTTCCACCGCCACAAATCATAATTGATAGATTCATTCTACCTGATTCCACGGGAAAAAGCAATGTGGAATTCCACGGATAGTAAATTCCGGCGATGCACTTTCATTGGACCGAATCAGCCCATAACCAAGGAAAACAACATGTGGTTCGGATGGATGGAACAGCATTTTCTGGAGTTCTTATTCCGACATGGCATCTTTTCCATTCTCCCGAAATGCATCCCGGGATGCTACCGAGCGACGGCGCCAGGGCCCCACCTTGAACATAATGGCCGACAGAATTGCCCCGCATGTCCAAGCAATCAGCAGCGAAATAAACAGGCAGTCCGGCGAATGCAACCATTCGTTCAGCAGGTACGCCAGCGGCATACGGATCACCACCGTGGTGATAATCGAGAGGAACATGGGTGTCAGCGTGTCACCGGCCCCGTTCATAATTCCGTTGAAAACCTGGCTGACCGCCATCATTAAGTAGCCAAAGGCCAGAATCTGCAGCATGTGGGTTCCCATATCAATGACTTCCTGCGTTTTGGTGAACATCTCAATCAGGTACGGGCCCGCCAGCAAAATGGCCGTAACCAGTACCACCGAGGTCACACAGGAGACCAGCAGGCCGGCCTTCATGCCTTTCTCCACACGGTCAATCCGCCTGGCGCCGATATTCTGCCCGGTATAGGTGGTCATCGCCGTGCCAAACGTGAAATTGGGCATCATGGCAAAAGCATCCACGCGCATCACAACCGTGCAGCAAGCAATCACATTGGTTCCAAAGCTGTTGGTGAGAGACTGAACAATCAAAGCGGCTGTGGAAAAAATCGCCTGGCTGGCGCCACTGGGAAGGCCCAGGCGGATTAACTTTGCGATGTACTCCTTTTTAGGCCGCAGATATTTTTTGTGGATCGACACAACCTCTTTCATGCGCATCAATCTCCACATACACAGAGCAGCCGACACAAACTGCGCCAGCACCGTGGCCAGCGCCACCCCGGCCACATCCATGCTGAACGCGATGACAAACAGCAAATCCAGCCCGATGTTCAGAAAACAGGCGACGATCAGGAAGAGAACAGGCCCCACCGAATCCCCCAGACCGCGCAGCACACCTGCCATAATGTTATAAAAGGAACCGCCCAAAACCCCCACGAAGATGATAACCAGATAGCTGCAGGTCATCTCATAAATATCAGAGGGCGTCTGCAGCAGGTCAAGCAGCGGACGGGTGAGCAGCGGACCGATCACCATGATGATCAATGCGGACAAAACCGCCAGCGTTATGGTGTTGCCCACGGTATGGTCCAGATGCTCCCGGTCTCTGGCGCCGAAATACTGAGAGACCATAATCGTGCCGCCTACCGAAACTCCCACAAACAGTACGATCAGCAGATTCAAAACCGGCCCCGCCGCACCGACCGCCGCCAGAGCCTGATCTCCCACATACTTGCCCACCACAATGGAATCCACGGTATTATAGAGCTGCTGGGCCAAATTCCCGATCAGCAGCGGGATCGAAAAACGGATGATTCCGTGGATAGGTTTGCCCTTTGTCAAATCCTGCGTTGCAAACAAGCTTTGCAGATTCATCGCCATAAAGAATGCCTTCCCCTTTCTCGGTCAATAGTAAATCCAGTACTTTTTCAAACTTTATTTTCATTCTATAGCTGTTCATTATTCTACCATATTCAAAAAGGGATTGCAATGAATTTCCATGGATCGTGGAGAAAGAAACCGTAAAAAATTTAGTAGGAACCACTGAAATTTTCAAAGAAATCATTTTTTTCTTGTTCTTATTCTGCTAACCGTGTATAATAGAGAAAGAAAATGGATAAAAGGGGGTCTGTCCAATGAAATTGATTGCTGTTTTGGGGAGTCCGCACAAAAACGGTCCTTCCTCCACCCTGGCCCGCGAGGTCATTCGCGGTGCCGAGGCCGCCGGATGGGAAACCAGCGTGTACGAAATTGAGAAGATGCATGTGCGCGGCTGTCAGGGATGCCGGGCCTGCAAAAACAATGGAATTGACTGCATCGTGCAGGATGATCTGGCTCCCTACTGGAAGGAACTGCACGAGTGTGATGCTTTGCTGGTCTCTGCTCCCAATTATGCCAGCACTGTGTGCGGCCCCATGATTACTTATATGAACCGTCACTATTGCCTGCTGGACAAGGATTGGAAACCGCGCATTAAACCCGGGATCCGGCTGATCGGCATTTTCTCCCAGGGGCAGAAGGATCCGGAGAAGTATCTGGCGAATTACAACTGGTATCTGGGCGACTTTGAAAACCGCGGGATGATTCGGCACAAGCTCATGATTCACGGCGGATATGAGCCGCTCTCGCAGGAAGAACTGGCGCAGGCTTTTGATGCCGGCCGCAGCCTGGGAACTCTTTAAGGCAAGAAAGCGGCAGTTTTACCGCTGAATATATTTTTCTTTAAAGACGGAGGTAATTCCATTATGGCAAACAGAATCGTACTGAATAACATTTCGTACCATGGCAAGGGCGCTATTCAGGAAATCCCCGGCCTGCTGAAGGACCGCGGTTTCCAGAAGGCATTTGTCTGCTCGGATCCGGATCTGATTAAGTTTGGCGTAACCGCCAAGGTCACCGATCTGCTGGACGCAGCCGGTTTTGCGTATGAAATCTACAGCGATATCAAACCCAATCCCACCATCGAGAACGTGCAGAGCGGTGTAGCCGCCTTCCAGAACAGCGGGGCAGACTGCATCGTATCCATCGGCGGCGGCTCTTCTATGGACACGGCCAAGGCTGTGGGCATCATCATCAAAAACCCCGAATTTGCCGATGTCCGTTCGCTGGAGGGCGTGGCCCCCACGAAGAACCCCGGTGTATTCACCATCGCCGTTCCCACCACCGCCGGCACGGCTGCCGAGGTTACCATTAACTACGTGATTACCGACGTGGAGAAGAAAAGAAAATTCGTCTGCGTCGATGTAAACGACATCCCGCCCATCGCTGTGATCGACCCCGATATGATGAGCTCGATGCCCAAGGGACTGACGGCTTCCACCGGTATGGACGCCCTGACCCATGCCATTGAGGGCTATATCACCAAGGGTGCCTGGGAAATGACGGATATGATGCACCTGGAAGCCATCCGTCTGATCAGCCAGAGCCTGCGCGGCGCCGTAGAAAACACCCCCGAGGGCCGCGAGGGCATGGCGCTGGGCCAGTACATCGCCGGTATGGGCTTCTCGAATGTGGGATTGGGCATTGTCCACTCCATGGCCCATGCGCTGGGCGCCGTTTATGATACCCCCCACGGTGTTGCCAACGCCATCCTGCTGCCCACCGTTATGGAATACAACGCCTGCTGCACCGGTGAAAAGTACCGCGAAATTGCCCGCGCCATGGGCGTGGAAGGCGTGGATGCCATGAGCCAGGAGGAATACCGTAAGGCCGCCGTGGAATCCGTCCGCCAGCTGTCCAAGGATGTGGGAATCCCGCAGGACCTGAAGGCCATTGTAAAGGACGAGGATGTGCGCTTCCTGTCCGAATCGGCCATGGCTGACGCCTGCCGTCCCGGCAATCCCCGCGATCCCAAGCTGGAGGATATCGAGGCCCTGTACCGCTCTCTGATGTAATTTCCTCTGACGAACTCATTGATCCCGATAAAAAAGGGCTGTCCATTTGGACAGCCCTTTTTTCACCGCTTCTGATACCAGTTTCGCGCCCGTTTTTCCAAATCTTTCACAAAGGCGTCTTTCCCGTCACAATAGGCTTCCCAGTCCAGCGGATACCGGGCCGCCAACTCTCTTTTTCGCTGAGCATACGCCTTTGCATCCGCAGGATGGGTGCGCAGATAATACCGCCGTGCTGCCGATGTGATGGATGGCAACCAGCTGATCCCCCAGGATCTCCCGGATCCGGGCGGCTTCTTCTTCATAGCGGGTCGGCCACCGGGGATCATAGGGAACCACCCGCACTTTTACGGCGCCCATCAGGAGTGCGTGCGCATTGCCGCGCGGGGAATCTCCTTGTGAAGGACATACTTTCCAAAGGCAATGCTCCCAATCAGGAACAACAGGGCGGCCAGGGTAATCCCGGCGGCCAGGAAAAAGAAAGCCCGGGTTCCCATCATGTCGATCAGGATTCCGCCCGCCAGGCTGCCGCCGATATAGGCCAGTCCCGATACGGAACCATACATCGTCTGAGCAGTCGCTTTCAGTTCCACCGG
>JALENG010000057.1 GCA_022767925.1 Clostridia bacterium
GCGGTCCTCGATGGCCTCCTGCCGGACATAATCGGGCAGCCGCAGCTCCTCCGGCGAAATCAGGTAAAAGCGGATATTCTCCTGCCGGGCCAGGGATTTGATCAGCGAGTGGACCGTGCGCCCGAATTTCAGGTCGCCGCACAGACCGATGGTCAGATTGTCCAGCCGCCCGGTCTTCTGCCGGATGGTCATCAGGTCGGTCAGCGTCTGGGTCGGGTGCTGATGGCCGCCGTCGCCGGCATTGATGACCGGAATGCGCGAATAGCGGGCCGCCACCAGCGGCGCGCCCTCTTTGGGATGGCGCATGGCACAGATATCCGCATACCCCGAAATCACGCGGATGGTGTCCTCCACGCTCTCTCCCTTGGCCGCCGAGCTGGAGCTGGCCTCGGAAAAGCCCAGGGTGCTGCCCCCCAGGTTCAGCATGGCCGCCTCAAAGCTCAGGCGGGTGCGGGTGCTGGGCTCGTAAAAAAGGGTGGCCAGTTTTTTCCCCTCACAGACATGGCTGTATTTCTGCCGGTCGGCGGCGATGTCGTCGGCCCGGTCCAAAAGCTCCCCGATCTCCTGTTTGGAAAAATCCAGCGGGTCGATCATATGGCGCAGGATCATAAAACAGATCCTCTCCTTTCCCTGTTTTTCTGAAAAATTAACGGGTTTCTTCCTCCCCGCGCCGGTGCGGCGCAGAGAAAAGGGATGTTCTTTGTTCGCCAAAAACAAAGCCCATCCCCCTTTCTTTTTTCTTTTCGTTATTATACCCGTTCTTTCCCGATTTGTCCACCGGTTTTTGCCCCGGCTTTTTGGAGGTTCTTCTTTTTTCTGCGGGAAAGGGGGCCGCTTTCTTGCTTTCCCCCACAAAACATGGTAAAATCAAAACAATTAAGCTGTTATTCAACCACGAGGAGTTGATCATCCAATGGAGAGAACGGAAATCCGTCCGCTGTACGACCGGCTGATGGCAAATATGGAGACCGTTATCAAGGGGAAGAGCGAGGTCATCGGAAAGGTGATCCTGTGCCTTCTGTGCGGCGGCCATATTCTGCTGGAGGATCTGCCCGGCACCGGAAAAACCACCCTGATTAAAGCGCTGAGCAAATCCCTTGACTGCCGCTTTACCCGGGTGCAGTTCACACCGGACCTGCTGCCCAGTGACCTGACCGGCGCCCACGTCTATTCGCAGAAAACCGGCGAATTCACCTTCCGCCCCGGCCCGGTTTTCACCAACCTGCTGCTGGCGGACGAGATCAACCGCGCCACCCCCCGCACCCAGTCCAGCCTGCTGGAGTGCATGGAGGAGGGCCAGGTCAGTATTGACGGCGAGACCATGAAGCTGAGCCAGCCGTTTTTCGTGGCCGCCACCCAGAACCCCATTGAAATCCAGGGGACCTTCCCCCTGCCGGAGGCCCAGCTGGACCGCTTTTTCATGCGGCTGTCCGTGGGATATCCGGAGGAGGAGCAGGAAAAAGAGATGCTGAGGGCTTTCCGCGAGAGCAGCCCGCTGGAGCAGATCCACGGCGTCGTCACCGCCGATGAGCTGCTTCAGGCCCGCCGGTGCATCCGGGAAATCCCGGTCAGCGACGCGGTGCTGACCTATCTGCAGCATCTGGTGGCCGCCACCCGCCGGGACGAAGCCATCCGCCTGGGCGTCAGCCCCCGCGGCTCGCTGGCTTTGCTGCGGGCTTCACAAGCGCACGCGGCTGTTTCCGGGCGGGAGAGCGTGTGGCCCGACGATGTGAAAGCGGTGTTCGGGGATGTGCTGGCCCACCGGATCCAGCTGCGCGGGCACAACCTGAACCAGTCGCCCCAGGCGCACCATGAAGCACTTTCGCAGATTCTGGCGCTGACGCCGGTGCCCACGGAAAAAGGGTGAGCCCCCATGACCATGCTGCTTGCCGTCGTGGTGCTGATCGCCGCCGCCGTTGCCCTGCAGGGAATGGTGATCCGGCGCTTTGCGTTCCGGCACCTGACCTATACCTGCCGCTTCAGCACCCAGGAGGCCACCGAGGGGGACGAGATCACCCTGATTGAAGAGGTGGAAAACCGGGGGCTGCTGCCGCTGCCCTGGCTGAAAGCGGAGATTACCTCCTCCAAATGGCTGGAATTTGCCGGGTCCCAGTCGATGGTGACCGAGGAAACCCGGTTTGTCCCCAGCTTTTTCATGATGAAGGCCCACCACCGGGTCACCCGCTCCTGGAAGGTGCGGTGCACAAAGCGGGGCATTTACGACCTGAAAAAAGTGGTGCTGGTCACCACCGACCTGTTCGGCGGGAACTCCCCCTCCCAGGTGGTGCATGTGGACGCCCGACTGACGGTGCTGCCCGCCCCCGCCGACCTGACGCTGGATTTTCGGACGCCGCGCCACATGATCGGGGACGTGGTGGTGCGCCGGCACCTGCTGTCGGACCCCTTTCTGATCGCCGGTGTGCGGGAATACGCGCCGGGGGACACCATGAACCGCATCCACTGGCTGGCCACTGCCCGCCAGAACAATCTGATGGTGCACAATAACGAGTACTCCGCCGGGCAGAGCCTGTCGGTGATCCTGAACATGCAGAGCCGCTCCTACGAAAAGGACGGCGTGATCGACCGGGACAAAATCGAGGACGCCATCCGGGTGGCCGCCGGGTATTTTGACGATACGCTGCGCAGCGGCCTGCCGGTGCGCTTTCTGTGCAACGCCGGTCCCCTGCACAGCCGGGAACCGGTGGTCACCGGGGAGTACCACGGCCGCGAACATGTGCACGAGCTGCTGTGCCGCCTGGCGGCGCTGCCGCTTTTCAGCACCGAGAACTTCCCCACGTTCCTGGGGACCACCTGCCGGTCCCTGGACAGCAGCGACCTGGTTTTGATCACCTGCTATGTCAATGCCGAGATCTTCGCCTATGCCGCCGCCAAACAGGCCATGGGCTGCCGGGTCAAAATCATCCACATCGGCCCCATTCCGGAGAGCACCCGGCTCCCCGACGGGCTGGACATCTATACATACAGAGAGGAGGAGCACCGTGCCGCAGGTACATCATCCGCACCGCCCGCTGCATCCTGACCGCCCGTCCCTGTGGCAGCCGGTTCTGCGCATTGTCTCTCTCGGCGGAATGATGGCGGGGGGTTATCCCCTGTTTCTTCTGCTGGTCAATTACGCCTTCTGGGCAGACCGGCCGCTGCGGGCGCTCTGCTGCCTGCTGCCGTGCATGGCGGCCGGTTTTCTCTCCTTTTTCCTCAGCCGTTCTCTGTACAGTCCCCTGCGCAGAAGGCGGCGCCCCCTGCCCGTGATTCTCCGCGTGACCGCCCGGTTTTTCCCCGGCGTGCTGCTGGCAGGCATCGCCGCCGTTCTCCTGTATAGGCTGGCGGCGCCGGGTCTGCTGCTTGTCTCTCTCCCGCTGCTGCTTTTGCTGTACTGGGTGGGCGGGGCCCTGCTGCAGGGGCGGCCCTACCACCAGATTTACCGCCAGCAGGACCTGATGGTGCAGGTGATCCTCCATTTCCTCGCCCTGATTATCATGCTGCTGGCAGGGATCCCCTGCCGGGCCGAGCCCCTGATCGTCTCGCTGCTCACGGCCGCCTTTTTCTATGGGCTGAGCGCCAACCAGGGGAACCTCGATTACCTGATGGAGCGGCGGGGACACGATCTGTCCCATCTGCCGCCGAAAATCCGCCGGTACAATGTGCGCCTGCTGGTGATCCTGTACGCCGTAATCGTGCTTTTGCTGTGTGGTAAGGACGCACTGGCCCAGCTGGTGCGCTGGGTGATCGCCGGGCTGTATGTGGCAGTGTCGTTTCTGGCCGGCCTGCTCGCCCGGCTGTTCAGCGGCGGAGACGTCCCCGTGGAGGGGGGAGGCACTTCGGATTTCTCCGATCTGCCTGCCGGGGAGCCGGACAGCGGAAACTGGTTTGCCCAGGTTTTCACCGTGATTCTGGCCCTTGTCCTATTGGCGGTGTTCCTGCGGTATCTGCCCCGGATGCTGCGGCTGCTCTCGGCCAAAATCCGGGCTTTAGCGGAGAGAATCCGCCGGTTTTTCCACCGGGAAACCCCGATTTCCGGCCCCCGGGGGGAGGAAAACGGCGAGTACACGGATGTGGAAACCGACCTGCAGCAGGAAAAAGCGCCGGAGCCCGAGGGGGAAGCGGCCCTCTCCCAGCGCCGGGCCCAGCGCCGGTTCCGCAGCCGTGTGAAGGCTTTTGACCGGATGGAACCGGGGGCGGAAAAGGAACGGGAGGGCTACCGGCTGCTGCTCTGCGGCATGAAGCTGCGCCATATCCCCGTTTCCCAAAGCGACACCCCCCTTCAGACCGCGGCCCGCGTGCAGGAGGTTCTCTCCTCCATGGGTGCCGATTGGGCGGAAAACGCCCGGATTTACAGTGAGGTGCGCTACGGCGAAAACCGGGAACCGGATACGGCCCCCGTCTCCCGGCTGCTGCACGGGCTCCTTCAGATGAAGCCCCTGCCGGAGCAGAGCCGCGGGCGGCTGCTGTAACCGGAAAAGACGGTTTGATCCGTATAAAAAGCCGGAGGACCTGCCCGTAACGGGGCAGGTCCTCTTTTTTGCCGGTTGGGAAAGGGAACCGCTTATTCGCGGCAGATGAACGTGCTGCACTCGGTCTCCTGGCGGCTGCACACATGATCCTTGCACCCGGAAACCCGCACGCGCTCGGCCTGGCAGACGCCGGTCTCATTATACACACAGCGTCTGGCTTCGCAGTCGATCGCCGTCTGGGGCCGGCAGGCGCCGCACCGGGCATTCTGCCCCGCCGATTTGGGCGAAAAGCTCAGGCAGCAGGTCTGGTCGCACACACAGGCGCTGTCGCCGTCCACCTGAATATCCGACAGACTGCACAGTCCGTCCCCGTTGTGGGCGCAGGCTTTTACTTCACATACAAGATAGGCCATTTTCCGTTCCTCCCTATTCTTTCTTTTGCTTTTGCATTTCTTTCGCGCCTTTTTCTTCCCTCGACGCACCCTCATCGTCCCCGATTTCCGGGGTTTTTATGCACAGAGGGAAAAAGAAACCAGCGGATTTTGGAAAAAGGGGCCAAAAAAGGCCCCTGGAGGCGATCATTTTCAAAAAATCCATTTTTTCCTTTTGTAATTTGTGATATAATAAGAACACTATGTGCCAAAAGCCGTTTTTTCTGCCAAAAAACCGCTTTTGGAAAATAGCATATCAAACGGGAAGAATCCGCCTATATACGGAGAATCCCCCATACGGAGGAATATCTATGAGTTTTCGCATTATTGGGACAGGCAGCCAGAAGCCGGCCTGTGTCAAAACCAACGAAGATCTGACCCAGTTTCTGGATACCTCGGACGAGTGGATCACCACCCGCACGGGGATCAAAGAGCGCCGCATTATCACCACCGAAACCCTGTCCGAGCTGGCCACCAAGGCGGCGGAACACGCACTGGAGATGGCCGGTGTAAAAGCGGAAGACCTGGACTTTATCATCTGCTCCACCATCCGCGGCGACTACATCACTCCCTCGCTCGCCTGTGTGGTGGGCAAAAACCTGGGCGCCCACTGCCCGGCTTTTGATGTGAACGCCGCCTGCTCCGGCTTTATCTATGCCATGGACTGTGCCGCCGGGTACTTCGAGCGGGGCCGCGCCGAGCATATCCTGGTGGTCTCGGCCGAGGCCATGAGCAAGATGGTGGACTGGCACGACCGGGCCACCTGCGTGCTGTTCGGTGATTCGGCCGGCGCCGTGGTGATGGAGAAGGGCGACAGCCTGCTGTCAATCCGCCTGACCGCCGAGGGCAACACCGATTTCCTGCGCATTCCCAATGTCAACGGAAACTCCCCCTTCAGCGACAGCGTGGAGGAACCCCACTACCTGTACATGGACGGCCAGAACGTCTATAAATTCGCCGTTAATGCCATGAGCACCGATCTGAAATGGGTGATCGAGCAGGCCGGGCTGACGCAGGATGATGTGGACCATGTGCTGCCCCACCAGGCCAACATCCGCATTATCGAGACGGCCATGCGCAAGCTGAAAATCCCCCATGACCGCTATCACATCAACATCCAGCACTCCGGCAATACCAGCTCGGCCTGTATTCCCGTTCTGCTGGACGAGCTGAACCGGGCCGGTTCCCTCCACCGCGGCGAGATCATCGCCATGTCCGCCTTCGGCGGCGGCCTGACCACCGGTGCGGCCCTGCTGCGCTGGTAAGCCCGCGCTGCTTTTGACTATGACATAAAGGAGTTTGCGCCATGAAAAAAATCGCCTTTTTATTCAGCGGCCAGGGGGCCCAGTACCCCGGGATGGGCCAAAGCCTGTCGGAAAATTCCGCCGCTGCCAAAGCCGTATTCGCCGTTGCCGATGCGCAGCGCCCCGGCACCAGTGCCCAGTGCTTCTCCGGTACCAAAGAGGAGCTGAACCAGACCATCAACACCCAGCCGTGTGTGTACGCCGTGGATCTGGCCGCCGCCCGCGCCCTGCAGGAAAACGGGATCGAGCCCGACTGTGTGGCCGGCTTCTCCCTGGGGGAAATCGCGGCCCTGACCTTTGCCGGTACCTTTGAGGAGGCAGCCGGATTTGATTTTGTGTGCCACCGCGCCCGGTTTATGAGCGAAGCCACCGAGAAGACCGGCGGCAGCATGGCGGCCATTCTGAAGCTGTCGAACGAGAAGGTCAACGAGCTGGCCGCCGCGTACGACAAAGTGTTCCCCGTCAACTACAACTGCCCGGGGCAGGTCTCGTGCGCCGGGGATAAGGAGCAGCTGGACGCCTTCTGCAAGGACTGCAAGGCAAACGGCGCCCGCGCCGTGCCGCTGGCGGTTTCCGGTGCCTTCCACTCGCCCTTTATGGATCCGGCCGCCGAGAGCCTGAAAAAGCAACTGGAGAACACCCCGGTCCGGCCGGCTGTCACCCCCATCTACTCCAATAAAACCGCCGCCCTGTATCCCGCCGAAGAAGCCGGGATCCGGGAGAACATCGCCGATCAGGTCAACCACCCGGTCCGCTGGCAGGAAACGCTGGAGGCCATGTGGGAGAACGGCGTGACCGTGTTCATCGAGTGCGGCCCCGGCAAAACGCTGACCGGGCTGGTGAAGAAGACCCTGCCCCAGGCCGTTGCCTGCCGCGTGGAGGATGCCGATACCTTAAAGGAGACGCTGGATACGCTGGCCTCTCTGTGAATCAAAAAATCAGAGCCCTTCGATAAGGGAAGAAAGGAATGGAATGGTATAATGAAACTGCTTGCCAATAAAGTCGCGGCCGTCACCGGCGGCGCAACCGGCATCGGCCGCTCGATCTGCCTCGCTATGGCCGAACAGGGCGCCGACATCGCCATTTTGTACGTAGCGGTCATCCCCCAGGAAGTGGTGGACGAGACCGTGCGCGCCATCGAGGAGAAGGGCGTGCGCGCCAAGGCCTATGTGTGCGACGTCTCCAATTTCACCGAGACGGAGAACGTGATGAAGGAAGTCATGAAAGACATGGGCTCCATCGACATTCTGGTGAACAACGCCGGCATCACCCGCGACAACCTGATGGTCCGCATGAGCGAAGCGGACTTTGACGCGGTGATCAGCGTGAACCTAAAGGGTATGTTCAACACCATCCATGCCCTGTACCGCCCCATGATAAAGAAGGGCGGACGCATTATCAACATCGCCTCGGTTTCCGGCATGATGGGCAACGTGGGCCAGGCGAACTACTCCGCGGCCAAGGCCGGCGTAATCGGCCTGACCAAGACCGTCGCCAAGGAGCTGGCCACCCGCAATGTGACGGTGAACGCGATCGCCCCCGGCTTTATCGCTACGCAGATGACCGAAGTGCTGAGCGACGCGGCCAAGGAGACCGCCCTGTCCGGCATTCCCATGAAGAAGATGGGCCGGCCCGAGGATATCGCCAATGCGGCGGTGTTCCTGGCCAGCGATATGGCTTCCTATATCACGGGCGAAGTGCTGCGCGTAGACGGCGGCATGTGCATGTAATCTAATTTTTTCGGAGGAGATACCATGATGAAACGTGTAGTAATCACCGGCCTGGGCACCATTTCGCCGGTTGGAAACGATGTTCCCACCGCCTGGCAGTCCCTGATTGAGGGCAAGTGCGGAATTGATACCATTTCCCATTTCGATCCCAAGGCCGACCCCAACTGCAAGGTCAGCGTGGCGGGCGAGGTGAAGAACTTTGACCCCACCCTGTACATGGAGAAGAGCGATGCGCGCAAGAGCGACCTGTATGCCCAGTACGCCATGGCGGCGGCGGTGCAGGCGGTGAATGACAGCGGCATCGAGGGGAAAGTGGCCAGCGACCGGCTGGGCGTGTACGTCGGCAGCGGCATCGGCGGCATGGGCACCTTTATGACCGAGGACAAAAAATGGCTGGATAACGGTATGCGCAAGGTCAGCCCCTATTTCATCCCCATGCTGATCTCCAACATCGCTTCGGGCAATATTGCCATCCGGTTTAAGGCCAACGGTCCCTCCATGTGCATCGCCACGGCCTGCGCTACCTCCTGCAACTGCATCGGCGAGGCGTTCCACACCATCCGCTACGGCTATGCCGACGCCATGATCACCGGCGGCGCCGAGGCCACCATCAACCCCCTGGCCGTGGCCGGCTTTATGAACTGCAAGGCCCTGACGCTGGAGAGCGACCCGAAGAAAGCCTCGGTTCCCTTTGACAAGAACCGCAGCGGCTTTGTCATGGGCGAGGGCGGCGCCATGATGGTGCTGGAGGAATACGAGCACGCTGTGCAGCGCGGCGCCCACATTTACGCCGAGATCGTTGGATACGGCAACACCAACGACGCCCACCACATGACCGCCCCGGATCCCGAGGCAAAGGGCTCGGCCCACGCCATTGAGCTGGCCATTGAAGAGGCCGGTATGCCCAAGGACGCCACCCTGTACATCAACGCCCACGGCACCAGCACCCACCTGAACGACCTGACCGAGACCAAGGCCTTTAAGCTGGCACTGGGCGAGGAAAATGCCCGCAAGGCCATGATCAGCTCCACCAAGAGCATGACCGGCCACATGCTGGGCGCCACCGGCGCTTTCGAGGCGATCGCCTGCGCCAAGGCCCTGGAGGAGGGCATTGTTCCCCCCACCATCGGATATACCGAGCCGGACCCGGAGTGCGACCTCGATTACACCCCCAACACGGCGAAGAAGGCGGATCTGCAGTATGCGATTTCCACCAACCTGGGCTTCGGCGGCCACAATGCCTGCCTGGTGCTGAAGAAGATCTGATAACCGTATTTGCTAGTACGATTGCATTGGCAAATACGGAAAGGAGCGATGAATTGTGAACCGTGAGGAACTGAAAAACATCCTGCCCCACCGGGAACCCATGCTGCTGCTGGATGAAGCCGAACTGACCGAAGAGGGAGAGGCCATCGGCCGCTACCGGGTCAAGGGCGACGAATTCTTCCTGCAGGGGCACTTCCCGGATATGCCGGTGATGCCCGGCGTGATCCAGCTGGAGATCATGGCCCAGACCTGCTGTGCGCTGATGCAGGACGAGGTAAAGGGCAAAAATACTCTGTACACCGGCCTGAACAACGTGAAATTCAAGGGCATGGTCCGCCCCGGCGACACGCTGGAAACCCACTGCAAAATCGTAAAGGCCCGGCCCCCCTTCTACTTTGCCGAGGGCAAGGGCTTTGTAAACGGCAAGCTGTGCGTAAAGGCGGAACTCAGCTTTGCCCTGACCCCGAAGGAATAACGTTTTCCCCGAGAGAAAAGGGCGCAGCAATTTGTGCTGGGCCCTTTTTCTGCCCCCGGGGTTTTGGAAAATCCTTCTCCTTCCCTTGTCTTTCCCCAAAAGGCATGCTATACTGAAAAAGTATGGGAATAAGATTTTCCCGATTTTTGAAAATCCGGCTCTGCCGGTTTAAAAGGAGTCGAAAAGCGTTTATGAAAAAATATTTGGCTTTTTGTTTATCGGCCCTGCTCATCCTGTCACTGACCACCGGCTGCGGTTCCCCCGCGGAAGAAACGGAGAGCTCCGTGCCGGAGAGCAGCCAGTCAGAGGTTTCCCGGACGGAGTCGTCGGTGGAATCCTCGGAAGAATCCTCGGAGGAAGAATCCCAGGAGTCCTCGGAGAGCTCGGTGGAATCCACCCCTGATCCTGATCCCTCCTCGGAGAGCAGCACGGTCCCGGCGGGCAGCGACGTGGGCGCCTCTTTCTTCGATGACGCCGTGTTTATCGGCGACAGCATCTCCCTGCGCCTGACCATGTACTGCCAGGCGAACCCCGATGCACTGGGGAAGGCCCAGTTTTTAACGGCCGGTTCCCTGGGCAGCGGCAACGCCCTGTGGGACGAGAACAGCCAGGACGCGGTGTTCCCCACCTATAACGGGCAGGTGGTCACCCTGCAGGACGGCGTGCAGAAGAGCGGCGCGAAGAAGGTCTTTATCATGCTGGGCATGAACGACGTGGGCCTGTACGGGGTTGAGGGCGCCCGGGACAATATGGAAACCCTGATCGGCCTGATCCTGGAGAAATCCCCCAACGTGACCATCTATGTGCAGAGCATGACCCCCATGCTGACCACCCATCAGCTGAAATCCCTGAACAACCCCAATATCGAGGCATACAACAAGCTGCTGCGCGAAATGTGCGCCGAGCACGGGTGGAACTTCGTGGATGTGGCCAGCGTGATGAAGGAGAGCGACGGCGGGCTGATCCCGGCCTATTGCAGTGACGGCGGCGACGGCGGCATGGGCATGCATTTTACGAATGAAGGGGCTGTGGCGTGGGTAAACTACCTGCGCACTCATGTTTCCTGATTTTTACAGTGAAAATTTCATTTGCGTATCAAACAAAAGAGAAGAGAGGTGATTGTGTGAAACGAATTTGCACGATGTGTTCTCTGGTGCTGTGCCTGCTGCTGGCCATGACGGCCTGCTCCGGCGGCAGCAGCAGCAGCGGGAAAACCGTGGATGTAAAGGGGGCGCTGGAGGAGATCCGCTCCACCTATGAATTCACGGATGTGATGGACGTGACCGACAACATGCTGATGTCCACCTATGGCATTGAAGCGGACGACGTAAAAAGCTACGCCGGGATCGTGGATGCCTCTGGGATCCGGGCGGCCGAGGTCATGCTGGTCGAGGCAAAGGACGCGGATTCCGCCGAAAAAGTGCGGGCCGCGCTGCAGACCCGGCTGGATAACCGCAGAGCACAGATGAAGGACTATCTGCCGGAGGTATACGCCACTTTGGAGAAAAGCAAGGTGAGCGTGTCCGGCAACTATGTTGCACTGATCTGCGACGAGAACCAGGACAAAATCCTCTCTCTGTACGAGAGCTGCTTCCGGTAATTTTGCCTGGACGGACAAAAAGGGCACTTTTCCTTTCGGAAAAGTGCCCTTTTTCTCTGTTTATGGCCTTTTATGGCCGCTGGATGCGGCTTTCCACCGTATCGGCCAGCAACATCTCGGCCGGGCAGTCCCGGGTATAGGCGGGCCAGTGAGGAAGGCCCGGGCCGTTGGGATCCCCTGTTTTTGCAAAATTCGCCCAGTAGGAGGAGATGATATCCGACAAGGTGTAATCCCACGGGGTCATGGGGCGCCAGCAGCGGGACAGGGTGCCGAATTCATACCACAGCTCGGCACTGTGGAAGGCCCCGGCGTCATCTCCGGGCAGCTTCCGGTCAAAATAGTAGAGGTAAACCGGCTTTCTTCCGTTGCGCAGGCTGTTTTCCCCAAAACGGATGGCGCCCCTGCGCAGCGGGTACCCGTCCTCCCAGCCGATGTCGTTCCCGGTGGAACCGATCAGAATATCCGCGTCCCAGAGGGCCGAGGCCGTGGGATCGAGCACACTCTCGTCAATGACGATGCCGTCGGCATGGGGCCCCCAGCCCAGCTCGCCGAACTCCTCCTTTACGGCATACCACTGATCCCGCAATTCGGCCGCCCCGCACGCGCGCAGCTGCCGGATGGTGGATACGCCCATTTTTTCCATCAGGGCCGACGCCGCCCGGATATCCATCTCCTCGGTGCGGTCCGCCTTGGCAAAGCCGTACCCGCTCTGCAGAATCGCACGACGGAACAGTCCGCGGGCCTTGGGGCTGTGCAGCAGACACCAGACGCTCATGCAGCCGGCCGATTGCCCGGCCACCGTCACGTTGTCCGGGTCCCCGCCAAAGGCGGCGATGTTCTCCTTCACCCAGGTGAGAGCCGCAATCTGGTCCAGAATGGCATAATTGCCCGCAATCCCCTCCGGGCTCTCCTCCTTCAGCTCCGGGTGCGTCAAAAAGCCCAGGGCGCCGGTGCGGTACTGGATGCTGACATAGATGACCCCTTTTTTCACAAAGGTCTCGCCGTCAAACTCCTTTTCATGGCTGTTTCCGTGCAGGAACGCCCCGCCGTGGATCCAGACAAAAACCGGCATGGGCAACGCGGGCTTTTCCTCCGGTGCGCAGACATTCAGGTACAGGCAGTCCTCGCTGCACACAAAGTTTTCATTGTGGAAGAACTCCTTCTCACAGAAAGAGCCCGGCTCGAAAAACTGCTGCCACGCAACGGCGGGGTACTGATCCGCCTCGCGGATCCCCTCCCAGCTCTCGGGCGGCTGCGGCGCGCGAAAGCGCAGCTCACCCACCGGCGGCGCGGCAAACGGGATCCCCTTAAAAAGCTCGATGCCCTCGTGCTCCCCCGGCACACCGCGCACCTGGCCGTATTTTGTCTGACGAACGCTCATGGTTGTGTTCTCCTCTCTGTTTCCTTCAAAAAAAAGGGGGGAGGGCCTTGGACAACCCTACTGGTTTTCCGGTCCCCTTCCCCGCTTTTTCCTGTACTCTCAGCCGTTAATCTTCTTCAGTGTCTCTTCCAGCATGGCCTCGGTGAAAGCTCCGCCCGAGAAGCTGATCGCCTGGCGCAGGGGCATATCCTGCATCATGGCGGCCATCATGTCTGCGGTGCTCTCGCCCAGGGCCGTATCGTTTTCACTGTCGGAATCCATGATATTCACATTCCGGATCAGCTCCTGCGCAACGGCCGCCGCCTTGGGGTCGCTCATCAGGTCGCCGAACGTGCTGTTGCGGGTGAAGGTTCTGGGCACCCGCACGGTGGAATGGACCTTGACCGGCAGGGAGAGAACCAGATCGCGGGAGCTTCTCGCCGCCCACAGGGTGTACTCCCCGGTTTCCACATGCCAGTCGTGGAGCTGGGTGTTGTAGTACGCGAACGAGCGCTTATCCAGCGTGAAGGAGACTTCCTTCTCCTCGCCGGGCTGCAGCTCGATCTTAGCAAAGCCCTTCAGCTCGCGCACCGGGCGCATCACACTGCCCTGGCCGGGCTGCATGTACAGCTGAACCACTTCTTTTCCGGCGCGGTCCCCGGTATTCTTCACCTTCAAAGTGACCGTCAGCGTGTCGGTGTCGTCCATCTCCGCCTTGTCGGCCTTCAGATCGCGGTAGGCAAAGGTGGTGTAGGACAGGCCGTGCCCAAAGGGGTACAGCACCTCCATCTCCTTTTTGTCGTAATAGCGGTAGCCCACATACACGCCTTCGCGGTACTCGGTGATGTCGCCCTCGCCCTGATAATAGAGGTATGAGGGGTTATCCGACAGCTTTTTGGGGAACGTCTCGGCCAGACGGCCACTGGGGTTCACCTTGCCGAACAGCACATCCACCACGGCGCCGCCCACGGCCTGGCCGCCGAGATAGGCTTCCAGAATGCCCTTGACCTGATCCTTCCACGGCATGACCACCGGGGAACCATTGTGCAGGACCACCACGACGTTCTTCTGCACCGCGCAGATATCCGCGATCAGCCGGTTCTGGCAGGTGGGCATATCCAGATGGGTGCGGTCGTACCCCTCCGATTCAAAGGTATCCGGCAGCCCGGCGAAAATCACCGCCACATCGGCCGCCGCCGCAGCTTCGACAGCCTGTTTGTGCAGATCGGGAATCACCGCGTCCTCTTTGGTGTCGTACCCCTGCGCATAGGTCACCTCGCAGAGCTCCTGTACGGCCTCGAGGGCGCTGGTGACTTTATGGGAATTGATATGGGAGCTGCCGCCGCCCTGATAGCGGGGCGAGGCCGCAAATTTGCCGATAAACGCGATCTTTTTCTTCGGATCCAGCGGCAGAATGTTCTCCTCGTTGCGCAGCAGCACCATGCACTCCGCGGCCGTTTTGCGGGCCAGCGCGTGATCCCTCTCGTGATCGAAAACAACGCCGCTCTTCTTCCGCTCCACATAGCGGTATACGATCTCCAGAATCCGCTCGCAGGCCGTATCCAGCACCTTTTCATCCAGCGTGCCCTCTTTCACGGCGCGGACAATCTTTTCGTCCCCCACCGTGCTGCCGCCGGGCATTTCCAGCTCCAGCCCGGCTTTCAGGCCGTCCACACGCTCGTTCACGGCGCCCCAGTCGCTCATCACATACCCGTCAAAGCCCCATTCGTCCCGCAGAATCTCGGTTAAAAGCCGGTGGTTCTCCGA
>JALENG010000065.1 GCA_022767925.1 Clostridia bacterium
GAGCTTCCTCCTTGGCTACCGTCATTATCTTCACCAAGGACAAAAGTTTACAATCCGAAGACCTTCTTCCTTCACGCGGCGTTGCTGCATCAGGGTTTCCCCCATTGTGCAATATCCCCCACTGCTGCCTCCCGTAGGAGTCTGGGCCGTGTCTCAGTCCCAATGTGGCCGTTCAACCTCTCAGTCCGGCTACCGATCGTTGCTTTGGTGGGCCGTTACCCCGCCAACTGGCTAATCGGACGCGAGTCCATCTTTCAGCGGATTGCTCCTTTGATCGCAAAACCATGCGGCTTCGCGATGTCATGCGGTATTAGCGTTCTTTTCAAAACGTTATCCCCCTCTGAAAGGCAGGTTACTCACGCGTTACTCACCCGTCCGCCACTAAGCAGTCAGAAGCAAGCTCCCAACTGCTCCGTTCGACTTGCATGTGTTAGGCACGCCGCCAGCGTTCGTCCTGAGCCAGGATCAAACTCTCTAAAATATGGTATTTAATCGGCTTCCGCCGTTTAAATCTATCTTAGAGCTTTTGTCGCTCATTTCCACGCTTTGCGTGTTTCGGTTTCTTTTTCCGGAGTTTTCCTTCTCCGCTTTCGAAGTACCCCGATTCCTCGGGATCCCTCAAAGGATTACGGGTTCTCTTTGATTCAAATGTTACTTCGAATCCAGATTCGTTTGCATCTTTCGTTGTTTAATTTTCAAGGTCCTGCTCGCTCTCCCCTCTCGAGGACAGCTTACATATTGTATCACACATTTCTGCGTTTGTCAATATGTTTTTTCGCTTTCTTTCGAGGTTTTTCTGGCCCGCTCTCGCCGGCCCCTCTCGTCAGACAGCTTTGCTATTATAACAAACCTCTCCCGACTTGTCAACACCTTTTTCAAAAGTTTTTTCTTTTTCTTTTTTCACGGTTTTTCCTTCCTCTTGCATGGCAAATTTCAATTTGCTATACTGAGGGTATCCCATTTTATTCTTTATAGGAAAAGAAGGTTCCATCAAACAAAGAAAGGAAGTGCAATCCATGCCAATCTGCATTCAGGCATCCCTGCCCGCCGTGGATGTTCTTCAATCCGAAAACATTTTTGTTATGCCGACCGAGCGTGCCGCCATTCAAGATATACGGCCCCTGAAAATTGCCATTCTCAATCTGATGCCCACCAAGCTGGAGACCGAAGTGCAGCTGCTGCGCCTTCTCAGCAACACCCCGCTGCAGGTGCATGTGGAATTGCTGCATACCGCCACCCACACCTCCACCCACACCTCCGCTTCCCATCTCAATACCTTTTACCGCACATTTGATGATGTAAAGGATGAAAAGTTTGACGGGATGATCATCACCGGCGCGCCGGTGGAGCTGATGCCCTTTGAAGAGGTGGATTATTGGGGCGAGATGTGCCGCATTATGGAGTGGACCCGGCGCAACGTGTACTCCACCCTGCACATCTGCTGGGGCGCCCAGGCCGGGATGTACTTTCATTATGGCATCCATAAATATGAAATCGGGCGCAAGCTGTCCGGCATCTACCGCCACAAGGTTCTGAATCTGTATCATCCGCTGATGCGCGGGTTTGACGATTACTATTATGCACCGCATTCCCGCTATACGGAGGTGCGCAAGCAGGATATTCAGAAATGCCGGGATCTGGTAATTCTCAGCGAGAGCGACATGGCCGGTGTGCACATTACCGCTTCGAAAAACGGCCGGCAGATTTTTATCAGCGGCCACGCCGAGTACGACCGCGACACGCTGATGAAGGAGTATTTCCGCGATGTAAACCGCGGGCTGGACCCGGATATTCCCTACAACTATTTTCCGCAGGATGATCCCAGCCAGCGACCCCCTTTTATCTGGCGCAGCAACGCCCATCTGATGATCAGCAACTGGCTGAACTATTTTGTTTATCAGCAAACCCCCTACAACCTGGAGGAACTGCAGGAATACTGAGTATTTGGAAAGGAGAGACCCCCATGGGAAACCGCGCACTGTTCTGGGACTTTGACGGGACCCTGGTCTATTGCCACCATCTGTGGAGCGGATCGGTCTATCGGGTTCTGTGGGATTACGAGGAAGCGGCGGAGGTTTCTCCGGAGCAGATCTTCCCTTTGCGTGCACACGGATATCCCTGGGAGGAACCGGATGAAGAAGCCTTCCGGTATCAGACCTCCGAGGGATTCTGGGCGTATATGCACGACCGGTTTGAACGGGATTTTCTCACCCTGGGGCTGATGCCGGAACATGCGAAGGAGGCAGCCGGAAAGGTACGGGCCCACATTCTCAATCCCCGCTACTATTATTTGTACGAGGACACACGAAAAACGCTGGCGCTGTGCCGGCAGATGGGCTGGGAAAACCATTTGCTCTCCAATAATTACCCGGAATTGCCCGCCACCATGAAGGCCCTGAATCTGTGGGATCTGTTCGATACGGTGACCGTCTCGGCGCTGGACGCCTGCAGCAAGCCCGGCCCCCGCATTTTTGAGACGGCCAAAGAGAAGGCCGGCCACCCCGCATACTGCGTGATGATTGGGGACAACCCACAGGCCGATATCCGCGGCGGAAAACAGGCCGGTATGAAAACCATTCTGGTCCACAAAAAGGCGGATTGCGGGGCAGACGCCTTCTGCCGTACCCTGTCGGAAATTCCCGCATGGCTGGACCGGTGGTTTCCGGAATCCGTGGGCTGAATAATCCACAGAAACCCGCTTATCCTTCCATATGTATGTAAGCAAAAGCCCCCCGCTGTTTTCGAACAGCGAGGGGTTTTCCCTTTTCCCACTTTAAATTGGGTATTGGTATCACCAATATCATCTATGCGGGGAGAAAACCTTTCCGGCTTTTACCAAAACCCGGATTCTTAACCGCAGAAAAAACATCCGGTTCTCTCCTATTTCCGCTGTTCCTCCTGCTCTTCCGGCTTTTTCCTGTCTCCGTTCATAAAGGCCAGCAGCGCTTCCTCGAACTCCTTCTCCTCCTCATTCTTCTGATTGTGCAACTGTGCCATGGAGGAATCAAATTCAATCTCGTGATAGGCCTCCATCCGCGCTTTGCGCTCGGCGGCCTTCCGGGCCCGGTGGGCCTTCTCCTGTTCCTTCTCTCTCAGGATTTCCAGAGTATAGGACAAATCCCGAATTTCCAACTTACTCACTCAAATCCTCCCTTTTTCAGTCCCGGTTTACCAGGATTTCCAGCGGTTCGAACCGCGCCACACAGATCAGACCCACGGCACTGGCCGCCACTGTGAGCAGCACACCGATCCCCAGCAGCTGCAAAACCACCATCCAGTCGGCCGCCGCGCTGACCTGGGTAATGGTCTGTGTCTCTGCGGTACTCTCCCCCGGCATCCCCGGTTTTCTGTCAAAGCCCATGTTCTCCCGCTTTCCCAAATTTTCATTGAGCGCGTCCTCCTGCGCCTGCTGGGAATCCACCTGGGTTTGCAAAAGAGCATACGGAAATGGCCGCTGTAATATTCATGGCTTCCAGGGCACTCTTCCGGGTTTGCTCAGCGGCGGCCCGGATGGACAGGGCCAAACAGCTTGACAGTGCGATCGCCAGAATGATCACCCCGATCAGAATGCTTCGGCCCTTGGATCGGATCACATTCCGCCAGGCACTTTTT
Source organism: Clostridia bacterium (assembly GCA_022767925.1). Taxonomy (GTDB): domain Bacteria; phylum Bacillota; class Clostridia; order Oscillospirales; family Acutalibacteraceae; genus Heritagella. The sequence continues at coordinate 3,613 of JALENG010000065.1, forward strand.
AAAATGTACATGGGTGTTTTCTCCCCCTCATTCGGTTTTCTGACATTTCCGGGTTTAATTTACCGTTTCAGGGTAAAAAACAGGTGAAATCATTCTGAAATCTGCGGGAAGGGCTCTTGCGCAGATCGTGAAAGGCGCCAAAAAGCGGCCCCCGCCTGACGGAAGGGACCGCTTTCTATACCTTCTATCACATTTCGCCCCAGAGAGGAGAGGGGTAAAATTCTTCCTCTGCCATTTTCCGCAGAGCTGCCGAGACCATTGGCTTATCCTCCTGATAAGTAACCCCGTACCACTGATCCCGGGAGGAGAGCACCTGTACCCGTGCTTTTTTCTCTGTCAGCAGATCGTTGACCGCAAACGGCAGGAAAAACTCGCCCTTGAGCGGATTTTCCCGCATCGTCTTCTCCAGAAACACCGGAAAACGGGCCCACAGTTCCTCCACCATTCTCCGGGGGAAGCCCCACAGGTTCATAGAGACCAGGCTTTCCGGATCCATCGGCCGATAGGTCGCACCGCCATCCTCGGTAAAACGGGCGCCGCCGGCTGTTTTCTCAATGCGCGTACGCTCGCAGATATCCACCAGATACCCATTCTCCACCTGGCATACTCCGCGGGAAACTGAGCCGTTCTCCGTCAGGGTATTGCGCAGAATGTATGCCACCATGGCAAGGGGCAGAGGCTGAACGTCCTCCTTCTGAACCGGAGGACTGACCAAAAACTGATAGATCGAAGCAAAGGCCTGCCGCCCATAATAGTCATCCGCATTGATCACCGCAAAGGGCGCGTCAATTTTGTCCCGGGCCGCCAGCACGGCGTGTCCTGTGCCCCAGGGCTTCTGCCGTCCCTGCGGAACCGAAAATCCTTCGGGCAGATCCGACAGCTCCTGAAAGGCGTACGCCACCTGCATGATTTTTTCTGCCTTTACCCCCACAAGGCGGTGGAAATCCTCGTACAGCTCGCGCTTAATTACAAAAACCACGCGCTCAAAACCGGCCAGATGGGCATCATACAAGCTGTAATCCATAATAATCTCGCCGTTTTTTCCCATGGGATCCATCTGCTTCAGCCCACCGTACCGGCTGCCCATGCCGGCCGCCATTACCACCAGAATCGGCTTTTTCATGTCATTCCGCTCCCTCTTATTGTTTACGGTTCGGCCGTTGCATCATCGCCGTCCCCGTAGATAATCCGGTGAATGTGGTCGCCCGCCTGTTCCAGGTCGTACTGCCATACCCAGGCCACGCCATTGCTGCCGCCCCAGGCATCCTCCTCCTCACCGGGAATGGTATAAGTTGTCAGATCCATATCCTTCCCCAGCATACTGGTGGCCAGCGTGATCATCTCCTGATAGGACAGAGAGGTTTCCACATACTGGGCCATCTGATTGACCAGGGTGGGATAATCCGCAATGCTCTTTTTCTTCACCGCATTGAGCATGGCCTGCAGAACTTCCTGCTGGCGGCTGGCGCGGACATCGTCGCCGTCGATCGATCGAATCCGCGCATAGGCGACCGCCTGCGTTCCATCCAGGATGCGCAGCCCGGTCACGCCGTCCAGAATATCGTGATCCGTCTTTTTGATTTCAATCAGGTTCTGGTTGATCTCCTGGATCTCCGCGGCGGTTACATCAATCTCGACACCGCCCAGTGCATCAATCATATCGGCCAGTTTTGCAAAGTTGACCGTGACATAATCGCGCACGTTCAGCCCGAAATTACTGTTCAGGGTTTTAATGGCCGTTTCCGGGCCGCCCCAGTAATACGCGGTGGTCAACTTGGCGGTTCCGTATCCATCGGCCACTTCCACCTCGGAATCGCGCAGAATGGAAATCAGTTTGATCTCACCGGTTCCGGTATTCACCGACAGCACCATGGTGCAGTCCGCATGCCCGGTAAAGGCATCTTCGTCCCGGGTATCCACACCGTACAGCGCGATATTGATAATTTCATCTTTAACGGGTTTATCCACCGAACTGGCAATGCCCAGTTCCTCGTCGGTTTTGCCATTGAGGGCATCGTTGATTTTTATCCCGCCGAACATATAGTAAAACAGCCATACGCCCAAACCCGCCAGGATAAGAAGAAACGAGAGGATCCCCAGAAAAACTTTTTTCTTCTTTCCCTTTTTCTTTTTTCTCCCGTATCCGCCATCCGGACGGCCGCTGCTGATATCCACATATCCGTCATGATACCGGTCTCTATATGAATCTCTGTTTGCCATGCTGCACTTCCTCTTTTTCCGCCGGCTGTATCGTCAGCCGGGTCGTTTTCCTTTTTCACACGTTCATTTTTCATAATAATACACGCTCTGCCAAAAAGCAAGAAAACAATTTGTAAAAATAGCGCCTTCTTCTTTTTTCTTCCCCATGGTCATCCCACGCCCTAGGTGGTACAATATGGATGCAATAGCTTTTCGCCGCACAGATTATGAGGCGTGAAAGGAGATTTTTTATGACCATTGTCTGGAACACACAATTGCTGCCCGCCTGCCTGCGGGAGGGAGTTTCCCATCTGTGCCGGTACTGCGGCTGGCAGGAGGAAGAAACAGGCCTTCTGATATATGCCGAGCCGGTTTCGGGCCACACACTGACGGTACAGGGGGAAGGGGACTCGGTTCGGATTCGATACCCCGACCGCACCGCTTTTTTCCGGGGCCTCGGCCTGGCCGCTCAGCAGCGCACCGCCGGTTCTTCCGTTTTCTGCCTGCGGGAGGAACGGCAGTTTCTCCATGCGGGCGTCATGTTCGATCACTCCCGCAATGCTGTTTTCACCGTAGAGCGGACCCGGGATTTTCTGTGCCTGATGGCGCTGATGGGCCTGGATGTATACTACCCCTATCTGGAGGATTTGTACACCCTGCCGCAGGAGCCCCTGTTCGGTTATCTGCGCGGACGGTATACAGAGGAAGAAGTGCGCGCCATTGATGACTTTGCGGACAGCCTGGGGATCGAGGTAGTGCCCTGCATCCAGACGCTGGCCCATCTGAATCAGTTTCTCCGCTGGGATCAGCCCGCCGCCGATTATCTGGATCTGGACGATATTCTGCTGGTGGGCAGCGAAAAAACCGGCGCTCTGATTGATAAGATGTTCCGCTTTTTTGCCGGTGCGGTCCGCTCCCGGCGTATCCATGTGGGAATGGACGAAGCATACCATCTGGGGCGCGGCCGGTATGCGGATGAAAATGGCCTGAAGAAAAAGACCGAAATCATGCACCTCCATCTGCGGGATGTGATAACCCGCGCCCAAAAGGCGGGTCTGGCGGTGATGATGTGGGACGATATGTTCAGCGGTACCTATCATCCATTGGACGGGCAGGCCCTTCCCATCCCGGAGGGCGCCCAGCTGGTATATTGGGATTATTACCATGACCGGCCGGAGGAATATGCCAAACGCTTCACTTTCCGGAAAAAATTATGCCAGGATCTGGTTTTTGCCGGCGGTGCCTGGCGGTGGCAAGGACCCGCTCCGCACCACAACAAGACGCTGGCCACCACACAGACAGCATTGAGCGAGGCGAAAAAGGCCGGAATCCAGGAGGTCTTTGTCACCTGCTGGGGCGACGACGGAGACGAATGCCCTCCCGACGGAAGCTATCTGGGGATGCAGCTGTTTGCGGAGCACGCCTTCTCCCCCGAGGTCTCTCTGGAAAAGCTGGAGGAACGGCTGACCTTTTGCACCGGTGTTTCCCTGTCGGCTACACTCCACCAGCAGGACATCAACTTTCTGCCCGGCGAGGAATCCCCCCGCCACAGTGAGGCCCCCTGTAAATACTTATTGTATCAGGATCCACTGTGCGGTTTATACGAAGAGCATGCGGCCCGTTTGGATGAGCGCTATGATCTGACGGCGTACTACCGCCAGTGCCGGGAAGCCCTGCGGGAAGAGGATTACCGACGGGCCGGACCCCATATGCTGGCCTCTCTGCGCTACTATCAGGCACTTTCTCAGGCGCTGAGTACCAAATGGGATCTGGGGCTGCGGATTCGGCAGGCCTATCAGAAAAAGGACCGGCAGGCCCTCTCGTTTCTTCTGCACGAAAAACTGCCCACTGCCCGGGCCGATATGGAAGCCCTGCGGCAGGCCGCTGTCTCCATGTGGTACGAAAACTACAAACCCTTTGGTCTGGAGGCACTGGAGTTTCGCTTCTCCGCACTGATCGGCCGCATGAAAACCGCTGAAAGCCGTCTGTCGGATTATTTGAGCGGACAGATTGATTCCCTGCCCGAGTGTGAGGAGTCCCGCATCCCGGTGCTCCCCCAGGAGAACCAGAGCCCCAACTCCTTCCAGCGCTGCTATTCGGCAGCCCGGCTGAGCTGGTAACCCCTTCCCTTTATCAAAAAAGATCCGGCCATGCGGCCGGACCTTTTTATATTCTGTTGTCTCTCTCCTGTTTTTCCGTCTCCAGAATTACACAGCGCCTTTCCATGGCCACCGGTTCATCCAGAATAACGGCGCCGGCCCGCGGCACGGTGATCGAGCCAAAATGCGGGTTTTTGATGCTGTCAATCGGGGCCGTCAGCGTGGCCTGCACGTCCGACCGCTCAAAGGCCAGGTCCGTTTCCACCATCTCGCAGTCCACCAGCGTCAGGTTTTTGCAGTAGCAAAGCGGCTGAGTACCGGTAATCCGGCAGCGGATCAGGGTCAGATGGTCGGAATACCACCCCAAATATTCGCCGTTTACCTCGCTGTCGATCACCGTGATGTTTTCGCTGTGCCAGAACGCGTCTTTGGTGTGGAAAACACAGTTCTCCATCACCGCATTTTTCACATACTGAAAGGAATATTTCCCGGTGAAATGTACGTTTTTCAGCCGCAGGTTTTCGCTGCGCATCATAAAATATTCGCTCTCCGCTTTTCCGTCCTCCATCCGGCAGTTCTTCACCGACCAGCCAAATTCCGGGGACAGGATGTCACAGTTTTGCAGGGTAATATCGCTGCACTCCCGTAGGGCCTTGATCCCATGCAGTTTGGTGTTTGTAATCTCGGCGTGATCGGTATACCACAGTGCCGCCCGGCACAGCGGGGTCAGCTCGCAGCCGTGAATCGCAATGCGGTGATCATGCCAGAATGGGTACCGCAGGTTAAAATAGCTGTTCTCCACCCGGAAGTCCTGCCCCTCCTTCAGCGCACTCTCCCCATCGGCCGGCCCGTCAAAGCGGCAATGGCGGATGTCCGCATCCCGAAGGGCGTACAGCGCCCGCTCCTCGTCAAATGTTTCCCCTGCAATCACCTTTCGCTCCATGTCTCTCATCCTTTCCTTCTTCCATAAAAATATAGTGAACCGCCGCCTTTCTCTTCTCAGGCGGCACGGTTCTCTCTCCTTTTCGGCACGGATCCCTTTCAGGATCCGACCGGGACGCTTTTTCAGCATACTCCTTTGAGTTTACTCAAAGTCAAGCCTTTTTCAAAAAATTTTCCTTGTGTGCCCTTGTTTTCCCAGAAGACATCCGGGCGTAAAAACCGGTGCGACTGGACACATCACACCGGTTTTACTCACTTTTCCCGGACCTTTACCGAAAACTGCGCCGGTACTGCCAGCGGCGATACATGGACCGGCACCGGTTCAGCAAATCCGGCCCAAAGAACAGCAGTATATTCAGCAGTGCCATCAGAATGGCCAGCCGCCCGGACCAGCCAGTCTGAATAAACAGCCAGACAAGGCCCAGAAAATCCAGCAGAGCCAGATATTTCACCTTGACCGGCAGCAGGAAAAACACCAACAGTTCATAATCGGGGTACAACAGCGCAAAAGCCAGGAACAGAGAGAGATTCAGGTAATCATTGACGGCATATCCGGTCCAAAATCCGGAGAGGATGGTCCCCAGCACACCGCACAGATAGTAGACCATAAACCGGAAAGATCCCCACTCGTTCTCCAGGGAATTGCCGATCATCCAGTAAAAATACAGGGAAAACAAAATGAACAGCAGGCTGCTGTCCGGCGGCAGAAAGACAAAAGTGAGGACCCGCCACACCTCCCCCTGCAAAATCAGGGCCCTGTCAAAATAGAGGTACGAGGACAGGGTGATTCCCAGACGGGGTCCCATCACCCAATCCACCAGGAAAACAATTCCCATTCCTCCCACAATAATGGTCATGAGATTTCGTATGGCGTACCGGCCAAAACGGCGGTTTGCCTGATTCAAAAAATCTCTTCCTCGCATTTTTCTCTCCCTTTCTTTCTGTTCTTCTGCCGCCGGCTAAGTGTTCCGTGTCCGGCTTTTCTCCCGAGCCCTGAGGCCGGATTTCGCCCCGCAGGGCGTTTTCTCTTCCGATCAGGTTCTCCCTCTCCTTTTACCCTTTCCCCCAGAATAAGAAAGGGCTCATATACAGGGCCCATCCCGGGCACCCCGCCTATGAGTCTCTTTCTTCCACATATAAACAGTGCCGGTCCTTGTCCCGGACTCCCGTGCAAGGGGATCCATTCTGCAGCCTGTTACCCTATTCTCCATTCTACCCGGGAGCCCCACCCCTGTCAAGGGAAATCCGGCCCCTGAATTTGGACAGATTGTAAATTTTCTCCTCCTCCAATCCGCAACCCTTTTCCATGAGGGACTGCCGTCCCGGGCATATTCCCCCGGCCACGGCACGTATACTCCTGCGGGTGATGATCCATGAAAAAACAGAAAGATACCGCTTATTTTCTCTGGATCCTGCTGGCAGAAACCGTGGGGGTTCTGTCGGGATGGATCACACGGAGCAGCATCGTGCGCCATCCGGCGCCGGCCATCGTACCTCCCCTGTTCCTTCCGGCCCCTGTGTTTTCCCTGCTGTGGCCTCTGTTTTTGGCCCTGATGGGCATCGGGGCGGCCCGGGTCTGGCTGGCTCCCTCCGGTGTGTCCCGCTCCCACGGGCTCGCTTTTTTCCTTCTCCAGCTGGGGCTGACTCTCTCCTGGTGCCTTCTCTTCTTCGGTTTTCAGGCCTTTGGCCTGGCCTTTTTGTGGCTGCTCCTGCTGTGGAGTGACCTTTTGGGAATGATTTTTTCCTTTCATGGCGCTGACCGGGCAGCGGCCCTGCTGCAGATCCCCTGTTTTCTGTGGGTAACCTTTGCCGGTTATCTCAACCTGATGACATGGGTGCTCAACTGGTAATTTTCCGGAAAATTTCCTCGGAACAGCGGCGGGTTCAGGTCCGCCGCTTCTTTTTCGGCAAAACCGCGCATAAACCTGATTATTTATCGGGAGGTGCCTTTTATGCTTTCCACGCTTTGGCAGTTGTTTGCCCATCTCTTTTTCTCCATACTGCATGTGATGCCCTCCAGCTCTTTTCCCCGGCCGCTGTCCACTGCCAGGGAAAAGGAACTGCTGGAGCGCTGCGCAAAGGGCGACCAGGAGGCCCGCCAGCAGCTGATTGAGCACAACCTGCGGCTGGTAGCCCACATTGTAAAAAAATATTATGCCGTCCACAGCGACCCGGACGATCTGATCTCCATCGGCACCATCGGTCTGATCAAGGCCATTGATACCTTCCACGCCGATAAGGGGGCGCGGCTCTCCTCTTATGCCTCCCGCTGTATTGAAAAACCAAT
>JALENG010000073.1 GCA_022767925.1 Clostridia bacterium
CCGGTCATGGCCCCGCGGCTGAGAAGCACCGCCGGCTCGCACAGCGCTTCCCGCTGCCGGCAGCTTTGGCAGCAGATCTGGCCGCTCTGGGGCAGAAAGGCCATTTCATCACTCTCATACGCGCCGCACCGGCGGCATCCAACCAGATCCGGCATGTAGCCGGACATGGCCATCAGCCGCATCTCGGTCAGCGCCTTTAAAATCGGCTGGGGCCGGGCCTTCCGGCTGAGAAAATACAGGGAATTGAGCAGCAGCCGCAGGTAATCCCCTGCAGGGACGCCCTCGGGCGCCACGGTCCCGGCCAGCTCGCAGAAATACTGGGCCAGCGCCAGGGCGCCGATGTCCCCCCGCAGGCCGAAGAATACCTCCTGCACGCGGGCCTCCTGAATCTGATTGGCCTCTTTCCCCTTATAGATCACAAACCGGGAGTAGCACAGCAGCCCGGTTCCCGCATTTTTTGTATCCTTCAGGCGTTTGGCCCGGCGGGCGAACGCGCGCAGAACCCCTTCCTCACGGGTGAGAACCGTCACCAGCCGGTCGCTCTCCCCCACTGCTTTCTCCCGGATCACCAGCCCGTCCGTCTCGATCAGCATGCTTTTTCTCCTCTTCCCGTGTCCGGCAGTAGTTGAGGTAATCGGCCACGCTGCCGGTGGCGGCAAACTGCCCCCAGGCCGTCTCTTCGTTCATATCCGCTTCCTCCCTCTGATGGGTTCTGTAAGAGAGTATTCGCCAAAGAAGGGCGAGTATGAGCGGAAAATAATTCTTTGTTCGACGTTTTGCGACTGCAATTTCGGCTTGTCTGTGTATGGGCCGGCGCTTTATTCCTCAAAATCCTTCTCGTCAAAGCCGAAGGTGTGCAGGATCTCCCGGCGGTTGCGCCAGTCCTCCTTCACACGCACCCACAGTGTCAGGTTCACCTTACCGCCGAAAAAGGCCTCCATATCCTTCCGGGCCAGGGTGCCCACCTGCTTGAGCATACGGCCGCCCTTTCCGATGATGATCCCCTTGTGGCTGTCCTTCTCGGTAAAAATCACGCAGTCCACATCGGTCACGCCGTTTTCGCGCTCCCGCATGCGCTCGGTCACCACCGCCACCCCGTGGGGGATCTCCTTATCCAGCAGGCGCAGCAGCTTTTCCCGCACCATTTCGGCGGCCAGCACCCGCTCCGGCTGGTCGGTCAGCGTGTCATCCGGGAACAGATGCCCCCCGGGCTGGCACAGCTTTTTCAGTTCCTCCAGCAGCTCATCGATCCCGCTGCCGTCCCTTGCCGATACGGGCACCACCGCTTCGAACGGATACTTTCCGGCGTAAGCGGCGATCTGCTCCATCAAGCGGGTCTTGTCCTCCAGCAGGTCGATCTTATTGATGGCCAGAATGGCCGGAAGATCCTCCCGGCGGAATTTTTCGATCAGCTCCTCATCGGCGGGGCTGATTTTCGCGCCGGCCTCCGCCACCAGCAGGCAGGCATCCACCCCCGAGACCGAGCTGAGGACGGTTTTCACCATATACTGCCCCAGCTCGTTGCGCGCACGCAGCAGCCCGGGCGTATCCAGAAACGCGATCTGATCCGCCCCCTTGGTATACACCCCCATAATGCGGGTGCGGGTGGTCTGGGGCTTGGGGGAGACGATGGCCACCTTTTCCCCCAGCATCCGGTTCAGCAGCGAGCTCTTCCCCACGTTGGGGCGGCCCACAATCGCGATAAAAGCGGCCCGCTCCTGGGGCGGCTCATAATTTTGAACGGTCATAGTTCCTCCTTGTCCTTTTCAAAACCGGGGATGAAGAAAGGGGGATTTTCACCCCCTTTTCGTCTATTTTTCGGAAAAGCCCTTTCCCCGGATAAACCACAGGCCCAAAAGCAGCGCCCCGGCGGCGGCGATGCCCCACAGCGGCTGCCCGCACAGGTTCTGCCACAGGGAGAGCAGCACCTGAGGCCGCCAGAACAGGGAAATCCCGGCGCCCAGCGCCCCCAACGCCGTCAGCAGAACGGCGCCGGCCGCCAGATCCTTCACCCGGCCGATCCGCTCGTCATGCTCCGGGCAGAAGCGGTCGCACAGCTTTTCGATGGCGGTATTGAACGTCTCGGCCGCCATTACCATCCCGATGCAGACCCACAGCAGGGCCCGCTCGCCGGCGGTAAACGGAAAAAAGGCAGACAAAACGAGTACATACAGCGCCATGACCGTATGTACCCGCATATTCCTCTCGGACCGGATGCACCGCCCGATCCCGCAGAATGCCCAGCGAAATCCCCGTGCAAAACGGCGCAGCCCGCCGTTACGGTTTTTCGCCATAGGAATAGGCCCCCGAGCTCGGCAGGCCCAGCTCATCCATCACATACTCCTCTTTTTCGCGCATACGCACGCGCTCCAGCCCGCCGTTTTCGTGATCGTAGCCCAGCAGATGCAGAACGGAGTGCACCGTCAGATAGCCGACCTCCCGCTCGAAGCTGTGGCCGTACAGCTGGGCCTGCTCCAGCGCTTTGGGGATCGAGATGACCACATCGCCCAGAATCTTGGCGCCGGTGGCGTGGTTCTCGTCGTACACCCCGTTCTCCCCCATGGGGAACGACAGCACGTCGGTCTCGATATCCTTATTGCGGTATTCCGCATTCAGCTTGCGGATTTCATGGTTATCCACAAAGGTCACGCTGATTTCAGCGGAATAGGGGAATTTTTCCATGCGAAGCACAGCGTTGCAGCAGCGGCGCACCAGCATGCGCATCCCGGTGGGGATTTTGACCTCTTTCTGCGAATTTGTGATGATTACTCTTATCTTTTCCATTTTCTTTCTGTGCCCTCCTCACGTTTTTCTGCTTTTTCGTAGGCCTTTATAATATCCTGCACCAGCTTGTGACGTACGACATCCCGCTGTGTAAAGTGGTGCAGGGCAATTCCGTCCACATCCCTTAGGATCCGCACCGCATCCTTCAGGCCGCTTCGCTTGCCGTCGGGCAGATCAATCTGGGTAATGTCCCCGGTAATGACCATTTTGGAATTGAACCCCAGCCGCGTCAGAAACATCTTCATCTGTTCACAGGTGGTGTTCTGCGCTTCATCCAGAATAATAAAGCTGTCGTCCAGCGTGCGCCCGCGCATATAGGCAAGGGGCGCCACCTCGATACTGCCGCGCTCCACACAGCGCTGGTACGTCTCGCTTCCCAGCATATCGAACAAGGCATCGTACAGCGGGCGCAGATAGGGGTCCACCTTCTGCTGCAGATCGCCGGGCAGAAAGCCCAGCTTCTCCCCGGCCTCGACCGCCGGGCGGGTCAGGATAATGCGGTTGACCTGCTGGGCGCGGAACGCCGTGACCGCCATGGCTACCGCCAGATACGTTTTGCCCGTACCGGCCGGGCCCGTGCAGATCGTGACCGTATGGTCCCGGATCAGGCCGCAGTACTGCTTCTGCCCCAACGTTTTGGGGCGGATGGGTTTTCCCTTGCTGGTAATGCACAGGCAGTCCTGCGCCAGCGCCTCCAGCTTCCCCTCGTCCCCTTCCTGAACCAGGGAGAGGCTGTACCGCACGTTCTGCTCGGTGATCGCTTCCCCCTTCGCGCTCAGGGCCAGCAGACTGCGAACCACCGACAACGCCTTTTCCACCGCCACGTCATCCCCGCTGATGCGCACCCCGGAGTCCCGGCTGAGAATGGTAACCCCCAGCTCCTGCTCCAGAATCTTCACATTCCCGTCAAAGGACCCGAACAAAGCGGAAATCTGCTCCGGTTTTTCAATGGCAATCTGCTCCTGCCGCATGACAACACCTTTCTTCTTTTCCTTCATTTCTTCCTTATTATAGCAAGTTTCTTCCCGTTCGTCATTAGATTTCCGCTAAAAAAATCAACAAATTTTGGGTTAATGTAACAGAATCTCTTGTTCCACTCCGATTTTCTGGCGACATTCATATACTTTCTCGCGAATCAATCCCGTTTGTGTCCACGTGTCCGCACTCTGCGACCCCAGCACCGTACAGCCGTCCAGCTCCCGCAGCGCCTGCAGCAGCAGCCGGTTTTCCGCCTGCGCCTCCATCTCCTGACGGCTCTGCTCTTTTTGTACCCTCTCCACCGGACGGTACTGCTCCCACTGCAGGAAAAGGGGGGTGTCCCCCTGCAGCAGGGGGACGGACTGCCCCCCCGACCGCCGGACATACCACCCCTGGGGAACGGCGCGCAGCGTCAGCGGAATGGGAAAGGAGAAGAACAGAAGCCGGGCTCTCTCCGTTTTCTCGCCGGTATAGCGCAGTTCCTGCGTTTGTGCCGGCGCTTGCGCTGCGAGGGTATACCGGGTGCGGGCCTGAATGATGGCGCGGGCGTGCACCAGATGGAACGAACCGTCCCGGTTCTGCTGAACCCCGCTGACCAGCAGCTGACCCTTTTCCACCACACTGCCGGCCGGGACCACGGCCACCCCCTCCAGTACGGAGATGGATTCGATCACGCCGCTGCACTCTGCCACCAGGTTGCAGGGGGTCTCCTCCTGAGCGGGCTGGGGCTCGGTGCGCTCGCTGAGACAGATCTCCGCCAGACACCCCTGGGTGTTCACGGTGATCCACCCCGCCTTTGGCAGGCGGGTCTGCATGGCCCGCGCCGCGCTGTCCAGATCCACCTGCGAAAGGCGGCAGCCGGGGAAAACCCCCTCTTCCCGGGCGGCGGCCAGCACCTGATTTTCCGACAGTCCCTGGCATCCGGTCACCCGGATTTGCCAGATACAGCCGGACAGCCAGGCGACCAGCGCCCATCCGGCCAGGGCGCCCCACAGCAGCCCCTGCCGCCGGAGCGCCCATTTGCGGCAGAAGGGCAGCCCCTCCTTCCGGCAGAAATGGGGGCGCACCCGGCTGCGCCGGGCCAGCGGGCGCAGCCGGGCCGCCTCCCGGGCGGACAGGGAAAACCACAGCCGGCCCTCCCTGCGGCGGATGTCCCAAACCGGAAGGCCCGCGCGGGCGATCAGGGACAGGAAACGATGCAGTTTTTCGGGCGCGGCGGCCACCGATACGGTCACCGTGCCGTCGATCCAGCGGCTCACTCTCACCGGTCTTTCCCCCTTTACAGCGTTTGCAGCCGAATTTCCGTAATATTCCCCTCCACCAGGGTTCCGGCCGGATTCATCCGGACAATCCGCAGGTGCTCCCCCCGGATCTCGGTGACCTGGCGGCCCATGCGCAGGCGGATGCAGGTTTCCTCGATAGCCAGAAGGCCCGTCACCCCCTCCGCTTTGATCTGGCGGTTCCCCAGTACCTGGAGGTGCGGCCCCAGGGGCATGGAAAGGGCGTCGGTCACTTTTTGCGGTTTCATGCTCTCCCTCCTCCTCTTTGCGCCTGCATATACCTGTATGCACCCGTTTTTCCCGTTATCCCTGGTATGCCCCGCCGCCTTTTTCACATACAAGTAACCGAGAGTTTTTGGAAAAGAGGGACCGTGATGACACGTTTTCGCATGGAGGTGGGCCTGATCATCGGGGGCATTCTGCTCATTTTCTCCGGGGCCGCCGCGCAGGGAATCGAGGGCGGGATCCAGCTGTGCCTGACGGTGCTGATCCCCTCGCTGTTCCCTTTTCTGACCCTGAGCGCCTGGCTGTCCCAGCAGCCCATCCGCCCGGAGCCGGAGAAAAAGCGCCGGGGCCTTTTCGGCCGGGTTTTCCATCTTCCCAGCCTGTGCCTGCCCCTTTTTCTGCTCAGCCTGATGGGCGGGTACCCATCCGGGGCCCGGGGCCTGTCCCTGCTGCAGAAACGGGGCACGCTCAGCGATTCCCAGTGCGCCCTGATGCTGTGCGGCTGCGTCAATGCCGGGCCGCCCTTTGTGGTCACCTTTGTGGGGCTGTCCCTGCTGCACAGCAGCACCGCCGGGTGGATCCTGCTGGGCAGCGGCTGTCTGTCCTCGTGCCTTGTCTTTTTTCTGGCTGCCCGCTTTTTTGTTCCCACCCCGCCGCCTGCGCCGCCCCCGCTGCCCAAAGAGGAGGCAAAACCGGGCGGCCTGTTCGCGGCCGTCCAGCAGGGGAGCCGGTCGGTGCTGCAGCTGTGCGCGCTGGTCGTGCTCTTCTCCGGGCTGCTCTCCGTCTGCCGCGCCGGCGGGGTGTGGGAATGGGTGGACCGCCTGCCCTTCTCCGTGCCGGGGTGCCGCAATTCCCAGGTGCTGTCGCTGCTGCTGGAGATCACCACCGGCTGCCGCAGCGCCGCCGAGGGGGGCTGCCCCCTTCCGGTGCTCGCCTTCTTCCTCTCCTTCGGGGGGCTGTGCGTGCATCTGCAGGTGTTCTCCTTCTTCCCGGTTTTCCCCATGAGATATTCGGTGTACTTCCTCCTGCGGGCCATGGGGGCGCTCCTCTCCGGGCTTTTCTGCCGGATCTGGCTGTGGCTGTTCCCCCTGTCCCTGCCCGTTTCCTCCCTCTCCCCCCGGGTGGCCTTTTCCGCCTCCGTCTGGCCCGGCGCGTGCCTGTTTCTGTTCCTTCTCCTCATGGCCGCCGGGGAGGTGCGCCTGCCGGGCGGGCGCACCCAATGAAAATCCCCGCCCTCCTTTTCTTTCCCCTCGCATTGTGCTATGATAATGTCTACTGAATAATTACAATGCGTATTTCCGCTGGAACGCTGGAGCGTTCCAGCGGAAGGTGCAAGGATTTCGGGCGGTTTTACCCGAAATCCTTGCACTTGAACAAAGCCATTTGGCCTTGAAAGCTATGGCTTTCAAGGCTTGCGGCCTTGTTCAGTACGCATTACCATAGAAAGGGTTTATACGCCACTTTGTCAACAGGTCCTAATCTTGACACGACCCTTTTCCACGCCGGTTTTCAGGTTGTCACATTGAATCATCCTTGTGACGCCGCCAAAATACCGGTAGGCGTTGACATGGGCGGCAGTCCAGCACTCCTGATTCATGGAGAAGAAGGCCTCCACATAGCTGTAGCCGCTGTAAGGCAGGGTCGCAACGAACACATAAGCCGGGATGACTTCGCCGGTATCTGTGTCAATGACGGAAGCAGTATCAC
>JALENG010000074.1 GCA_022767925.1 Clostridia bacterium
CGAAAAGTCCCGGGATGTGATCATTGCCTGTGGGGAAGCCCTGTCTTCGTCCGAATTCTATGTGAAACAGGAGGATCAGACGGATAAACCTCTTCAAAATGAGGGTGGTGCAAGCATATCGGAAGAGACAAAAACGGAAGAGCTGGATTATGCGGCCATTCGTGCCTTTATGTTCTATCGTGGGATTTCGTCGGAAATTCCCTTCCAGCGCTTTTTGTATGCGTTGGGAACGGTGGAAATCGACGAAGAAGGGCAAAATATTCTGGGGCAGCGGTTCCCGGTGGCCTATGATCAATTGTGTGCCATGTGCTACTGGTATGTGAATGATTATACCACTCTGACTGCGGGAAATGAAATTCTGATGGTTTATGCCGACGGCAATTTTCTGCTGTTTTACGATCCTGCGCAGAAGCGTTTTACGGGATTTGGTGCCCGGTAAAGAAAATTTGCTTTTTCCTTGGCTAATTTTACGAAATTTTTCCGTTTCTACGCAGACTTTTTGTGACCGATTCGTTTATGCTTTCTGTGGAAGGCAGGCGGAACGGAATGCGAAAACGGCGGAGAAAAAAAGTAAATCGGGGAAAGGTTCTTTTCTTTTTGATTGCAGGGTTGGTTTTGGGCTTTTGGCTGCTGGAAACGGTGAAGAACAGGCCTTCTGTTTTGGAGCTGGGCGCAGAGGCTTTGGATGCGGCCAATTTTCCGCAGACAGGAGAGAAAGAAGTCGGGGTGAATTCTGTGCAGGATACCCGGGGCGGCTTTTCCGGGCAGGTGCCTTATATCAATCAACAGGCGGAATATCCCACCGGCTGCGAGAGTGTCAGTGCCGTGATGCTGCTGCAGGCGCGGGGTGTGGATATCTCCGTTGAATCCTTTATTGATGAATACCTTCCTCTCGGCTCTGTCCCAGAGGAAGGGGCGGATGGCCGGATTTATGGGGGAGACCCCTCGGTGGTTTTTCTTGGCTCTCCCTATGACGGGGATGCCTATGGCTGTTATCGGCCGGTTATTCAGAAAGCGATGGAGGAAGTGCTGCAGGACCGGGGCTGTTCCCTCACGGTGCAGGCGCCGCAGGTTTCCTCACTGTCACAGGTATGCGATCTCACCCTGGAAAAGGGGATCCCGGCGGTGATCTGGGTGACCAACGGAATGCGCGATTCCTTTCAGGGGCAAACCTGGATTCTCCCTGACGGGAGCGAATTTACCTGGATCGCCCCGGAGCACTGTGTGGTGCTGATAGGCGAGGACGAAAAATACTACTATGTGCATGACCCTCAGGTGGGGGCGGATGTTCCCTATAGGAAAGAGGATTGTGAAAGAGCGTTTGAGGCGTTGTCCTGCCAGGTGTTGTATCTGGAAGCGCAGTGACAGCCGGGTGCGCCAGATTTTGGAGGAGGAAGAGAGAAATGCGCGGGAATTTGTTTGCAGGCTTTGGTCACTTCATGGTCCTTTGTCTGATTTTGACCGGTTGCTCTGGGCAGCCGCCGGTTTCTTCCCAGGACCCGGTTTCCTCCGACGCACCTATTTTCCATTCTCTGGAGGGTCGGGATTATACGGTATCCGTTGAGAAAGCGTTTCCTCCGCCCGATACCCACACGGAGGTTCTGGAGGTACCTTCAAAGGCCCAGTATGCTTGCCCACTGGATTTTGAGGAGCAGATGCGCATTTCGGACAGTGTAGTAAGAGGAGAGGTAACGGATATAACGTTTACCTGCTTTCAGGGGATCGCCTGGATCAAGGCGGATATCCGGATTACCGGCTCTCTAAAGGGATCCTTTGCCGAAAATGACAGGGTTTCCGTGTTTATGCTGGGTGGATATATTCCGCTGCAGGAGCACATCGCATATTATAATGATGGTTTTCGTTTTCACGATATGAGCGAGGAGCAAATTGAAAAAACGGTTTTAAAGGAAACAGTGGACGGAGAGGACTTTCTATCCATAGGGCAGGATTTGATCCTGTGCATCGTGCCGACAATCGATGGCAGCCCTCTGCCGGAGGGAGCTTACGAGCGGGTCTCCCCGGCCGGGCAGCTGACAGCCGAAGAAAATGGCCGCTTTGTTCAGAGAATTTGGGACGAAGGAACCGTAATAAGAAAAAGCTATTCCTATGAGGAAATCGAGAAATGGATTCAGTAAAAAATGTGTCCCGCTTATTGTCAAACGAGATAAGCGGGACACGTTTTTATCTGTCATCGCCGGCTCTAAACAGCCGGCATTTTTTCGTATTTCGTTTTGCTGGCCTATCCATGGACGGCAGCCGGACTTTTGCGGCCAGTTTCCTTTTCCTTTGCCCGCAGAAGCTGCTGCTCCATATACAGCTCCACCGGGAAATCCTCCACTTGCGTATCCTTTCGAAGATACAGTGGATGATGGGGGTGCCCCGCTTTGGAAACGGCCCCGGCCTTCACCCACCGGGCCTGATATCGGCGGCCGATTTCGGCCATGTCCTGCACACAGGAGAATAAGTAGGGGCGCTTTTCGATCACAGCTCCCCAGGCGGCCCAAATGGTCGGCCGGAAGGGAGGGGCATACCGGGAAAGCAGATAGGAAAAGGCCCGCATATTCTCCCGGTGCAGCATCTCATTGCGTATCGTATCCATATCATCGGGGCGGGTGGCCCGCTGAGCATAGACATTGAACATCAGAAAGCTGTCATAGCCGTTAAACTGCGCAATGCGCTGTACGGATTTCAGGGTGTTGTCCAGGTCCCCGGGAACGGCAGTCGAGGGGTTTACCCCGATACAGATCAGGGGATTCTGCCCCCGGGTGCCCAGAATGTATCGGTATTCCTCATAATGGTCGGGGACGTACAGCCAGGATTCCCGGTCGTAGTTCGGATTCTCCCGCCTCTGCGCCTGCAGGCGGGCCTCTTCAAAGGAAAGAATGGAGAGCAGGCTGGTCTCACTTTTGGGAATATGCATGAAACCTCTCCTTTCAGGAACGGCTCTTATCCAGGGTTTTGATTTCCCGGGAAAAGAAGAGAACCGCCATCGTCAACAGGGCCATGAGTATATTGATCCAGAAGGGAAGCGACCGGTCCAGGAAGGAGAGAAAACCGAGGAGATAGCTGATCGGCGAGGAAAGGGCGATGGTCACCATGGTCAGGACGGCCGTCACCCGGGCCCGCTCCTTCGGATCGGTAAACTCGGCGGCCAGAGCGCTTTTGCGCGGGGCGATCATTGCCAGGGATACGGCATAGAAAAAATAGAAGACGAATAAAAGCCACAGCCCCCAGCCGCTGCCGGCCAGCAAAAGCCCGTTGGAGAACAGAAACAGACCAAATCCCGCCAGCATTACCGGCCGGTAGGGCAGCTTTCCCAGCTTTCCCTGTACCGTCAGCATCAAAACCAGGATAGTGCCCGCTT
Source organism: Clostridia bacterium (assembly GCA_022767925.1). Classification (GTDB taxonomy): domain Bacteria; phylum Bacillota; class Clostridia; order Oscillospirales; family Acutalibacteraceae; genus Heritagella. Next base: position 3,365 of record JALENG010000074.1, read on the forward strand.
CAATGCACGAGAAAACTGACAGCATGCTCTCCTGGATGGGTTGACTTTCGGTCACATACAGCGGCAGGAATGTGCTCATCACCGTATTGGTAACATGAAAGGAGAACAGAATGAAAAAGGCCAGCAGCATCCGGTGGGAACCGAGGATTTTGCGCAGCACTCCGCCGTAACCGGCCAGCATGGTCCGGAAGGAGAGTCCCCGGGTTTCTTTGCGGCGGATGGTGCCCTGCCGGGTTTCCCGGGAGAGAATGTACAGCAAGATGGCCTTGAATGTCATAAAGACGAAGGCGAACAGATACAGCCCGCGGACCACCAGATCGAACTCATACTCCTCCATCAGAAAGTAGGAGATAGGGGAGAGGAAAACCGCCAGCTTTCCGCTGATTTCAATCCAGCTGTAGGCGTACACCAGCCCGCCCGGTTCGCAGTCCTCCACCAGCAGGGCCGTCCACGACAAAATGGAGACCTGCCAGATGGCATTGAAGACAGAGGCCAGAAGAAACCAGATAAAATCGTGAGCGAAAAACCAGATCAGGCAGGGGATGGACCACCCGGCGAGCTCGGAAACAAAGGCCGTAATCCGGCGCCCCCATTTGTCGGTCAGGATCCCGCCGATCAGGCAGAAGAACACCTGAAAAATCATGCTGACCGACAAAATCAGGCCGATTTGGGTGTCACTGCATCCGTTCCGGCTTAAAAACAGAGAGGCAAAGGGCGTTACCAGCGCATGGGGAATGGCCCAGAATGGCTCGCAGAGCATGCAGGCTTTGGGGTTTCCTTTGGTGTGATGAAGGTAGTCGATCATGGGAAGGTGTTTCATAAGGGGACACTCCTTTGATAGGATCGGGAAAAGGGAAAATCAGAGCATTTTTCCCTGGGAAATTTCCTGCCGAACCTGATAAACCCGGTCGGGAACATCCCGCAGCCCATTCTGCAGAAAATCGGAGAGAGGCAGCAGCACGGCGCCGGCCGCCTCCATATCCCGCAGGTTGGCGCACTGAATGTCTTTGGTCTGGGAGGAGCAGCACTCGGGAAGAATGACGGTATTGTAGTCGAGGGAAAGCGCATCGTAACAGGTGGTGCGGATGCAGTTGGGGGTGGTGGTACCGGTAAGCAGAACCGTATCAATTCCCAGCCGCCGCAGAATCAGGTCCAGCGGTGTCGCAAAGAAGGCAGAAAAGCGGGGCTTTACCAGAATATAGTCCCCCTCCTGCGGCTGCAGTTCCGGGGGAAACTCCTCGGAGATCGGTCCATGGCTGCCGGGGGTCATGGCAGACCCCCCTTCTTTCCAGGAGGAATAGCGGGCAAACTCCACATCGCTCCCATTTGACCGGTACTGCCGCTTGATGAAAAAAACGGGGATACCGCTTTGCCGTGCCTTTTTGGCGGCGGCAGAACAATCAGGAAGGGTGGCGGCCGCCATTTGAATGCACTGGGCCGACATCGGGCTGAGAAAACCGTTCTGCATATCAATGATCAACAGGGCCGACCGCTCCGGCCGGCAGGGGGAAGAAGAAATCACGCCGTTTTACCTCGTTTTCATAAAATTTCTCTCATTATACCGTGAAGGGGGAAAAGCGGCAAGCCCAATTGCTGCGTCCAAGGGCACAAAAAATCCTCTGCCGCATTGGCAGCGGCAGAGGACCGGTTTTATCAGAGGTGATTTTTTACAGACGGCGCAGGTTCAGGCCGGAGACATCCTTATGATGGCGGAAAACGTTCTGCACCAGTCCGTAGCCCAGATACAGACACATGGCGGAGGAACCGCCGCCGCTGAAGAAGGGAAGGGTAACGCCCATGACCGGCAGCAGCGCCAGGCACATACCGATGTTGAAAACCGTCTGCGAGGCAATCAACCCGAAAAAGCCGGCGCAGATGCAGCGCCCCAGTATATCCTTGCTCTTCAAAGAGGTGTGCAGAACCCGTACCATCAGGAAGAAGAGCAGTGCCAGAATGAGCAGGCAGCCCACAAACCCCAGCTCTTCTCCCGCAACCGAGAAGATAAAGTCGCTCTGCTGGAAGGTCACGCTGTTATTCTCCACCCGGGGCCCCTGGAAAAGACCGCGGCCCCCAAACTGGCCGGAGCCAATGGAAATACGCGCCTGGTACTGCTGGTACCCATCCCCCCGCGAGACGACCGGATCATCCAGATTGTAGACAGCGGTAAAGCGGGCTTTCTGGTAATCGCTCAGCACAAACTGCCACAAAATCGGGATCGCTACCACCGCTGCGAGGAACAGCCACAGAAAATACCGCTTACGGATACCGGCTGCCCAGCTCATGCACAGGAACATGAAGAAAAAGATGACGGCCGCCCCATCATCCCCCTGCAGATGGCACAGCCCCATGGGAATCAGGGCATGAACAAAAAGCAGAAGGACCATGGAAAAGCGGTCCTGCATCCCGCGGGAACAGAGGACATCCAAGTGCTTGGAGAAAGTGAGCATAAAGGCAATTTTGACCAGCTCGGAGGACTGAAAGGTTTTTCCGCCGATGCTGATCCAGGCTTTGGCATTTACGCCGCCCTCGTTGACAATCGAGATGCCGAAAACCATGGTGTACAGCATCAGAAAAATACTGAATCCGGCGACCAGATACCAGAAATTGCCCAGGGTGTGGTAGTCAATCAGGGTTAAAAACCAGGCGCCCACAAAGCCGAGGGCAATGGCGAACAGCTGGGTGGTAAAATAATTGGCAGTGGTTGCCCGAGAGACACTTTTCAGCAGAACAAGACTGTATACGGACACGGCAGCGACCAGCGCAAACAAAAGATAGTCCACGTGGCGCAGATACAGCCATACGCGGTTCAGAAATCGGGACATACATTCACCTCGCTATGGGAAACATACAAAAAGTTGCTCAATGGTATTTAGTATACCACATCCGGCGGACAGCAGCAACGAAAACCCGCCCAAAAACCCCGCAAAGGTTTTGCAAAAACATGGCAAATAGTGAGAATTTGGGAAAAAAAGGGGATATACCTTTCTTCTTGCGAAAAAGGTATGGTATAATAAATCAAAATTGGATGCATGAGGTGATCAATTTTGTTGACGGATATTGAAATTGCACAGGCTGCTTCCTTAAAGCCCATTGCAGAGATTGCACAGGGTCTTGGCATTCAGGAGGAAGAGCTGGAACCCTATGGCCGCTATAAGGCAAAGCTGAATGAAAAGCTGTTTACCCGCCTGAAGGGGGAAAAGGACGGAAAGCTGATCCTCGTGACGGCGATCAACCCCACCCCGGCCGGTGAGGGAAAGACGACCACAACCGCCGGTTTGGGAGAAGCTATGGCCAAAATCGGGAAAAAGGCGGTTATTGCCCTGCGGGAACCCTCGCTGGGGCCGGTATTCGGCGTAAAAGGCGGCGCGGCCGGCGGCGGCTATGCCCAGGTTCTGCCCATGGAGGACATCAATCTGCATTTTACCGGGGACATGCATGCCATTACGTCGGCGAACAATCTGCTGTGCGCCATGCTGGATAACCACATGCATCAGGGAAATGCGCTGGGGATCGACCAGCGCCGCATTCTGATCAAGAGATGCATGGATATGAACGACCGCGCCCTGCGGGAGATCGTGATCGGTCTGGGCGGGAAAATCAACGGCGTTCCGCGCGAAGATGGATTTATCATCACCGTCGCCAGCGAGGTTATGGCCATTCTGTGCCTGGCCAAGGATCGCGAGGACCTGAAAAAGCGTCTGGGCGATATTCTGGTGGCATATACCTATTCCGGTCAGCCGGTCTATGCCCGTGATCTGGGCGCCGACGGCGCCATGGCGGCCCTGCTGAAGGACGCCATCAATCCCAACCTGGTGCAGACGCTGGAGGGGACCCCTGCGATCATGCACGGCGGGCCCTTTGCCAACATCGCCCACGGCTGCAACAGTGTGCGCGCCACGCGCCTGGCCTTAAAGCTGGGGGATTACTGCATTACCGAGGCCGGATTCGGTTCCGATCTGGGTGCGGAGAAGTTTTTGGATATCAAGTGCCGTATGGCGGGGCTCACGCCGTCCTGCATTGTGATTGTGGCCACGGCCCGTGCGCTGAAGTATAACGGCGGTGTGGCGAAGGCCGATACGGGCAAGCCCAATCGCGAGGCGCTGGAGAAGGGAATTGTCAACCTGGGCGCCCATATCGACAATATGAGAAAGTATGGCGTGCCGGTGGTGGTGGCCATTAACAAGTTCCTGACAGACGACGAGGAAGAACTGGCGTTTATCGAGAGCTACTGCCGCAGCCGCGGCGCCGACTTTGCCCTTTCCGAGGTGTTCGGAAAAGGCGGCGAGGGCGGCATGGATCTGGCACGCAAAGTGGTCGATGCCTGCGAGAAAGAGAGCAATTTCCATCCCCTCTATTCCCTGGAGGGCACCATCGAGGAAAAAATCGGGACCATTGCTAAAGAGATCTACGGTGCCGATGGGGTTGTCTTCGAGAAAAAGGCGAAAAAAGCGCTCTCGGATATCCGCGCCCTGGGCGGGGACAGCATGCCGGTGTGTATCGCCAAAACGCAGTACTCTCTCTCGGATAACGCCAATCTGCTGGGCCGTCCCAGCGGCTTTACGATTACCATCCGCGACCTGCGTCTCTCCAACGGGGCGGGGTTTGTGGTGGCCTATGCCGGGGATATCATGACCATGCCCGGCCTGCCGAAGGCGCCCGCTGCCCAGAAGATCGACTGTGATGCCGACGGGGTCATTTCGGGCCTGTTCTGAGGATTTTCATGGAAAAACAGGTGTTTCATACGGCCAGCGCCGCCCAGACTGAGGCGCTGGCTGAGCGGTTGGCGCACTCCCTGCGGGGCGGGGAAGTGCTGGCCTATACCGGCGGGATGGGAATGGGGAAAACCGCCTTTACCCGCGGCCTGGCAAAGGGGTTGGGAATTCGCGACAGCGTATCCAGCCCCACCTTTGCCTTGGTGCACGAGTACCGCGGGGCCATTCCCCTGTGTCATTTCGATATGTACCGGGTAGAGGGCTGGGAAGATCTGGATTCCACCGGATTTTTTGATTATTTGGACAGCGGTGCGGTGCTGGCCATTGAATGGAGCGAGAATATCGACGCAGCCCTGCCGCAGGGCACCATCCGGATTCACATCGAGCCGGGTGAGCACGAGGAGGACCGCGTCATTACCGCACAGGCGGACACGCTGCCGCCGGGCTGGAAGGAGTAAAGAGCATATGCGGATTTTGGCATTGGATTCCACCGCCGTGGCGGCCTCGGTGTGTTTGATGGATGGGGAAAAAATTGTGGCCGACTGCTATCAGAATACCCGGCAGACCCACAGCCAGACATTGATGCCCATGGTGCAGTTTGCCATGCAGTGCGCCGGATGGCAAATGCGGGATGTGGATTTGCTGGCGGTATCCGCCGGCCCCGGTTCCTTTACCGGTGTGCGGATTGGCATCTCCTGCATCAAAGGGCTGGCCTTTCCGGATCACAAGCCCTGCTGCGGGGTTTCGGTTCTGCAGGCCATGGCTGAGAACTTTTCCCATCAGGACGGCCGGATCTGTGCGGTGATGGATGCCCGCTGCCGCCAGGTGTATAATGCGCTGTTCGAGATCAAAAACGGCAAGGTCATTCGCCTGTGCGAGGACCGGGCGCTGACGCTGGACGAGCTGCGAGAGGATCTTTTGAAAAGGGGAGAAGGTACCTATATCTTGATGGGGGACGGAGCTCTCCTGTGCCGGCAGGCCCCGGAGCTCTCCGGGCTTTCAGATGCGGGGATTCTTTTGAAAATGGCCCCGGAAACTCTGTGTATGCAGCGGGCCAGCGGGGTTGCCAGAGCGGCGATAAAAGCGTATAATGAGGAAAAGACCGTGAATGGAGACAAGCTGCTGCCGGTGTATCTGCGTCTTCCGCAGGCACAGCGGGAGCTGAAAAAACGACAGGAGGGTGCAAAATGATCGCATTGGGCGCTGATCATGGCGGTTATGCCATTAAAGAAGCGGTAAAAGCGTATTTGCAGCGGGAGGGAATTCCGTATAAGGATTTCGGCACAAATTCGGAGGAATCGGTGGATTATGCCATCTATGCGGCGCGGGTTGCGCACAGCATTGTATCCGGTGAGTGCGAAAAGGGAATCCTCTGCTGTGGGACGGGCATCGGAATCTCCATGGCCGCCAATAAGGTCAAGGGAATCCGGGCGGCCGTGTGTACCAATGAATTTTGTGCGGAGATGACCCGTCGTCACAATGACGCCAATGTGCTGGCCATGGGCGGCCGGGTCATTGACGAAGCGATGGCGGTAAAACTCGCGGATATTTTCCTGCATACTCCGTTCGACGGCGGCCGTCATGCCCGCCGGGTGGGTCAGATTACGGCCCTGGAAAATGGCGAGGATTTGAAATAAGGGAGGAATTCTTCATGCAGTACAGTGAAAATGTTTTCGTTATGGATCATCCGCTCATCAAGCACAAGCTGACGTATTTGCGCGATAAGAACACCGGATCCAAGGAGTTCCGTCAGCTGGTCAGCGAGATTGCCACGCTGGAGTGCTACGAGGCAACCCGTGATCTGCCCCTGATGGATACCCACATCGAAACCCCGGTGGGACCGGCTACCACCCAGATTATTGCCGGGCGGAAGCTGGCGTTTGTCCCGATTCTGCGCGCGGGGCTGGGCATGGTGGATGGAGTTCTCACGCTGGTGCCCGCTGCCAAGGTGGGGCACATCGGCCTGTACCGGGATCCGGAGACGCTGGCTCCGGTGGAATATTACAGCAAGCTGCCGCTGGATATTGAAGAGCGCGATGTCATCCTGCTGGATCCCATGCTGGCGACCGGCGGTTCGGCGATTGACGCGGTGACCATTCTGAAGAAGAGCCACCCGAAGTCCATCAAGTTTGTCTGCATTATTGCTGCTCCCGAGGGGATTCAGGCGTTCACCCAGGCACATCCGGAGATTCCGGTCATCTGTGCGGCGGTGGACGACCATCTGAATGAGCACGGCTATATTGTTCCCGGTTTGGGGGATGCGGGCGACCGTATTTTTGGCACCCTGTAAAAATAGCGGACAATCCGAATAGCGATTGAAAAAAGCGATACTTGGCAGAAAGACCGGGTATCGCTTTTCTGATTCCTTCTGGTTCCGGCAGAGAGAAAACCGGAGAGAAAAAGAGACAGGGGGAGAGGAATATGGGAAAAATCCTGGTGACAGGCGGTACGGTTTTTGTCAGCCGGTATGTGGCTGAATATTTTGCAAAGCGGGGCGATCAGATTTTTGTCCTGAACCGCGGCAGCCGGCCCCAGTCGCATGGTGTTACCCTGATTCAGGGGGACCGCGGGAATTTGGGGACGGTACTGAAAAAGTATAACTTTGATGCGGTGCTGGATATCACCTCCTATACCGGCGCGGATGTGGAACATCTGCTGGACGCGCTGGGAGATTTTGGCGCCTACATTTTGGTCAGTTCCAGTGCGGTTTACCCGGAGACCCTGCCCCAGCCGTTCACCGAGGAACAGCCCGGCGGCCCGAACTCCATCTGGAAGGCCTATGGGGTAAATAAACTGGCAGCCGAGGAGGTTCTTACCCGGCGCGTGCCCGGGGCGTATATCCTGCGCCCTCCCTATCTGTACGGCCCGATGCAGAATCTCTACCGCGAGCCCTTTGTGTTTGAGTGCGCGGAGCAGAAACGCCCCTTCGCCCTGCCGGGAGAGGGGAAGATGAAGCTGCAGTTTTTCCATGTCGAGGATTTGTGCCGGTTTATGCAGATTCTGCTGGAAAAGCGGCCGGAAAACCGGATTTTCAACGTGGGAAATCCAGAGACGGTATCGGTTCTCCGATGGGTACAGCTGTGCTATAAGGTAGTGGGCGCTCCGCTGAAAACCATCCACATGGGGCCGGAACATCCGCAGAGAAGTTATTTCTGTTTTTATGATTACGAGTACACCCTGGATGTCACCCGACAGACGGCACTGATGCCTGAAACAAAGCCGCTCCTGCAGGGGTTGCAGGAGTCCTATGCCTGGTTTCGGGATCACCGGGAAGCGGTTGTACGCAAACCGTATGAGGAGTATCTCTCCCGACTGTAAGGTTTCGGCGGGAGGAAAGAGCCCCAGAGAGGTTTTCGGCGTATTTCCGCTCTATCCTGCTGGGAAGAAAGAGCGCGGGGCCGGGTGGAAAACTGCCGGAACGGAGGGGGAATGTTTTGAAAATTTGCGGGTTGACTTTCCCTTTGGTTTATGCTATTCTGAAAAAAAGAAAGCAAAAAGCGATGACGGGAAAGAGTAGCCCGCTGTACCGTATGCCAAGAGAGAAGGCGTTTGGTGTAAATCCTTCCATCGGCGGCGGAGGAAGCAGTCCCCGAGCTTTGGCCCCAAAGGCGAAAGGCTGAGTAGGCGTCAACGGGTCCTCCCGTTATTGGGGAACAGTATCTCGATGGTACTGGCAGAGTGCGAAGCGGATGGGCCCTGCGAGCCGGTTTGCTTTGAATCACAGGTGGTAACACGGATTTTGTCCGCCCTGTAAATGACAGTTGAGTCATTTACAGGGCGGTTTTGTTTTCACCGCGGCCGGCACGTTGGGAATGGGAGAATACGAAAGGGAGAAACAGGGATGAGAACACTTTCTAAATCTTCAAAACTGGATCATATTTGCTATGATATCCGCGGCCCGGTGATGGAAGAGGCCAACCGGATGGCGGAGATGGGGGAGGAGATCCTGAAGCTGAATATCGGGAATCCGGCGCCCTTTGGTTTTCGGGCTCCGCAGCCGGTTCTGGATGCCATTTCCGGCCAGCTGACCGAGACGGAGGGGTATTCCGATTCCAAGGGCCTTCCGGCGGCGCGGCACGCTATCCTGCATTATGAAGCCAGTAAGGGGATTCCCAACCTGGATATCCGGGATATTTATACGGGAAACGGCGTCAGCGAACTGATCACCCTGTCCATGCAGGCTCTGCTCAATAGCGGGGATGAGATGCTGGTTCCGGCCCCGGATTATCCGTTGTGGACGGCCTCGGTCACGCTGGCCGGGGGAACGGCGGTCCACTATATTTGCGACGAGCAGTCCAACTGGTATCCGGATATCGAGGATATGCGCCGCAAAATTACGCCGAAGACCAAGGGAATTGTGGTGATTAACCCAAACAATCCCACCGGTGCGCTGTATCCGAAAGAGCTGCTGGAGCAGATCGTGCAGCTGGCCCGGGAACACGAGCTGATCCTGTTTGCTGACGAGATTTATGACCGCCTGGTGATGGACGGAAAAACTCATACGTCTATTGCTTCGCTGGCCCCGGATCTTCTGTGCGTGACGTACAACGGCCTTTCCAAATCCCACCTGATCGCCGGTTATCGCTGCGGTTGGATGTGTGTAAGTGGGAACAAAGACGGCGCGAAGGGATATATGGAGGGGCTGAACCTTCTCTCCTCCATGCGGCTGTGCTCCAATGTACCGGCTCAGTCGGTCATTCCCACCGCTCTTGCCAATCTGAATACCACCAAGGAACTGTTGGTTCCCGGCGGGCGGATTTATGAACAGCGCGAGTATATTACCCGCGCGCTCAATGACATTCCCGGCGTGACCGCCGTAAAGCCCGAGGCGGCTTTCTATATTTTTCCGCGGTTGGATCGGAAAAAATTCGGATTGGTGGATGACGAGCGCTTTGCTTTGGACTTCCTGCGGAAAAAGCATATCCTGATCACCCACGGCGCCGGGTTCCATTGGGAGACCCCTGACCATTTCCGTGTGGTGTATCTGCCGGAGATCGAAGTCCTGAAAACGGCGTGCGGCCGTCTGGCGGAGTTCCTGCGCGATTACCATCAGAATTGAGGGAAAAGAAAAATTTCTGCTCTCTGACATAGAAAAACGGCCGGACAGAGGAACTGTCCGGCCGTTTTTTGAAGGATCAGGCGAGGGGTGCTTCCCGCACCCAGACGAGCATCTCGTTTTCACCGCGGTTTGCCCAGCTGAAATAGGGGATGAAGGTCAGCTTCTGGGGAACCACCTGGGTACAGGGGGTTTCACTGTACAGCTCTTCGCTTCCGGTGGGCTGTAGGCGCAGGCCATCTGCCATCAGCAGGGTGAGGTTCTCAAACAGACCCTCCCCGGCTTTTTCCTTAAAAGCCGCACTGCGGGGCAGGAAGAGAAGAGGTAGGCTGGCTCCGTTATCATGCTCTTCCAGGCAGTAGACCATCGGCCCGCGCATAATGGCCACTTTGCCGATGTCCTCCCGCACATTGGCGTTGGCATAGATCCGGCGCACCGGCATATCCATGGCAAAGCACACGCAGTCTCCCTCCCGGAAGGTGCGGTTCAGGCAGAAGTATCCTTTTTCCACCGGGGCTTCCACCGTTTTGCCGTTGACTGTGATGGTGCAGTTCCTGGACCATCCGGGTTTGCGAACCCGCAGAACGAAGGACTCCTCCTCAGGAAGATGGAAGGTAAAGGTGGTTTTTCCGTCATTGGGGACGCCACTGCGCTGAACGACCGTTCCGTTTCGGTAAGCAGCCGAGGAGCCGATGAACAGGTTGACCGTCAGGCCGGTTTCATCGGTCTGATAGATGTATTCCGGAAGCGAAGCGAGCAGCCGCGCGATATTGGGTGGGCAGCAGGCACAGGCAAACCACTTCTGGCGAACGGTCTTGATATGGGATTTATGCGGATCCTTGTGATCCGCCTCGGGGAATACCTCCAGTGGATTGACGTAGAAGAAGGATTTTCCGTCCATGGCCATGCCGGCGATCACATTGTTATACAGGGCGCGTTCCATCACCTCAGCATACTGGGCGTCGCCGTCCATCTCCAGCATCCGGCGGCAGAAAAAGATCAGGCCCACCGAAGCGCAGGATTCCGCATAAACCGTATCATTGGGCAGGTCATAGTCGAAGGTAAAGGCCTCGCCGTCCACCGTCGAGCCGATCCCGCCGGTGATATACATGCGTTTGTCCCGGATAGAACGGAACAGGGTGCGGCAGGCCTCCTTCAGCTCCTCGTCCTGGGTGCGGGCGGCCACGTCGGCCATGCCCGTGTACAGGTATACGGCGCGCACCGCATGGCCCACGGCGTCTTTCTGTTCGCGCACAGGCAGATGGGACTGGAAATAAGCCTCGGGCTGAAGATCATTTCCCTCAAAACGGAAGGTATCCCCGCGGGTTTTCAGCTCTTCCAGGAAGAAGTGGGGATCCTGGCCGCGCTCGTTGATAAAGTAAGCAGCCAAATCCACGTATTTCTGCTCGCCAGTGGCATCGGCCAATTTGATCAGAGCCAGTTCCAGTTCCTCGTGACCGGGGTATGCATGCAGCTTTCCCTCCTCAGGGCCCACGTTACGGCTGATGCAGTCGATAAAGCGCTGCATAATGCGCATCAGCTTATCTTTGCCGGTGGCTCGGTAATAGGCAACGGCAGCTTCGGTCATATGTCCGCAGCAGTACAGCTCGTGGCAGTCCCGGAAATTGCGGAAACGGTTTTCCGGTTCCTTGATCATGAAGTAGGTGTCCAGATAGCCGTCCTCTTTCTGCGCCCGGCCAATCAGGTCGATCACTTCGTCGGCCAGTGCTTCCAGTTTTTCGTCCGGCTTTTTCGTCAGGGAATAGGCGACGGCCTCCAGCCATTTAGAGATGTCACTGTCCTGAAAAACAAAACCGATAAAGTCCCCTTCTTTTTCTCCTGCGGCAATTTGAAAATTATGAATGCAGCCGCTTTTTTCCGCACCGGGAACGCGGTCATTCAGTGCCTCCCACTGATAGGGGATCACTTCGCTGCGGACCAGATCCGCATAATGAGAGAAGAAACCATCCTCGATGGTGACATCTTTCAGCAAGATGGGTTTTTGGCTCATTGTTGTCTTCCTTTCTAAATGTACGTCCATATGGTCCGGTCAATGGGCCGGTTTCGGGAATATAGTAGCATATCCCCGGAGAAAAAGAAAGCCTTTTCGTAAAAAGTGATGAATGATTTTTCTTTGCTTTTCATAAAAAGTACGAATAACAACGAATTCCTGCCCCTAGTGAAAAATTTCCTGCCGGAAAGAAGGTTTTCTCTTGCTTTTTCGGGAGAATATGCTACAATCCTTATGATAAAGTTGGTTTATAAAGAAAGTGTGGTTTGTATGCTGCGAAGATTTACCCGTTCCATTCGCTACAAATTTGCGGCAGTGCCGGTTCGTTACTGGCATTTTTCCGGTGTGGAATTTACCTTCTGGTTTGCCACAGCCTGTGCCGGTTTTTTGACGAGTTATTTGCAGGGTCAGGGAATGTCCTCGACCCAGGTGGGAATTATTACGGCAGCCAATTCCGCTGTTGCCGTGGTCGCCAGCCCGTTTTGGGGGATGCTCAGCGATAAAATCCGGTCCATCCGCACATGCCTGACGGTGTGCATCATCATCGGCGGAATTACCTGGGTTTGTATCCCTCTGGTGGGGAATTGGGTCATTGCGGGCACCAGCTTTTCCATGTTCTTCATCCCCTTCAGCAATTTCTTCCGCAATCCGATCAGCATGCTCAAAGACAGCTGGGTGGTGGGCAGCGCCAATGTTCAGCATTTGAATTATGGGGCCATCCGGCTTTGGGGTTCCATCAGCTATGCGATTATGTCCATGATCCTCAGTCTGATTACCCCCTATATCGGAATGGAGTGGACTTTCTATCTCTATGGAGTTACACTGATCCCGTTGCTTCTGCTGTGTGTGATCATCAAGGATGAGGAAGAGGGCAGCGGGGCCCAGGGCCGAAAGCACTATAAGCTTCGGGAGATGCACTTCGGGCGGCTGTTCCGCAATTACTATTTTGTGACCTTCATCATTTTCCACATTGCGGTGAACGTACCCGTGGGTACGGCGGTGAATTTCCTGCCCTACTTAATGACCGAAATTCAGGTGGATACCAGCCAGATCGGTACCCTGATGGGATATAAGGCCCTTCTGGAGATTCCCATGCTGTATATGATGATCCGTTTCCGCCGGCGTTTTTCGCTGCCGCAGCTGCAGCTGGCGGCTGCCACGCTGATGGGACTGATGTGCGTGGGGTATGGGTTCTCCCATAATTTCCTGGCGCTGATGGCCGCTTCTACCATCTATGGTCTGGCCGGCGGGGTGGATATCGGGACCGCTACCAATTATATTTACACGCTGGCGCCGGTGGAACTGAAAGCGACTGCTCAGACGATGTATGGTTCCGTATCGGGACTGGCCTATATCGGCGGCAGCCTGGCGGGCGGAATCCTGATCGACATGATGGGAACCCGGGCTTTCTTTTTCCTGGCCGCCGGGATTACC
>JALENG010000076.1 GCA_022767925.1 Clostridia bacterium
GGCGCCCATGTGCGGCGTTCCGTTCCACAGCTACGAGAGCTATCTGGCCCGCCTGGTCAGCCGCGGGTATAAAGTGGCGATCTGCGAGCAATTGGAGGATCCCGCCCTTGCCAAGGGGCTGGTCAAGCGTGATATCATCCGTGTGGTCACCCCCGGCACGGTACTGGAAAACAGTATGCTGGAGGAAGGGCGCAACAATTATCTGTGCAGTTTGTATCTGCAGGAGCAGGCGGCAGGCTGCTGCTTTGCTGATATCTCAACGGGAGAAGCGAGAGCCATCGAGCTGCGGGGAGAGGATCTTCTTCTGGCCATCGTCAATGAGCTGGGGCGATTTTCCCCCAGTGAGATCCTGCTCAGCGGGCAATTCTCCCGCCGGGAGGAGCTGTGCAAAATCTGCCGGGATAAGTTCCACGCCGCCATTGAGCAGGGGGAGGAGGAGCCTGAGGAGAGCTGCCTGATGCGGGTAAAGCAACAGTTTCAGATGGAGGACGGCGACCTGCCCGTCCGCACGATCTGCCGGGCGGCCGGTGTGATGCTGCTGTACCTGCAGAAGACCCAGCGCGTCGGACTGGAGCGGATGAATACCCTCTCTTTGTTCGAGGACGCCCAGTATATGCAGCTGGACGGCAACACCCGGTACAATCTGGAATTGTGCGAGACCATGCGCACCAAAGAGAAAAAAGGATCCCTTCTGTGGGTGTTGGACCACACCTGCACCGCCATGGGAAAACGGCTGTTGCGCACCTGGATCGAGCAGCCGCTGCTCTCCCCCGGGGGAATTACCCGCCGGCAGAACGCGGTGGAGGAACTGGTGCAGAATGCCGAGCTGCTGGACACCCTGCAGGATGGGCTCAATGGAATTTATGATCTGGAGCGGATTCTCACGCGCATCGTGTACGGCAGCGCCAACGGGCGCGAGCTGCGGTCGCTGTGGTCGGCCCTTCTGAAAATTCCGGCGCTGAAGCAGAGCTTGGCCCCCTGTCAGGCGGCGCTTTTGCAGAAGCTGCGGGAGGACCTGGATGAGCTTTTGGATATAACCGATCTGATCGACCGGGCGATTGAGGAGGATCCTCCTTTTTCCATCCGGGAGGGCGGGATTATCCGCAAAGGATACAGCGAAGAACTGGATGCCCTGCGCGGCGATATGAACGGCGGCAAAGAGCTGCTGGCCGATGTGGAGAAGCGCGAGCGGGAACGTACCGGAATCCCCAAGCTGAAAATCGGATATAACCGGGTTTTCGGGTATTACATCGAGGTATCCAATTCCTTTAAGAACATGGTACCGGCGGATTACATCCGCCGCCAGACCCTGACAAACGGGGAACGGTTTGTTACCGAGGAGCTCAAGCAGCTGGAGAGCCGGATTCTGGGCGCCGGCGAGCGGTCGGTAATGCTGGAGGGCCGCCTGTTCGACGAGGTGCGGCGGCGCGTATCGGATGAGATGAACCGGGTCCAGCGCACGGCTCATGCGGTGGCCCAGCTGGATGTTCTGGCCTCTTTGGCCAGAACGGCCGTCCGGCACAATTATGCGCGGCCCCAGGTGGATTTGTCCGGCAAGCTGATTCTGCGGGACAGCCGTCATCCGGTGGTCGAGTGTCTGCTGGAAGGGGCGCCCTTTGTCCCCAACGATGTCACGCTGGACGAGGGGGATAACCGGGTGGCCATTATCACCGGCCCCAATATGGCGGGGAAATCGACCTATATGCGTCAGACCGCGCTGATTGTTCTGATGGCGCAGATCGGCTCTTTTGTACCGGCTTCCTACGCGCAGATTGGCATTGTGGACAGTATCTTCACCCGGGTGGGGGCTTCGGACGACCTGGCAGCCGGACAGTCCACCTTTATGGTGGAAATGACGGAAGTAGCGGAGATTCTGCGCCATGCCACCTGCCACAGTTTGCTGATTTTGGATGAAATTGGCCGGGGGACCTCCACGTTTGACGGTATGAGCATCGCCCAAGCCGTACTGGAGTATGCGGCTGATCCCAAAACTCTGGGCGCCAAAACCATGTTTGCCACGCACTATCACGAACTGACCGTGATGGAGGAGAAAATAAAGGGCGTGAAGAATTACAACATCGCGGTGCGAAAGCACGGTGAGGACATTACCTTCCTGCGCCGGATTGTTCCCGGTGGGGCTGATGACAGCTTTGGCATCGAGGTAGCCCGCCTGGCCGGAGTACCGGACAAGGTGGTGCGCCGTGCCCGTCAGATTTTGAAAAAGCTGGAATCCGCCGCTCCGGCCGTTCCCGACAGCCATAAAAAGGATCTGCCGCCGGATCCTGGGCAGGAGCAGCTGATTTTGTCCTCTCCAGCCGAGGGGGAGATCCTCCGTCGGCTGAAAAATATGGATGTTAACGCATTGACTCCGATCGAATGTATGAATCTTTTGTATGAATTGAGCCGCCTGGCCCGGTAAGGAGAAGAATTATGAGCTTTGTTTCCCGACACTTTACCCCTTCGAGCACGAACGGATGGATTAAAACGGCTTGCGCCGGGCTGATCCCAATACTGATCGGTCTGACATACAACCTGGTACCCCGGTATCTGCCGGGCACAATGGTCCTGCTGCAGCTGCTGTTCGTAATTGTTCCGGTTGTTCAGCTGTTGCTGTGGTTTTTCATCGGCAAAAACATTGTATCCAAGCTGCCCCATCCCATTTGGGGCTGGCTTGTGCAGAATTGGCTCGGCATCCTGTCCCTGCTTCTGTTCATCTGGCAGTTTGGCCTGATTCCGGAGCAGGCGCGGAACGGGGCGATTGCAATTTTCTGCCAGCAGTTCTCTGCGGGGCTGTCGCTGATTACCTACTTTATCGGCACGGCTTTCCAGTCGGATATTCTGGATGTGGGATTTACCGAGGCCCTGATTATGCAGGTGTCCGGTCTGATTTTTATGCTGGTTTCCTCTTTACTCGGGGTAGCGATCCCGCGGATGAGCGCCGCCAGTGCTGCCCGCCGTGCGGAAAAGGAGAAGGCCCATCGGGCAGAAATCCGCGCCAAGGCCCAGGGCACGTATTCCGCCGGCAAGAAAAAATGAGGGAAACGCATTTCTATACCTATACCATTGTCCCCGTATTGACGCAGGAGGACCGGCGGGAATACAGCCGTGTGCTTCAAAACGCCAACCTCCGCATGGAGAAAAAGGGAATCCGCCAGTGGAAAGAGGAACTACTGCAGCCGGAGATCGTCTTTGCCGGGGATCCTTCCGGCTATATGGCACTGCATCGGGGAAAAGCGGCGGCGGTCTGCTACATAACCGAGACCGATCCGCTGTTCTGGCGGGGCTATGAAGAGGAGCCCGCTTTGTATGTGCATAAGCTCGCCTGCCGGGAGGAATACGCCGGAAAAGGAGCGGCCCAGGCGCTTTTGCGGTTCTGCGCGGAAAAGGCACGTCAGGAGGGCAAGTGCTTTCTGCGGTTGGCCTGCCGGGCAGCCCAGCCCAAACTGCGCGCCGTGTACGAGAAAATGGGGTTTTCCTATGCGGGCATTGCCGAAATTCCCTCGCTGGGGCTGGTGGATGCCCTGTATGAAATCCGTCTGTAAACGGGAAAGGAGGAACCATGGGAAAGATTCATGTGCTGGATAAGCAGACCGCCGAGCTGATTGCCGCCGGTGAGGTGGTGGACCGGCCGGCCTCGGTGATTAAGGAACTGACCGAAAACGCGGTGGATGCCGGGGCCAGTACCATTACGGTGGAGATCCGCCGGGGCGGCATTACGTTTATGCGCGTGACCGATGACGGCAGCGGCATGGACCGCGAGGACGTGCCGGTGGCTTTTGTTCGCCATGCGACCTCCAAAGTGCGCAGCCGGGAGGATCTGGACGGAATCGGCACCCTGGGGTTTCGGGGAGAAGCATTGGCCTCCATTGGGGCCGTTGCCCATGTGGAAGTGCTGACCCGCCGGGCCGAGGATCTGGAGGGAACCCGGTTTGAGATGAACGGCGGAGAACCGGGGGAAACAGCGGCAGTCGGCTGTCCGCGCGGAACCACGATTCTGGTGCGCGATCTGTTTTACAATACCCCGGCCCGTATGAAGTTTTTGAAAAAAGACGTGTCCGAGGCCAACGCAGTGGCCGCCATGATGGACCGCCTGGCTCTGTCCCACCCCGAAATTTCCTTTCGGTTTATCCGGGACGGGAAGGAGACCCTGCACACACCCGGGGATGGGAAAATCCGCTCAGCCGTTTATGCGGTGTACGGTCGGGAATTCACCTCGCAGCTGTTGCCGGTGGAATATGAGTTCTCCCATGTAAAAGTGGAGGGGTTTGTTTCCGCTCCGGCTGCCTCGCGAGGGTCGCGCAGTATGCAGCACTTCTTTCTCAATGGTCGGTATGTGCGCTCCCGGACGGCGATGGCCGCACTGGAAGAAGCGTGCAAGGGATCCATTATGGTCGGGCGGTATCCCGCCTGTATTCTGTACATCACCATGAACACCCATGCGGTGGATGTAAATGTGCACCCGGCCAAGCTGGAGGTTCGCTTTGTAAACGAACGGCCCGTATATGACGGGGTGTACCACGGGGTAAAAAGCGCCCTGCTGCAGAAGGATGCCCCCCGTACCATGCAGCTGCCCGGTGGACCGGGGCTGTCCCGGCAGAATGTGCCGCTGACAGGAACGCAGACGGTGCTGGATCTGGGGGAAAAACTGCAGGCCGCTCCGGGCGGACGGCCAATCGCAGGGGAACCGGCGGTGTCCCGGCAGCCGCAGCCCATTGCCGCAGGACAGGCAGCGGCACATTCGGCACCGGCTGTGCCGGCCAAAAAGCAGCCGGGACTTACAGAAATGCCCGCTTTTTTGCAGCCGGATTCCCGGCAGAAGCCCGCTTTTTTAGAGGAACCGGAGCGCCCGGTTTATCAGGGGGGAAGCCGGCTGTCCGAAAAGGAGAAGCCGGAAACGCAAATGGAAACCATTCCCTCGTTCCTTCCGCCTCCTGTCGGACAAAGGGAGGAAGAGTCTTCCTCTTTAGGAGAAAGAAATGTTTGTGCAGAAAAAAGGGAGTTCCGCCTGCTGGGAGAAGCTTTCCACACCTATATTCTTCTGCAGATCGGCGAGGAAGAGCTGATGCTGATCGACAAGCATGCGGCGCACGAGCGGCTTTTGTATGAAAAGCTACGGCGGGAGCAGGATCACGCCAGCGCCCAGATGCTCTTGCAGCCGGTGATGCTCACCCTGACCAAAGAGGAATTTGGTGTTTTGATGGAGCACAGCGATCTGCTGGACCGCGCCGGTTTTGCGTGTGAGGATTTTGGCGGCGGCAGTTTACTGGTGCGCTCGGTTCCCCTCACGCTGGAGGGGCAGGACGTACCCGGGGCCCTGACGGAAATTGCCGGGTATCTGCTCAGCCACCGGCGGGAGATCTCCACGGAGAAGCTGGACTGGCTGTTCCACAACGTGGCCTGCCGGGCCGCGATTAAGGCGGGGGATTTCAGCGCCCCGCAGGAGCTGGCCGCTTTGTGCATGCAGCTGTACGAAAACCCACAGGTGCGCTATTGTCCCCATGGCCGTCCCGTTTTTGTGGTGCTGAAAAGAAGGGAAATCGAAAAACAGTTTGGCCGGGTATAGAAGGCCGGAAAGGCAGGCGGCGACCCATGGAAGAACCAAAAATAAAGCTGGGTGTGATCGTGGGCCCCACCGCCAGCGGGAAAACCGCCCTGGCCGTGGAGATGGCCCGCCGGTTTGACGGGGAAATCGTATCGGCCGATTCCATGCAGATTTATCAGGGAATGCCGGTCAGCACAGCCTGTCCCACTCCGGAGGAAAAGGGGGGCATTCCCCACCATATGCTGGAATTTCTGCCCCTCTCCCGCCCCTACAGCGTGGCGGAGTATGTAAAGGATGCCGCCGGAGAAATCCGGCGGATTTCAGAGAGGGGGAAACTACCCATTCTGGTGGGGGGAACCGGTTTATATGTGCGCTCTTTGCTGGAAAACCGGCAGTACGAGGAGGAGCCGGAGCACGCGGCGGTGCGCGCTTCCCTGGCCGATTGGAGCGAGGGGAAGAGCAACGAAGAGCTGTATGCGTGCCTGCTGCAGGAGGATCCCGGCGCCGCTATGGAGATCCATCCCAACAACCGCAAGCGGGTTCTGCGCGCCATCGAGCGGTACCGCCTGACCGGGCGCACCCTACAGGAACAGAATCAGTACTCCCTGCGGGTTCCTTCTCCCTACCGATATTCCATGGTAGGACTTACCTGTGAGGATCGGTCGGTTCTCTACGGGCGGATTGACCGCCGTGTGGATCAGATGATGGAAAACGGAATGCTGCAAGAGGCGCAGTCGATGTACCATACTCCCCAGGCGGAGACCGCCGCCCAGGCAATCGGCTGTAAAGAGTTGTTCCCCTATCTGGAGGGGGCCGTCCCACTGGAAGAAGCGGTGCAGAGGATTAAACAGGGAACCCGCCGCTATGCCAAACGCCAGATTACCTGGTTTCAGCGGGAAAAGGGGATTCACTGGCTGTATACCGACCGTATGGTTTTGCAGGAGGGAGAGAGTGTGCTCGACGGACTGTGCCGGGCCTGTGCGGAGCAATGGCGTGCGGATCGTATCCTGTAGGTTTGTGAGAAAGGAGAAACGAGATTATGGCAAATGGAAAAGCCGTGCAGGCGCCCTTGATCCGGCGCATCACCTCCTGGATGCTGGCGGTGCTGATTCTCAGCTATGTGGGCTTTCAGGTGTACCGCGCCAATACAGAGATGATCCAAACGGAAACAGCCGGGTGGATCAGTACCGCAGACTCTTTTACCGCCGACGGGGTTTTTATCCGAAAGGAGACGGTCATCACGGCGGATTACACCGGCGAGCTGGGATATGAAATCAACGATGGCGGCCATGTGGCCAAAAACGGTGTGGTGGCTCAGATTTATCCCCAGGGCAGCCCGGTGGATATCGAGGATCAGATTGAGGCGCTGGATAATGAGATGGAGAGCCTGCAGAATCTTTTGAACATCCGCGGCAATTTCGCGGCGGATCCGGGACAGCTGGATCAAAATGCGGAAAAGCAGTTGATTCAGTTGCTGCAGGGATTTCACAGCGATAAAGCGGAGGAGATCACCTCTTCCCGACGCGAGCTGCTATACACCTTGAACGAAAAGCAGATTCTCACGGGTACCATCACGGATTTTTCGGCGCGTATTGCCGAACTGCAGGAGCAGAAAGCCGCCCTGCAGGCAAAAGCGGTTGCTTCCACCGGTACGGTCCGATCTCCTGAGGCCGGCTATTTTACCCGGCAGGTGGATGGATATGAGAAGGCGTATTCCTATGAAAAGGCTGAAGACCTGACTGTTGAACAGCTGCAGGCTGCCCCCCAGGCGGATGCAGTCGGCGAAACGGAAGTGGGCCGGGTGGTGACGGAGTATGGCTGGTATTTTGCCTGTGTGGTGGATGCCGATACGGCGGCCAAACTGAAGGGGACCACCAATGTGGAGCTGGAGATGTCCTTTTCCACCAGCCAGTCCATTCCCGCCCAGGTGGCGGCGGTGAATCAACAGGGCTTTGACCAGGATGCCGTGGTGGTTTTTTACTCCGATTACATGAACGAGAGTGTGATTAATGCCCGCTATGCCACGGTTACCGTTAACCGCGGGCAGTATACGGGGGTGCAGGTCAACCAAAAAGCCGTTCATTTTTCCGATATAGAGGAGACCGTGGAAAAAGAGGACGGTACCACCGAGGTGGTTTCCCACGAGAACGTTCAGGGCGTGTATGTAATGGAGAGCGGAAAACTGAAATTTGTCCAGATTTTCCCCCTGCTGACGATCGACGGTTATGTGATCTGTGATGTTTCGCTGAGTGATGCCGAGAAAGAGCGGCTGTATACGGACCGCACGATTGAACTGTATGATGAGGTGGTCGTCGGTGGCAGTGACCTGTATGATGGGCGTGTAATCAGCTGACCCGTTTCAAAAATTTTTATGGAAAAAGCCGAATCTTTTGGCTTTTTCCATTTTTTTTGCACGGATTTCCTTGATTTGCGGTTGACATATGAGGGGAAAACGGGGATAATAATACTGTGTCTGTATACCCTTTCTGGTACAGTCCAATCAGACAGTTCCCCGGTTATAAACCGGAATTTTATCATACAGGAGGAAACGGATATGAGTCTGGTAGACAGCTTTAAGAAAATGTGGAATCCGCCCGAGGATGAATACGAGGACGATTATGTGGATGTATATGCAAATTCCGAGCCGGCCGCTTCCGGTCATGAAGAACCCAAGAAAGAGGAATCCCGGGAAACCGTGCGCCGTGCGGCTCCCCAGACCAGCGGCAACAAGGTTGTGAATATCCATGCCACCGCGCAGCTGCAGGTGGTTCTGTTTAAGCCGGAACATTTCGGCGAGGAGATCCGCGCCATTGCGGACGAGCTGCTCAAAATGCACACGGTGGTTCTCAATCTGGAACATACGGAGGAGAGTGTATCCCGCCGGATTATTGATTTTCTCAGCGGTGTTACCTATGCCAACAAGGGGAAGATTAAGCCGGTTGCCAGCAATACATTTATTATCACCCCCTATAATGTCGATCTGACCGGGGATGAAGTGGTGGACGAGCTGGAAAATAACGGTGTCTATTTTTAATCCATGAAGCAGCAGGAGGAAGACCGGTGGCTTTTGGCCCGGTGCCGGGATGCCATTCGCCTGGGGGAAAAATCCCCGCAGTTTGTGGGGTTCCTGGATGAGCGCGAAGTCGTTCTGGCCCGGCAGGTTCTGCAGGAAGAAGGGTGTGAAAACGCCCGGCTGTGGGGCGGTTACGAGGGCGCCGAACGGCAGATGCTGGGGGTGTTCCCGGATTACTGGCCCGCCAGTGAGGAAGAGTTTCCCATTGCGGCGGTAACGGTGCGTTACCGCCGGGAGGATTCCCTTAGTCACCGTGATTTTCTGGGGGCCTTTCTGGGGGCGGGCGTACAGCGCGCGGCTATTGGCGATATTCTGCCGGAGGAGGGACGCTGTGTCCTGTTTTTGAAGGAGGATACGGCTCCTTTTCTGTTGTCTCAAATTGAAAAAATCGGCCGGGTGGGCGTTTCCCTTCAAAGGGGCTGTTCCCTTCCGCTTCCGCAGGCCCATGACTTTCTTCCTATAGAAGGGGTCATCGCCTCCGGGCGGTTGGATTGTGCCGCCGCCTGCCTGCTGGGAACCAGCCGGGAGAAGGCGTCCGTCCTGATCCGAACCGGGATGGTTCAACTGAACCACCGGGAATGCACGGAATGCTCCCGGGAAATTCATGAGGGCGACCTGCTCTCGGTTCGTTCCAAGGGGCGCTTTTGTATTGACCGCCTGGGCCCGGTGACCAAAAAGGGCCGAATTTGCCTGGCGGGGCGTAAATACCGCTGAACAGATGAATTTAGGTAGGGGGAAGAAATATGCTTACGCTCAGTGATATTGAAAATGCCGTTTTTCGCAGAGCCGGACGCGCGGGATATAACGGGGATGACGTGGATGCATTTCTGACGCAGGTACGTACTTCTTATGAAGCTCTGATCAAGAATAATCTGGAGCAGAAGGAGAAGATTGCCCTGCTCTCCTCGGAGAACGAAAATTTGAAAAAGGAGCGGGATTCTCTTTCTTCGCAGGTACAGCAGTACCGCGAGGAGGAGGATGGAATTAAAACCGCCCTGATCAGCGCCCAACGCCTGGGGGATGCCTCGATTCGTGAGGCGCGCCACAAGTCCGAGATTATCCTCAAGGACGCCGAACTGCAGGCGCAGTCTATTGTTGCGGAGGCCACGGGGAAAATTGATGCGTATGAAAATGAGCTGGAGCAGCTTAAGCGCACGGTATCGGATTTTCGCGCGTCGCTCCTGGATATGTACCGAAAGCACCTGGTGCTGATTGATGCACTTCCCTCCCAGAAATCCGTAAAGAAAGAGGAGCCCAAAGCGGTTCCGCCGCAGGAGAAAGAGCCGGAACCCGCCAAACCGGAGGAAAAACCGGCTGTGGAAGAGGAAGGAACGGCAGTAAAGGAAGAGGCAGCGGCCCTGGAAAAGCCGGCGGCGCCGGTAAAAGAGTCCCCGGTTTCTCCTCAGGAAGAGGAATACACGGATGTTTCCGGTTTTGGAACGCCGGCTCCCCGCGATAAGCGGTACGGCGTGCTGAAATTCGGTGATGATTATGATATTCGTCAGGACCCGGATTCTCCCGTTGATATTTTCAAGCGGAAGTAACCGGGGGATTGACAGAAAAGAAGAGAAGATTTGAAGGAGTAATGGCACAGATGGATTACAAGAGTACACTGAACCTGCCTCAGACCTCTTTTCCCATGCGCGGTGACCTGCCCAAGCGGGAACCCGCCATGCTGGAAGCCTGGAATGAGAAGAAAGTCTATGAAAAGCTGATGAAAAAGAACGAGGGAAAGCCCAGCTATGTGCTGCACGATGGCCCTCCCTACGCGAATGGCGATATTCATATGGGCACGGCCCTGAACAAAACCCTGAAGGATTTCATTGTCCGCTATAAGAATATGAGCGGATTCCGCGCGCCGTATGTCCCCGGTTGGGATACCCACGGCCTGCCCACCGAATTGAAGGCCCGTAAAAAAGCCGGTGTCAGCAATTCGGCGACCATTAGCGATGTTGAGCTTCGTCAGATCTGCCGCGAATTTGCCATGGGCTACATTGATTCCCAGAGAAAGCAGTTTCGCCGTCTGGGCGGTATCGGCAAATGGGATGACCCGTATATCACCCTGAAAAAGGAATTCGAGGCCAAGCAGATCGAAGTTTTCTCGGAAATGGCCAACAAGGGCTACATTTACCGCGGCTTAAAGCCGGTGTACTGGTGCAGTGACTGCGAAACCGCCCTGGCAGAGGCCGAGATCGAGTACGCAGAGGATCCTTGCCAGTCTATCTATGTCAAATTTGCCGTAAAGGATGACAAGGGCATTTTCAGCGCCATGGGCGCGGATGTGGCCCGTACCTATTTTGTCATCTGGACCACCACCACCTGGACCCTGCCGGCGAACGATGCCATCTGCCTGGGACCGGATTTTGAGTATTCCGTCATTCACTGGCAGGATGAATACTATATCATGGCTACCGAGCTGATGGGAGCTGCCATGGAGGCCGCCGGGAAGACGGACTATGAAGTAATCGGTACCCTCAAGGGCAGAGAGATGGAATATATGACGGCCCAGCACCCGTTCCTGGACCGCGAATCTCTGATTATTGTGGGCGACCATGTGACGCTGGAGAGCGGCACCGGCTGCGTACACACGGCTCCTGGCCACGGCGTCGAGGACTATCAGGTTTGCCATGACCACTATCCCCAGGTTCCGGTGATCGTGCCGGTGGACAGCCACGGCCGTATGACCGCAGAAGCGGGTGAAAAGTTTGCCGGTTTGACCACGGCCCAGGCGAATGTGGCTATTGCCGAGCATCTGAAGGAAACCGGCGCCCTGTTTGCGCTG
>JALENG010000091.1 GCA_022767925.1 Clostridia bacterium
CCGATTTCATCTGAGAGCTTCAATGCTTCTTCTTTAAAATCTTTATCGTAGCTTCTTGCCATGATTTCTCACCGTTCCTTTGTTCTTATTCTATCATAGTTTGGTGAGTTTTCCGACTCTACTTAAATGATACCACTCCAACAGCCAGCATCAACAGAAAAAGCGCCCGCGATGGACGCAAATGCCTTGGCTGCGCTGTTGACCAGCAACCCGGAACTGCTAACAAAAGTTCTTCAGTCTATCCAGACGGCTAATAACGGATAATTTTATTAGCAGTCACGCTGGGAGGTCAAAAACGCCTGTTAGCAAAGGGCCTCCCAAAACCGGCTTTTCGGGTCAGAAAATCCGGCTTCTATTAGCAGAAAGAATTCTTCCGGCCGCTGATGCAGACCATGCGCTTTCTATTAGCGGCAGCAAATTTCCGGTCGTTTATTAGCAGGTTTTATTAGCAAATCCGCAAAGGTGAACGAACCGGAAAAGAAAAAGAAAGCCGAAAACCCTGATAAATCAAGGCTTTCGGCGTGATTTCTGGCGTCCCCGGCGCGATTCGAACGCGCGGCCTTCCGCTTAGGAGGCGGATGCTCTATCCTGCTGAGCTACGGAGACGTATATGAAGTTTTAAGGTGGGGTCCTTCCCAAAAGGTGTCCGCTCCTCGTTCTCTTAGGAGGCGGTCGCTCTATCCAGCTGAGCTACGGAAACGTATATATGAAGTTTTAAGGCGGAAAGGAGATATCCCTGGCGGATTTTTTGCAGAATTCCTCATCTATTTTACTGCAAAAGGCTTTCATTTGTCAACACCGCAGAAAATGTACAAACCGCTTGCTTTTCCGGGCAATCCATGGTATGATTCTGTCTGCGGAAAACTGCGCACTTTTCCCGGTGTATTTCCATAGAAAGCGCATATTTTGCTTGCATTCTGCCGCAATTTGTGGTATGATAAATCGTACTGATGAAGTTTTGAAGGAGGTGTGACCATGCCGAATATCAAGTCTGCGAAGAAACGTGTGAAGGTCATCGCTACCAAGACCCTGAACAACAAGATGTTCAATTCTGCTCTGAAGACCGAGATCAAGAAAGCTGACGCAGCTATCGAGAACAACGCCGATAACAAGGCGGAGGCTGTACGCGTAGCTGTGAAGAAGATCGATCAGGCTACCGCGAAGGGTATCCTCCACAAGAACAATGCTGCCAGAAAGAAGGCTGCCCTGATGCGCAAGCTGAATGCTTCCGCGTAAGGATTTTTTCGGAGAAGATTCCCAATAAATGAAAAAGCAGGCGCGCTTGCCCTGCTTTTTATTTTTTCCGGCGGAAATCATCCCCAACGGCCTTTTTTAACAAGGGAAGAATCTGTAAAATCCGGGAAACCGGAAAAAGCGGCATTGACTTTCCCCGTTTTTTGGGGTATCATAATAAAGTACAACAGATCCTGACTGGAGGTGCTTTCCATTATGAAAGGAAATAAACTTGCGATGGTACTGGGCATTGTCTCGCTGTTTGCTGCCATTGCCGCCGCTGTAACCGCTGTTGTTCTTCTCCTCGAAAAGAAGAAAAAGGACGATGAGGAGCTGGAGCATTATCTCGATTGCTCGATTCAGTAAACCCATTCAAAATGGTAGGGCGCATGCCGCAGACGGCACGCGCCCTTTTTCTGTTTCAGGAGGGGATTGTTTGCAGATTGTACCCTTTCCACAAAAGGATCCCGCGGCCGCCCTTTCCATGGCCGGAGAGTGCGCCCGCCTGTTTTTTCACACGGTCCACACGGTGAACGCCGCCGATTATTCCCCCGAACAGCTGGACGCCTGGGCTCCCCGTATACCCGATGCCGGGGACTGGCAGCGGCGCTTTTCGGGCCACCCTGTTTTTCTGGCGCAGGAGGAGGGGCAAATCGTCGGCTTTGGCGATATCTACCCCGACGGCCTGCTGGACCTTTTGTATGTGCACGCCGGCTGCCAGGGCGGCGGGATCGGCCGGGCCCTGGTACAGGCGCTGGAGCGTGCCGTAACTCCTCCTCGGTGTTACACCGTGTACGCTTCGATTACCGCCCGGCCCTTTTTTGAAAGAATGGGGTACCGGGTGGTGCAGCCGAATTTTGTAAAGCGCGGGGGCGTGATCCTTCGAAACGATCGGATGGAAAAACCGGTGTGAATATCAGGTCCGGTCCTTGCTACGGGTAAACAGCGCCATCAGCAGGCTGAAGAAGATGGCGGCCCCCACCCCGGCGGCGCAGGCAGTGCCCCCGCCGGAGAACACCCCCAGCAGGCCGCTCTCGCCCACGGCCTTCTCCACGCCCTTTGCCAGGGTGTAGCCAAAGCCGGTCAGCGGTACCGTGGCACCGCACCCGGCCCATTCCACCAGCGGATCGTACAGCCCCACCGCCGTGAGAAACACCCCGGCGGTCACATACCCGGTCAGAATCCGGGCCGGTGTCAGTTTGGTGCGGTCAATCAGAATCTGGCCGATCACGCACAGCAGGCCCCCGACCAGAAACGCACGCAGATATTCCATAAAAAAGTTCCCTCTTTTCCGAAAGATTCCTGTCCGTAGCATTTCGGAAAAGAGGGCTTTTTATACGTTTTTATTCAAAATGGTACCGTCCGGCCTCCAGCACGGCCCCCACGCCGTCCCCTTGAGGCACAAACGAAATCCCGCTGGAAAGGGCGGGCACGCCGTTGACCGTCAGCCGCTCAGCCTCCACGCCATCCAGGTGCAGCCGGGCCTGTGCCCCGAAGGGCACCGAAAAATCATAGGCAAAGCCCCCGTCCTCTCTGGCGCGCCAGCCGCTCTCGTACCAGCCGGCCGGGGTGTTCACCCGCGCTTTGGCGTATCCCAGACGGCGGTCGGGTTGGGGATGCAGCTCCGCCTTTACAAAGCCGGGCCCGTCCTGCCCGGGACGCAGGCCGCACACATGGCGGTACATCCACTCCACAATCGAGCCGTACGCATAGTGGTTCATGGAGTTCATCCCGATGCCGCTGATCTTTCCGTCCGGCAGAACCGAATTCCACCGCTCCCAGATCGTGGTGGCCCCCATGTTAACCTCATACAGCCAGCCGGGCATCTCCTCGTTGAGCAGCAGGTCATACGCCATCCCGTTTTCCCCGTTCTCCGACAGAACCCGGCACAGAAGCGGCGTGCCCAGGAACCCGGTTTTCAGCCGGCCGCCATTGGCGCGCAGCAGCTCTGTCAGCCGATCCACCGTCTTCTGCCGGAATGGGGGCGGACAGATGCCGAAAAACAGCGACAATACCAGCCCCGTCTGCGTATCCGCCGCGCACCGTCCGCCGGGGGTATAGTACTCCTGCCGGATGGCCTGGAGGATCTCCCCGGCACGGGTGCGGTAGCGCTGCTCGTCCTCCCACAGCCCCAGCACCCCGGCCGCCCTGGCCGTTAAGGAGGTGGAATAGTAGTAATACACCGAGCACAGGAACGTCAAATCCGTCCCGCCCAGCGTGGCCTCGGGGTCAAAGCCGGAGCGCGGCCCGTCCAGGGCCAGCCAGTCGCCGAAATGGAACTTCACCGCTTTCCACAGCCGGCTGTTCCCGGTGCGCCGGTCCTCGCGGTGAACCCACTCGGCCCAGGCCTTCATCCCCGGATATGCGCGGCGCAGGGCGTCCACCCCGCCGTTGTACAGATAGCGCATCCACGGCACCACAGCGCCCGCATCCGCCCAGCCGCAGGCCCCGTAATCCCCGTGATCCGGGTCGAAACTGTTGTTCAGCTGGATGACCGGCGCCACAAACGGCACGGCTCCCTCCCGCACGCGCTGTTCCTCTCGCAAATCACGGCAATATTTGTCGTAAAACGGGGCGCAGTCCATATTGAAGCACGCCGTCGAGATGAACACCTGTGCGTCACCCGTCCAGCCCATGCGCTCGTCCCGCTGGGGGCAGTCGGTGGGAACATCCAGGAAATTATCGCGCTGGCTCCACAAAGCGTTCTGGAACAGGCGGTTTACCTTTTCGTTCCCCGTCTCGATCCAACCCGTCTGGGGCAGATCGCTGTACAGCGAGATCCCCGCAAAGCAGGCAGGATCCACCTCCCCCGGCCAGCCGGTGACCTTCAGATAGCGGTACCCGTAAAAGGTGAACAGCGGGGCCGCTTCACACGGGGTTCCGTTGGACAGGAATCGGTATTCCGACTGGGCCGTGCGCAGGTTATCCCGGTAAAAGCAGCCGTCCTGCAGCAACTCGCCGCACTGCACACGGATGCACGTCCCGGCGGGGGCTTCGATCTTCATGGAGAAAATCCCGGTCAGATTCTGCCCCATATCCAGCACCGTCTCCCCCCGGGGGGTGTGCAGCAGGGTAGGGGTCAGCCGATGCTTTTCCACCACCGGCGGGCTCAGCCGCGCCGTCAGGGCGCCCACCTTCGGGTTCCCCACGGTCACCCCGCGGTAGGGGTACAGCCGGTCCCCGATGGGGCGGGACCAGTTGGGGATCTCGCGGTCCTGGTCGTAGCACTCGCCGTCATACATGCTGGAGAAGGTCACCGGCGACGGGGCGCACTGCCAGTCGGGCCCGGTGCCCAGCACCACCTCGCTGCCGTCCTCGCACAGCACACGGATTTCCGCCAAAAACCAGAACCGGTCGGCGAACATATCCACCGGGGCCCCGCGCTCGCCGGTATCCGGATGGCCCGCCACCCCGTCAAAGCCGAAGCGCCCCCGCGCCCAACCGTTGCCCAGCATCACGCCGAAGGTGTTCACCCCCTCCTGCAGCAGCGGGGTGAGATCATAGGTCTGGTACTGAATCCACTTGTCATAGGCGGTGCAGCCCGGCGCCAGATACTCCCGGCTGCCCGGCTGGCCGTTCACCCAAAAACGGTACACCCCCAGCCCCGTGCAGTAGGCGCGGGCGCGCACCGGTTTTGCGGGCAGCGAAAACGTGCGCCGCAGCAGCGGGTGGACATCCCCGGGCAGGTCCGGGGTGATCCACTGCCCGGCAAAGGGCTCCTGCATTTTCCCTGTCTCGAACCAGGCGGGGGCGCTCAGAGCCTCCTCCCCCCGGTCCGAGCGCACCCATACCTGCCACCAGTACCGGGTGCGGGGCTGCAGCGGGATGCGCAGCGGGAAATCCACCGCGTTAAACGGCGCCTGCACGCCGGAATCATAGCAGATATCGGTCATCGTCTCGTTTTTGGATACCACAATCCGGTTCTGCACCGCGCGTTTCCCCTGGCTCTCCGTCACTTTCCAGGAGAGCGACGGCTCCCCCAGCAGAAACCCCAGCGGATTTTCCAGGCGGTTGACCCGGCACTCCGTAATCTTCACGACAAATGCCTCCCCTTTTTTCGGGCGGTCTCTTTTCCGTTTGCTCCCCGCCCGTTTTGCTCCATTATAGCCTGCCCGCCCCGAAAAGAAAAGGCCCTTTTCCGCTTTCCGGCATCCCTTTCCCCCGGTCTTTTCCGGCGGGCGGTTTCTCCGCCCCCCTCGCACTCCGGCAGTAAATTGAAAATTGTGCCAGCTCATTGAAATTCGTGCCAGCTCATTGAAATTTACGGCAGTAAATTGAAATTTATGCCAGCTCATTGAAATTTATGGCAGTAAATTGAAATTTGTGCCAGCTCATTGAAATTTGTGCCAGCAAATTGAAATTTACAGCAGTAAATTGAAATTTGCGGCAGCAAATTGAAATTTACTGCAAACATCTTGCTATCACCGTAAAAAATGGTATAATAAATGTGTACGGCTAAGGCCAATCGAATCAAAAAACCGAAAGGAGTACCAATATGAACTATTCCGCTAAAGTGGAAAACATGTGTACGGTAACCAAGGGTCCTCATCATGGCCCCGCCCCGATCCCGGAAGAAGGCAAATGGATTCAGTCCTATGAAATCAAGGACATCTCCGGCCTGTCCCACGGTATCGGCTGGTGCGCTCCCCAGCAGGGCGCCTGCAAGCTGACGCTGAACGTAAAAGAGGGCATCGTGCAGGAAGCGCTGGTCGAGACGATCGGCTGCTCCGGTATGACCCACTCCGCCGCCATGGCCGCTGAGATTCTGCCCGGCAAAACGCTGCTGGAATGCCTGAACACCGACCTGGTATGTGATGCGATCAACGTCGCCATGCGCGAAATCTTCAAGCAGCTGGCTTATGGCCGCACCCAGACCGCTTTCTCCGAGGATGGTCTGCCGATCGGCGCCGGCCTGGATGACCTGGGCAAGGGCCTGCGCTCTCAGGTGGGCACCATGTACAGCACCGGTGCCAAGGGCGTTCGCTATATGGAAATGGCCGAGGGCTATGTCCTGAAGATGGCTCTGGACGAGAACGACGAGGTATGCGGGTATCAGTTCGTCAAGCTGGGCAAAATGCTGGAGGACATCCGTCACGGCGCTACCCCGGACGAGGCTTACAAGAAGAACATCGGCCAGTACGGCCGCTTCGATAACGCTGCCAAGTATATCGATCCCCGCGAAGACTAATCAAAGACCATCTGAAGGAGGACAAGTAAAATGGCGAATGAAGTCATCTTTGAAGGCAAAGAGAGAAGAATGCCTAAGATCGAAAAGTGTCTTGCCGAGTATGGCCTTGCCAGTCTCGAAGAGGCGCGCGACCTTTGCGTAAGCAAGGGTTTCAACCCCTATGATATCGTCAAGGGCGTACAGCCCATCGCTTTTGAGAACGCTGGCTGGGCCTACACCCTGGGCTGCGCCGTCGCTCTGAAAAAGGGCGTAAAGAGCGCATCCGAGGCCGCCGAGGCTATCGGTATCGGTCTGGAAGCCTTCTGCGTGCCCGGTTCGGTTGCCGAGCAGCGCAAAGTTGGTCTGGGCCACGGCAACCTGGGCGCCATGCTGCTGCGTGACGAGACCAAGTGCTTCGCGTTCCTGGCCGGTCACGAATCCTTTGCCGCCGCGGAAGGCGCCATCGGTATTGCCCGCACGGCCAACCGTGCCCGCAAAGAGCCCCTGCGCATCATCCTGAACGGTCTGGGCAAAGACGCCGCTTATATCATCTCCCGCATCAACGGCTTCACCTATGTGAAGACCGAGTATGATTTCTTCAACAGCGAGCTGAAGATCGTGGAAGAGAGAGCGTTCTCCGACGGCGAGCGCGCGGCTGTAAAGTGCTACGGCGCCAACGACGTTCTGGAAGGCGTTGCGATCATGCAGCACGAGGGTGTGGACGTTTCCATCACCGGCAACTCCACCAACCCCACCCGCTTCCAGCATCTGGTGGCCGGCACCTATAAGAAGTGGGCCATCGAAAACGGCAAGAAGTATTTCTCCGTGGCTTCCGGCGGCGGCACGGGCCGTACCCTGCACCCGGACAACATGGCGGCCGGCCCTGCTTCCTATGGCCTGACCGACTCCATGGGCCGTATGCACGGCGATGCCCAGTTCGCTGGTTCCTCCTCCGTACCGGCTCACGTAGAGATGATGGGCCTGATCGGCATGGGCAACAACCCCATGGTAGGCGCCACCGTTGCCTGCGCGGTCGCGGTATACGAAGCCAGCAAGTAATTTCCGGTTTTTGATTCGAGAGAAAGGGCCCTTCCCGCGAAAACGGGAAAGGCCCTTTTTGCGCCATTGAAAGCGGCAACGGAAAATTACGGGCAGTTTTGGGGCATACTTTTCAGCAGCTCCACTGCCTCGGCAATATACGCCGCCAGAGGGGCCGGGGTGGTCCCCATAATCTGGACATGGCAGCGAGTCATGGGAATCAGCAGCTTTTTCGCCCGGCTGGAGGAAACCGCCGCCGCCATGGCCGGGGAGATCTCTCCCATCATAGAGTTGGCAAAGGCAATTCCCACCGGGCCCAGAATCACATCCGCCCGCTGGGCATTGAAGATCGCCGCGTTTTCCCCGGTGGCCGCGGCATCGGCGCCGGCCTTCAGCATAGCCGCCGTGGCGGCTGTATTGGACCCCACCGCCCAGATCTCCCAGTTTTCCTGCCGCACCATGCGCAGCTGGGCAATGCATTGGCTGCCCACGCCGCCGCCCTGGCCGTCAATCACAAGAATTTTCATTTGGTTTCGTCCCCTTTTTTCCAGGATCGTTTCTTTTCTGTTATACAGGAAAAGGCGCGCCCCGTCAAGCCCGGGGACCAATGGTTAAATTTTTGTAATATTCTTTAAAAGAATATTCCGCCTGTTCCATCTTTCTATACTATAGGTTGCGGGTTCCCCCGCGATTGGATTTCATTTGAGAAAGGAAGTGCAGTCCCGTCATTTGGACGGGCCCTCTATGAAAAAACGCATTGTTTCCCTGTTTTTATCCCTCACCCTGCTGACTTTTACCGTTGCCTGCGGCTCTTCTGCTCCGCAGGAAACTCCGGACTCCTCCGGCGAACCGGTCTCGTCCTCCCAGCCGGAGACAAGCCCCACACCGGCGCCCACCCCTTCCCCCGCGCCGACTCCTTCCCCGGAACCCACGCCCACCCCGGAGCCCGATGATTCCTGCTTTGAAAACAGCGCGTTCCTGGGCAACTCGCTGGTCAGCGACCTGTACACCTATGCCATTGTGCCGGACGCGGATTATTATTTTAAAAACGGCCTGACGGTCCGCTCGGTGTTCACCGAGGCCGAGGCCGGCTCTTCCACGGGCACCCCGGTGTACGAGGCCGCCGTCTCCCAGCATTATGACAAATACTTTCTGATGTTCGGCCTGAACGAACTGGGCTGGTCCTACGAGAGCGTGTTCATCGACGACTACCGCACCCTGATTGAGACGCTGCAGAAGGACGAACCGGACGCGGAAATCTATGTGCAGTCGCTGACGCCCGTCTCCAAATCCCGGTCCGATAAAAACCTGTACGGCGTGACCAACGATCGGATTACCCTGTATAACGACCTGCTGCGCGATTTGTGCGAGGAGCTGGATGTGCCCTTTGTGGACATCTCCGCCGCGGTGATTGCCCCGGACGGTACCCTGCCGGAACAGGCGGCGGCCGACGGCGTACACCTGAACTACGAATACTGCGGGGTGTGGGTGGATACCCTGCGGGCGGCCATTGAGCAATAAAGGAGGAACCTCATGAAACGCTTGCTCTATGTACTGATGATCGTAACCGTTCTGCTGGCCGGGTGCGCTTCCGGCGGGGAAAAGGAATTCTCCCTGTCCCCGGAGGAGCTGGGCCAGACGATTTTTGAAAAAGCCGAGTTCACCGACCAGCTGACCCTTCTGCCCAAGGAATCCCTCTATCGCCTGTATGATCTGGACAGCAGCCTGGTGGAGGACAGCTGCCTGTATGTGGGCACCGGCTCCACCGCCGAGGAGATCGCGGTCTTCCGGATGAAGGATGCCGGCGGCGTGGAGGCGGCCAAGGCGGCCATTGAAAAGCGCATCGCCTATCAGACGGATAATTTTAAGGACTACGTTCCGGCGGAGGTTCCCAAGCTGGAGAAGGCCGTCGTCAAAACCGGGGGCACCACGGTGGTTTTCGTGGTCAGCGCCAACGCCGACGGGGCCAAAAGCGTGATTGATTCCCTGTACCGCTGAAACATCCCAGTCCATAAAAAACAGGACCTGTGCCGTCAACCGGCTGTACAGGTCCTGTTTTTTCTTCATTTTCCCTTTTTCTCGCTGCGCTCGCGCATTTTTTCAAAAAAGCTGCGGCGCTTCTGGTAATTGCGCTCGTCCCCGTTTTTGTCCAGCTCCTGCAGCAGTTCCTTCTGCCGCTGGCTCAGATTCCGGGGTACCTCGACCGTCACCTGCACATACTGGTCGCCGCGGGTGCGGCCGTTCAGGCTCTGGATCCCCTTGCCGCGCAGCTTGAAGATATCGCCAGGCTGGGT
>JALENG010000104.1 GCA_022767925.1 Clostridia bacterium
GTGGGCAACGTATTGGGCAAATCGGGGCTTTCGGCGGTTTCGGTCGGCGGGGATGTGAGCAATTTTCTCACCTTTGTGGCCATGGGCTTTTCCAACGCCGGTCAGGTGCTCATCGCCCGGTACATCGGCGCCCGCGAGCGCCACAAGCTGGGAAAGTTTGTGGGAACCATGAGTTCTTTTCTGATTTCCTGCGCGGTCTTTCTCAGTGTGGTGGGTCTGCTTTTTCAAAAGGAAATCCTGCAGGTAATGAATACCCCACCGGAAGCCCTGGAAGGGGCGCTGCACTACTCGGGAGTGTGCATGGCTGGTCTGGTGTTCATTTACGGATATAATATCGTCAGCGCGATCCTGCGGGGCATGGGGGATTCCAAACACCCGTTTATTTTTATCAGCATGGCGGCTGTGATCAATCTGATTTTGGATATTGTGTTCGTTATGGGATTTGGGATGGGACCCGGCGGCGCGGCGCTTGCCACCGTGATCAGCCAGGCGATCAGCTTTTTGACCTGCGCGGTTTTCCTTACGAAAAACCGCCAAAAGTTTGAGCTGAATATCGGCATGAGAGAATTTCTCCACTGGGATAAGGAGATGCTCAGCAGTCTGATCAAGCTGGGGGCACCCATGGCGATCAAGTCGGCCTCGGTTCAGGTGACCAAGCTGTTTGTCAATTCGTGGATCAATTCCTACGGCGTGGCCGTCTCCGCTTTTGCCGGGATTGCCAACAAAGTGGCCAGCATTGCCAACCTGATCTCCACGGCGATGAATACCGCTGGATCCACCATGGTGGGACAGAACCTGGCAGCTAAAGAGTACGAGCGGGTGAAGAAAATCCTGAAACAGCTGGCCATCCTCACTCTATCGGTATCCACGCTGATGTCTGTTGCGGTCTGTCTTTTCCCCAATGAGATCTTCGGAATCTTTACCAGCGAAAGCGATGTGCTGGTCATTGCGGGGGGCTATGTGCCCATTGCTGTGCTGGTGTTCTATGGAAGTGCACTGCGCGCGGTGATGAACGCACTGATCAACGGCAGCGGCAATTATAAGATCAATTTTGCCACCGCCATTCTGGATGCCATCGTGTTGCGTATTGGGCTGGCGCTGCTGTTCGGTCTGGCGCTGGGCATGGAGCATTACGGATTCTGGCTGGGCGATGCCCTTGCGGGCTTTACCCCCTTCTGGATCGGGCTGATTTTTTATTTCTCCGGAGGCTGGAAGAAAACCGGAAAGGCAGTTGCATAGACGAAAAAACGCGGCGGTTCATTATGAACCGCCGCGTTTCTCTTTGCAGATAACCGGTTTCCCCGGCAGAAGGAGAACCGGGGGATGATTACCACCCGTCCACATGACCGCGCTGCATGGCGCCCATTAGTTTTTTGCGCAGGTCAGGAAACTGTGTTTCCAATTGACGCAGCAGCTCGGCGGTGTCCTGTCGGGCAGTCACTCCGTTGGCCGGGCAGGTGCTTTTCACAATGGGCAAATGGCAGCGCCCGGCGGCCCGCCGGATATCCTCCTCCTCACAGAAGATCAGGGGGCGGATTAACAGCAGCTGCTTGCGCGTCAGCTCGCTTTTGGGAGAAAAGCAGCCGATACGGCCCCCATAAAAGAGATTCATCAGAAAGGTCTGTACCGCGTCATCAAAATGGTGGCCCAGGGCGATGACGGCGCACCCCTGCTCTTTGGCCATATCGTGCAGAATTCCCCGGCGCATTCGGGCGCACAGGCTGCAGGGATTGCTCTCCCGGCGTTCCTCGAAAATCAGGGTGCCCAGGCGGGTGCGGCGGATCACATAGGGGATGCCGTTTTCCTCACAGAACTGCTGGACGGCCGAATAATCCGTCTCCTCCCCATGAAAGCAGGGGTCGGCCGTCAGAGCTACCAGGGAGAAGGGAACAGGATAGTACCTCCGCAATTGTGCGAGACCGGCGAGCAGGACCATGGAATCCTTTCCGCCCGATACACCCACGGCTACCCGATCCTCCGGCTGGATCATCTGATAGCGCTCCATGGCGGCGCGCATTTGTCCCGTCAGCTTCTGCATTGGCATCCCTCTTTTCCGTTGTTCTGTATTTCATTATACCGGTTCGTTTTTCCCGCGCAAGAGGTATCGAAAAAGAAAAAATGAAATGAAAACTTTGAAAACGGGAGAAAAACCGGCAAAAAAATGAGAAAACAGGAGAAAACCTAAAGCTAAATTAAAATTTTGAAATTTGTGCTTGACTTCTCCCGGGGATTGTGGTAGTATCATAAGGCAAACTTCGCGGGTACTTGCGCTGTTTGGCCGATTTGTGCGGAAAACAGGCCCGCTGTGAATAGTACAGGATGTACAAGGAAACATTTGCAGGAGGTAAAACGATATGTCTACGTATATGCCCAAAGCCGGTCAGATCGACCGCAAGTGGTATGTCATCGACGCAGCCGGCAAGCCCCTGGGCCGTGTGGCTGTGGAAGCCGCCGATTTGCTGCGCGGCAAGAATAAGCCGACCTTTGCTCCCCATGTGGACTGCGGCGATCATGTGATTATCATCAACTGCGCCCAGGCTGTTCTGACCGGGAACAAGCTGCAGAACAAGTATTCGTATCATCACACCGGCTATATCGGCCATATGAAGTCCGTGCGTTATGATACCCTGATGCGCGAGAACCCCACCAAGGCCATGGAACTGGCTGTTTCGGGCATGGTCCCGTCCAACACCATCGGCCGCGCTGCACTGACCAGACTCCGTCTGTTCGCCGGCAGTGAACACACGCATGCTGCTCAGCAGCCCACCGCCTGGGAATTTTAAGGGAAGGGGACGTAGAAGATTATGTACGAGAAAGCACCCTATTTTTACGGAACCGGCAGAAGAAAGAGCTCGGTTGCCCGTGTAAGACTGTATCAGGGCACCGGCAAGGTGACGATCAATGATCGCCCCATCGATGATTATTTTGGACTGGAAACCTTGAAACTGATCGTCCGTCAGCCGCTGGTTCTCACTGGCACGGATGAGAAGTTCGATATTGTCTGCCGCGTAGCCGGTGGCGGTGTAACCGGCCAGGCTGGCGCAATCCGCCATGGCATTGCCCGCGCCCTGCTGCAGTATGATGGCGAGAACCTGCGCCCTGAGCTGAAGAAGGCTGGCTTCCTGACCCGCGATCCTCGTATGAAGGAACGTAAGAAGTACGGTCTGAAGGCCGCCCGTCGCGCTCCGCAGTTCTCCAAGAGATAATTGGTGGCGTTTTTACAATCAAAAAGGCTCAAAAACCCCGGAAAACCTTGATTTTCCGGGGTTTTCTTATGCCCAAAATCGCTGATACTGTTTGTCCCGATTTGAGAGGATTTGGCGTGTTTTGATCCTGTTTTTAGTAGTTAACGATGGGGGAACCGACGTTTTTGACCCCATTTTAGTTAACAGATGGGGGAACTTTTGCCCCAAATCAGGGGGTGCCGGGAGCGTGCTTTTTCTGCTATTTTCCGATGTCTGTTTTTGAAAATGCTTCCTTAAATGTCATGCTGAGCAATTGATACGGAATGAATCGTTTTGTCACGGTCTGACCAAATGTAATGAAGTTTATCCGATGAGACGGAATCGCACAGTGGTATACAGGCGTGACAATTTGCTGCGTGGGCCTTCAAGCTGCTCACACCTTGTTTTTTCTCAGTTTTTACAGCACCTCGCACAAAAGCTGAAAAATTTCCTCCCGCTCCAGTTTGCGGGGCATACCGCCCGCGATGCCGCAGCTT
>JALENG010000111.1 GCA_022767925.1 Clostridia bacterium
TGGGAATGAAGGACACGGTCTTCAAGAACTGCTGCGGACTGGATGAAGAGGGGCATGTCTCCTCCGCCTATGACGTAGCGTTAATGAGCCGGGAACTGCTGAAGCACGAGGAAATTTTCGCCTATACCACCACCTGGATTGATTATGTGCGCGACGGCGCCACACAGCTGGTCAATACCAATAAGCTGATCCGTACGTATTCGGGGATTACCGGATTGAAAACCGGGACCACCTCACAGGCGGGAAGCTGCATGGTGGCAACGGCCGAGCGGGACGGCCTTTCGCTGATCGCGGTGGTATTGGGCAGCGATTCCACCGATCTGCGCTTTTCGGAAGCGGCCATGCTGCTGGATACCGGATTTGCGGGATGGAGTGCCGCATCGCCCGCGCTGCCGGATCTGCCGGATCTGCCGGTCGATGGGGGCATGGAGGGTTCCGTTTCCGTTTATGCACAGCCGTGCCCGGTTCTGCTGGTGGAAAAGGGGAAAGAACAGGCTATCGAAATGATCCCCGAGCTGCCCGAAAGGCTGGAAGCGCCGGTTGAGAAAGATCAGGAGATCGGAAAAATACGCTGTGTGCTGGAGGGAAAAGAGCTGGTGTCCTTACCGGTTTATGCCGGTGCCGCCGTTGAGGCGGTCAGTTGGGATAAAATATTTCTTCTGCTTTTGCAAAATTTGGGGACATTCTGATTTTTCAAAAAATCAACCAATAAAAGTTCTGTGCTGCCTTGCAAATCCCCGGCAGATATTGTACAATATAGTCAAATAACCCTTTGGGTTATTCATCAACAGAGGAGGCCAAGGTATGGCACTGAAATATGAGACGCATTATCTCGATTCCTTTATTCATAAGGAAGAGTACGACGCGATTGCTCCCCAGGTGAAGGCGGCCCACGATACGCTGCACGGCGGTACCGGTTTGGGAAACGATTTTCTGGGCTGGGTGGATCTGCCCGTCAATTATGATAAAGAAGAGTTCGCCCGCATCAAAGCAGCCGCTGCCAGAATCCAGAAGAATACGGATGTATTTATCGTAATCGGCATCGGCGGTTCGTATCTGGGCGCCCGCGCTGCGATTGAATTTCTGAAGTCCAACCGCTACAATGCGTTGCCGAAGGATACGCCCGATATCTATTACTGCGGCAACAGTATCAGCTCCAGCGCTCTGGCAGAGCTGATTACCCTGTGCGAGGGGAAAGATGTTTCGATCAATATGATCAGCAAGTCCGGCACGACGACGGAGCCGGCCATTGCTTTCCGCGTGTTCCGCGAACTGCTGGAGAAGAAATATGGAAAAGAGGGTGCGCGGGAGCGTATTTTCTGCACTACTGACCGTGCCAAGGGAACGCTCAAGCAGCTGGCGGACCGCGAAGGATACGAGACCTTTGTAGTGCCGGATGATGTCGGCGGACGCTTCTCGGTTCTGACTGCTGTGGGTTTGCTGCCCATCGCCGTCAGCGGTGCGGACATTGATGCCCTGATGCAGGGCGCTGCGCAGGCGCGTGAGCTGTATCAGGAGCCCGACCTGATGAAAAACGACTGCTACAAGTATGCGGCCGTGCGCAATATTCTGCTTCGCAAGGGCAAGAGCGTCGAGATCATGGTCTCGTATGAACCGTGCTATACCATGATGAACGAGTGGTGGAAGCAGCTGTTCGGCGAGAGTGAGGGCAAGGACCACAAGGGTCTGTTCCCGGCTTCGGTCGTGTTCTCCACGGACCTGCACTCCATGGGTCAGTATATCCAGGACGGCAGCCGCCTGATGTTCGAGACGGTGATGCAGTTTGAAAAACCCAAGCAGGAGATCACCATCGGTTTTGATCCCGAGAATGTGGACGGCCTGAACTTCCTGCAGGGGAAGACGATGTCTTATGTGAATCAGAAGGCATTCGAGGGAACCGTTCTGGCTCATGCCGATGGCGGTACCCCCAGTGGTGTGATTCTGGCCCCCGATTTCTCGGAGAATACGCTGGGCCATCTCATCTATTTCTTTGAGAAGGCCTGTGCCATTTCCGGCTATCTGCTGGCGGTCAATCCCTTCAATCAGCCCGGCGTAGAGAGCTACAAAAAGAACATGTTTGCTCTTCTGGGCAAACCGGGATACGAAGATGCCCGTGCAGCCCTGGAAGCCAGGTTGTTCTGATTGGGTTCCATCACAATAAAAATGAAGTTTGTGTTTCCACTTTGGGAAATCAACAATATTTAAGGAGGAGTTTGCATGATCACCTTACTCATCGGCAAAAAAGGATCCGGCAAAACCAAAAAGCTCATCGAGAACGCCAACAATGCGGTGGCAAAATCCAGCGGCAATGTGGTTGTAATCGAAAAGGGCCTCAAACTGACCTATGACATTTCCCACAAAGCCCGCCTGATTGATACGGATGCGTATGCGATCAATGGGGCAGACGCGATGTTCGGTTTTATCAGCGGCATCTGCGCCGGTAACTATGATGTAACGGATATCTTTGTTGATTCCACGTTAAAGATTATTGGCAATGATATTGCAGTTCTCGAGTCCTTCATCGCCAAGCTGAAGGTTCTGGCGGACAGCGCCAATACCACTATTACCCTGTCTGTGTCGGCTACGGAAGAGGATCTTCCTGAAGCGCTGGTGGCCCTGGCCCGGTAATTTGCCTGAAAAGAGAAGAAAGACCCCGGGGTTTCGGATATCCGATCCCCCGGGGTCTTTTTCTTGTTTTATGGGTTACCGGCAGGCTGCCAGTGCTTTTTGATAGAGAAGCAGATCCCGCATCGTCCGGCGCAGGTTTTCTTCACTGTGAAAGCGGGATTGGGAGAAATCCATGGGCTGGCGGTTGATACTAAAAATGCCGCTGACCCCTTCTTCATAGGCGTCTTCATACCCCTCTCCAATGGAACCCACCAGAACCGTGACCGGCACATGGGCCTTTTTGGCCCGCCGGGCGACCCCAATGACCACCTTTCCCCGCAGGCTCTGCGAGTCGATCCGTCCCTCGCCGGTGTAGACCATCTGGGCCCCGCGCAGCAGAGAATCAAAATGGACCGTGTCCAGCACGGCCGCGATTCCGGGGCAGAGCTTTGCCCCCAGAAAAGCGGACATACCGGCGCCCATTCCACCGGCTGCTCCGCCGCCGGGCAGACGGTCAACGGAAACTCCCACATCCCGCCGGATCACGGCGGCTCCATGGCGCAGTCCTTCATCCAGCCGCCGGACCATGGCAGGGTCTGCTCCTTTCTGAGGGGCGAACACAAAAGCGGCCCCTTCCTCCCCATACAGAGGGTTGTCGATATCGCACATCACGGTGATTTCCGCCCCTGACAGGGACGGCAGCAGAGAGGAGAGATCCATCGAATCAATCTCGCACAGGGTTCCGCCCGTGGGGACAAACGAGGTGCCGTCCGCTTTGAAAAAGCGCGCTCCCAGCGCACAGGCTGCTCCGCAACCCAGGTCATTGGTGGCGCTGCCGCCCAGGCCCAGAAGAATCCGGCGGCAGCCGCTCTCCAGGGCGTCCCGCAGAAGCTCTCCCACGCCGAAGGTGGTCGCAGTTTCCACGTGTTTGTCCTCCCCCACAAGGGGCAGACCGGCGGCCGCGGCCATTTCAATCACCGCTGTGCCATCCGGCAGCTTCCCCCAGAAAGAGGGCACCGGGGTAAAATGGGGACCGCAGACGGTTTTTGCTTTTTTCTCCCCGCCCAATGCGGTCAGAAAGGCCTCCACCGTTCCCTCACCGCCATCGGCGACGGGAATGGCTATCACCTCGCTGGTCGGATCCTGCCGCAGAATTTCCTCCCTCATAATTTGACAGATCTGCAGGGAGGAGAGGGTTCCCTTAAAAGAATCGGGGATTAGAATGATGCGCGACACGGTGTCATCCGTCCTTTCTGTTTAGGCACTCTTTTTGAGGGGAGTCCGGGTCCCGGCGGCTGTGGTCCCGGACATTTTTTCTGACGAAATTCCACTCTTCTTCCACATTCCGGCGCAGATTCTGAAGGCCCTTCTGACACTCCGCCTTTAACTGACGCAGGGATTCCGGATGGCGCAGGGAACGCATCCGGGGAAAAGCCAAAAACAGCCGCGCCCGGCTGCGCCGGAAGCGAAGGCGGGTTTTCCGTTTCATCTTTTCTTTATATGTATCGCGGGTATCGGTCAGCTGCTGCAGATCCATATCGCGCAGGCCGGCCTCCTGTTCCAGACTGATCAGGGCGCGCACCGTCAAAATCAGATCGAAGAAAAAGTAAGCCAGGAACAGGCAGAAGAACAGCAGGGTGCTCCAGGGAGGGAGCAGGGACAGCAAATGGATAACCATGGGATGGATGCCGTAAATCATGGCAACGGACAGCAGGCCGAATAAGAGGGAGTTGCGCACGCAGATCCGCCCGTTCAGGTTGCCGCGGCGGTTGGAATAATCCCACAGGGACATGTGGAAAAGGTTTTCCAGCAACCAGCTCGTAAAGTATTCCAGCAACGAGCAGCCGATGATACCCAGCAGAAACAAAAGCACAGGGTGATCCGATAGATAGCTGAATGCCCAGATGACAAACAACGCCCCAAATCCGTAAATGGGACAGAAGGGCCCGCTGAGGAAGCCCCGGTTTATATAGCGGCGGGCGGCCAGTGAACAGAAAAGCGTTTCACAGCACCAGCCGAGGAAACTGTAAAGAGCGAAAAGAAAGAACCAGTGAAAAAACATAGCAGACCCCTTTTTCTATGGTTACGGCCCGGACAGGAGAACAATTGCTTTCTCATTATACAAGTCCTTCCGTGGAAAATCCAGTATATTTTGTGAACGAAAACTGAAGGAAAGAGAGCCAAATACAAAAAAGAAGGGAAAACAAAAAGAGAGAAAAACCGTTTTAAAAATCAGAGGGAAAGCGCCCGGATTTTTCATCGGGGTGTTTTGGAATTTTGCTTGACATTTTTCGGATGCCATGCAATGATAGAGAGGAAAAAGGACTGGATCCGCAGAGAATGCGGCGGTTCCGGAATGTTATTTTGGGAAGGAAAGGAATAACCATGAAAGCTGGATTTATTGGGTTTATCACCCCGGAGATGGGAGATCCGTACAAAGAGCTGGAGAAATACGCGCAAATCGGCTATACCGGTATGGAGAGCGGAGATCTTCTGCTGCAGGGGGATGTGAAAGAAAACGTGAAAAGGGTTCGCGATATGGGCCTGATCCCGTTGACGGTTCACTGCCCGGATGCCGATGCCGATGCGGGCGAGCTGATCCGCAAGGCCCAGGCGGTGGGGGTTTCCTATGTGGTGAACTACGCACTGTGCGCAGCCATGTACCGCTTTAATTTCCGCGAGACGGATCCCGATTACGACGAGTTCCGCCGGGAATTGGAGAAGATGGACAAACTGGCGGGTGAGCTGAAAAAAGAGGGCATTCAGCTTCTGTTCCACAACCACGATGTGGACTTTACCAAGTGCTATAAGGGCGTACCGGCCATGTATCTGATGAGCGCCTTGACCGAAAACCTGAATTTCGAGGTGGATACCGGTTGGGTTACTTATGCGGGCCATGATCCGCAGGTGGTGCTGCGGGATCTGGGCGAGCGGGTCTCTCTGATTCATGTCAAGGACTTTGTGTGCGGCGAGGTTCCGCGCAAGGGAACCTATGGCAGCCACACCATGCCGCGGTTCACCACCCCCGGTACCGGCAAGCTGAACCTGCGGGGCGTTCTGCAGACGGCCAGTGAGATGGGCATTCCCTATGCCATTGTGGAGCAGGATTTCCAGTACCACCTGACCGAGCTGGAAACGCTGACGGCGGCCTATTTGAATATGAAGGAAACCGGTTTTGTCGACTGAGGAACGCCGGGCTCCATTGTAGAGAAACCGGCATGGAGCCGGTGTGTATAAAAACGCAAATTCCCTGTGGGACGGCTGTCCCACGGGGAATTTTTGATAGAATAAACCCTTGAAGCCCGGAAAGTTTTACGGCAAAAAATCCCTTGTTTCTTCTGGCCGTGTGGCTGCATCCCTTTCGGCTTCGGTCAGTTTTCAAAATCCATAAAATTTTTCCATTTCGGATTGACAGTTTACCGAAAAAGTGGTATGTAATAGAAAAACCATCTTGTGCGTACAAGATATGTCCGGTGCGCATTGCGATGGGGAAAGAACTGCTTTTGCGGCAGAGAATATGAAAGGACGAGGA
Organism: Clostridia bacterium; assembly: GCA_022767925.1. Taxonomy (GTDB): domain Bacteria; phylum Bacillota; class Clostridia; order Oscillospirales; family Acutalibacteraceae; genus Heritagella. The sequence continues at coordinate 6,140 of JALENG010000111.1, forward strand.
AAAATGAAAGCTGGATTTATTGGATTCCTTACCCCTGAAATGGGGGACCCCTACAAGGTGCTGGAAACGTATGCCCGGGCCGGGTATTCGGCCATGGAGATCGGGGATATGTTGCTGCAGGGGGATGTGAAAGAGAACAAAAAGCGCCTGGAGGATATGGGATTGACCACCATTACCACGCTCTGCACAGGGGCGGATGATGACCCGGCGGCGCTGATTAAAAAGGCCCATGCCCTGGGGGTTTCCTATGCGACGAACTACATTCTCTCGGTAGCCTCCTATCGGTTTAAGGACCGTCCTGATGCCCCGGATTATGACGAGTTTCGCCGGGAGCTGGAGAAAATGGACAAGCTGGCGGGCGAGCTGAAAAAAGAGGGTATTCAGCTTCTGTTCCACAACCACGATGCGGATCTGACCACTTGCTACCATGGTGTACCGGCCCTGTATCTGATGAGCGAGTACACGGAGAATCTGGACTTTGAACTGGATACCGGCTGGGCGACCTATGCGGGGCATGATCCGCTGGTGGTGCTGCGCGATTTGGGCGAGCGGGTCCGGATGATCCATGTGAAGGATTTTGTGGAGGGGGCTGTTCCCAAAGAGGGAAAATGCGGCGCCCATACCATGCCGCGTTTTACTACGCCCGGTACCGGCAAGCTGAACCTGCGGGGTGTTCTGCAGGCAGCCAAGGAAATGAACCTTCCCTATGCCATTGTGGAGCAGGATTTCCAGTATCATCTGACCGAACTGGAGACGCTGACCGGCGCCTATCTGAATATCAAGGAAACCGGTTTCCTCGATTGATTGCCTGAAAAAAAGCTGCCCTGTTTTCAAAAAACAGGACAGCTTTTTTCTATAATGGTATGGTTAACGGAGAGAGGACGCGCCGGACAGCCTGTGATAAGCCTGTGGCCTGCGATATTTTTCACCCCATACGTTCTCCTGCCGCCAGGTGCGCAGAGCCTGCATATCCAGATCCACACAGAAAATCCCTTCCTGCGTATCCCCGGCGCAGAACAGCCGGTTCTCCCGGGGGCCATCGGGGCCAAAGACAAATGGGGTGAATACACACGACTGCCCCCATCCGGTGTCCGGATAATTGGCCATGGCGATATCCACCATATTCTCAAACGCACGGGTGGACAGCTGGTTCAGGCGCGCCGGGTCAAAACCACAGGCATTGGGGACCAGAATCACCTCGGACCCCTGTAGCATCAGCTCCCGGGCGCTCTCCGGAAACTCCCGGTCAAAGCAGATCATCACTCCCACCCGGACTCCCTCAAAATCGCAGGTAAAAAACTGTTCCCCGTTTTCCATCAGGGCTTCCATGGAAAAATCACAGGTGTGTACTTTATCGTAGGTGAGAAGGATTTCCCCGTCTTTTCCCAGGAAAAAGGCGGTGTTACGGGGCTTTTTCTCCCCCTGGGTCAGGGCGGTGACCACGGCGCCAATGTGGGATTCCCGGGCCGCCTGCTGCAGGGTGCGCAGGTAATCGCCGTCCCGCTCAACAGCCGAAGCGGCGAATTCCCGGCGCTCCTTCTCAAAGCGGGGATCATGGGGATGATCGAAAACGCCGGGAAAAGGCCCCTCGTAGCTGTGAGACCACAATTCCGGGAACAGAACCAGATCCGCACCATTTTGAGCGGCCTGATGGATGGCGGTGACGGCCCGGTGCAGATTTTCCTGCCGGTTCTCCCAAAAGGTGCCGCAGGAACGCCCGGCAGCCCGCTGCTGTATTAGTGCGATGCGCAAATTTTCCGTCATCATTCGCCTCCCTTATGCAAAAGAGATCTCATTGATCTTTTCCGACCATAGCATACCAGAAAGGGAGAAAAGGCGCAAGGGAGAGG
>JALENG010000017.1 GCA_022767925.1 Clostridia bacterium
CCTGTGGGAGCACCGGGAGGAGGTCCCCGGCGACATTATTTTCTGCTTCGAGCGTGGAGAAGAGGGGGGCGGCAACCTCTATTATCTCTTAAAATACATGGAAGATCATCATATCCGGGTGGACGGCTGTTTTGGACTGCACGTACTGGCCGGTGGCCGCACCGGCGCCGCCCTGCTGACGGACGGCCCCCTGCAGGCCGGTAATATCGGCTTTTCCGTCACTCTGCACGGCAGCGGCGGCCACGGCAGCATGCCCAGCCTGTGCCATAATCCCATCGACTGCTTTGCGGCCATCAGCGCCGCTCTGTCCCAGCTGCGCCTGCAGGCGGTGGACCCGTACCAGCCTGCCACGCTGTCCATCGGCTGTGTCCATGCCGGGCAAGCGGGCAATGTGATCCCCGATACCCTGCAGTTCTCCGGCACGGCCCGGTTCTATCACGAAGCCGGGGCGGGGGAAACGCTGTTTGCCGGCATCCATCGCATTGTGGACAGCTGCTGTGCCCTGTACGGCTGCACCGCCGAAAAGCGGATTTCCCGCCCGGGGCTGTCGGTGGTCAATTCCCACCCGTGCTACGAAATTGCCCGCCGTGCCCTGACCCAGGCACTGGGGGAAAACCGCGTGCAGCCATGGGATGCCATGATGGGCAGCGAATCGTTCGCCTATTACAGCAAGCTGTACCCGTCCTTTTTCCTGTTCTACAGCATCCGCAACGAGGAAAAGGGCATCACCATCGACTGCCACAAGCCGGGCTTTGATATCGACGAGGATACCCTGCCGGGTGCGGCCGCCTGCCATATGGCGTACGCCCTTGCGTTTCTTCAAAATCCGGATCCCATCCCGTTCACGCCCCTTGCCGGTTGTGTCGATGATCTGTTCGAGCGCACCGGCCGCCGTCCATAATCCCGTATTTTTTCTGTTAGAAAAGGAGTTTTTCTTATGAACGCTGTTACTCCCCGTTATCCCCATCTGCTGCACGGCGGCGATTACAATCCCGAGCAGTGGCTGTCCTATCCCGAGGTACTGGAAAAGGATATCGAGCTGATGAAGAAGGCCCATATCAACTGTGTATCCATGGGCATTTTCGCCTGGAGCCATCTGGAACCCGAGGAGGGGGTGTACGATTTTTCCTGGCTGGACCGGATCGTCGCCCGGTTGTATGAAAACGGCATCTATACGGTGCTGGCCACCCCCAGCGGCGCGCGGCCCCGGTGGATGGCCCAAAAATACCCCGAGGTTCTGCGGGTGGCCGCCAACGGCGTGCGCAATGCCTACGGCGACCGGCATAATCACTGCATGACCTCGCCGGTTTACCGGGAGAAGGTGCGGGCGATCAACACCCGGCTGGCCCGGCATTTTGCCGGGAACCCCGCGGTGATTCTGTGGCACATCAGCAACGAGTACAGCGGCGCCTGTTACTGCCCGCTGTGCCGGGCGGCCTTTACCGACTGGCTCAGGGAGAAGTACGGCACCCTGGAAAAGCTGAACCACGCCTGGTGGGCCGATTTCTGGAGCCACACCTATACCTCATGGGATCAGATCGACCCGCCGCTTGAAAACGGCGATGGCACCCTCCACGGGCTGAACCTGGACTGGAAGCGCTTTACCACCTTCCAGACCGTGGATTTCATGAAGGAAGAGATCCGCGCCGTCCGGCAGATGGAGCCCTCCATCCCGGTTACCGCCAATCTGATGGGCTTTTTCGACGGGCTGGATTACTTCCGGTTCGGGCCGGAGCTGGATGTGATCTCGTGGGACAACTATCCCTTGTGGCACAACGGGGACAACCTGTCCGTGGCGGCCTTCGCGGCGGCGAACCACGACCTGATGCGCTCGATCAAGCGCGAGCCCTGGCTGCTGATGGAGAGCACCCCCAGCATGACCAACTGGCAGCCGGTCAGCAAATTGAAGCGCCCCGGCATGCACCTGCTCTCTTCCATGCAGGCGGTGGCCCACGGCTCCCAATCGGTGCAGTATTTCCAGTGGCGCAAAAGCCGCGGCTCGTTTGAAAAATTGCACGGTGCGGTGGTGGATCACAATGGAGAGGGAAACACTCGGGTGTTCCGCGATGTGGCCGAAACCGGAGAAGTTCTGCAGAAGCTGGATGAAAAACTGTACCGCACCCGGGTTCAGCCCCAGGCGGCGGTGCTGTACGACTGGGAAAACCGCTGGGCCGTGGAGGACGCCAAGGGCCCCCGCAACGGCGGACTGCACTATCTCGATACGGTGCTGATGCACCACCGGGCCCTGTGGGAGAAGGGGATCGCGACGGATTTGGTGGATATGACCATGAGTCTTGACCGGTACAAACTGCTGATCGCCCCTATGAACTACCTGTACCGCGCCGGCTTTTCCACAAAACTGCGTCGGTTCGTGGAAAACGGCGGCACGCTGGTGGGAACCTACTGGAGCGGCATTGTGGACGAAACCGACCTGTGCTGCCTGGGCGGCGTACCAGGGCAGGGCATGATGGAGGTTTTCGGCCTGTGGAACGAGGAGACAGACGCACTGTACGACGGGGAGGAGAACACTCTGCTGCCCGAAAAAGACGCCCGCCTGCCCGAAAACAGCTATCGCGTCAGTGAGCTGTGCGCCATTGTTCATGACCAGGGGGCCCGGGTACTGGCACGCTACGGCCGCGATTTCTATCGGGGCACCCCGGCGCTGACGGTGAATGATTTCGGAAAAGGAAGGGCTTACTACCTGGCGGCCCGTACAGACCTTGCCTTCCTTCGGGATTTCTATGAGATTATCAGCCGGGATCTCGCGCTGCCGCGGGCGCTGGACAAACCGCTGCCCCAGGGGGTGATCGCCACCCGCCGCCAGGGGGAGAAGCAGGATTTTGTGTTCCTGCAGAACTACGGCGAGGAGGAACAGACGCTGTCTCTGCCCGATGGCTTTACCGATGCCCTGACCGGCGCCCCCGTCTCAGCGGTCTCGCTGCCGGGGTTTGGAGTGGCAGTTCTGTGTACGACGGGCACGCTGGCAGAATAATCCTTCCTTTTGCACGAATTCTCCATAGTATGGCCCATTTTTTTATGCTAATATGAAAAGAAAGGGGCCGCATTTTCAAAAACGGCCCGGTTCTTTTTCATCCATTTGGAAAACAGAAGGGGAAACAGCCCCGATATGGAGGGAATTACAAGATGGCTATCATTGTAAATTCGGAAAAACAGCTCTTTACCCTGCAGACCAGCCACTCCACCTATCAGATGAAGGTGGGGCCCTTCGGCTACCTGCTGCACCTATACTACGGCGCGAAGGTGGCCGATGACGAGGATCTGTCCGCCCATGTAACCCCAGTGGAGTACAGCTTTTCCGGCAACCCCAACGAAGCCGGTATGGACCGCAATTTCTCGGTGGACACCCTGCCCCAGGAGTACTCCACCTTTGGCAGCGGGGATTTCCGCAGCGCGTGCCTGATTGCCGTCAACGGTGACGGCAGCCGCGAGAGCGACCTGCGCTATGTCTCCCACACCGTTTCCCCCGGGGCTGTCCGGCCGCAGGGGCTGCCGTATGTGTATGATAACGGCGGGGAGGGCGAAACCCTCTCCATCCTGCTGGAGGATCCGGTCACCCATCTGCAGGTGACCCTGCACTATACGGTTTTTGAGAAACTGGATACCATCACCCGCCACGCGGTGATCCACAACGCCACCGGCAGCCAGGTCGAGCTGGAGCGCGCTCTGTCGGCGTGCCTGGACTTCCGCTGGGGCGACTATGATCTGATCAGCTTTTACGGCCGGCATGTGTTCGAGCGCGCCCCCGAGCGCACCCCCGTGCGCCACGGCAAGCTGGTGGTGGACAGTGTGCGCGGCGCCTCCAGCCACCATGAGAACCCCTTTGCCATTCTGTGCAGCCACGACGCCACCGAGGACAGCGGCGAATGCGTGGGTCTGAGCCTTCTGTACAGCGGCAACTTCCTTTTGGAGTGTGAATATGACCAGCTGAATCAGACCCGCCTGACCCTGGGGCTGCACCCGCAGGCCTTCCGCTGGCTGCTGGAGAACGGCGACAGCTTTACCACACCGGTGGTCTCAATAGTGTACAGCGAACAGGGGCTGTCCGTTCTCAGCCAGCGCCAGCATACCATGATCCGCCACAATGTGTGCCGCGGCGAGTACAAACTGAAGCACCGCCCGGTGCTGATCAACAACTGGGAGGGCACCTACTTCGATTTTGACGAGGAGAAGTTGTATCAGATCGCCAAGAACGCCTCGAAGATTGGCATTGAGATGCTGGTAATGGACGACGGCTGGTTTGGCAAGCGCGAGAGCGACACCTCCGGTCTGGGCGACTGGTTTGTCAACGAGAATAAAATCCACGGCGGCCTGAAAAAACTGGTGGACCGCATCAACGGCCTGGGCATGAAATTCGGCATCTGGTTTGAGCCGGAGATGATCAGCGAGGACAGCGACCTGTACCGCACCCATCCCGAATGGCGCCTGTGCCCGAAGAACCGCCCCGGCGTGCGCAGCCGGTACCAGTTTGTGCTGGATATGTCCCGGCAGGACGTGTGCGATTACCTGTTCGAGCGCATGAGCGATATCCTCTCGAGCGCCAATATCGAATATGTGAAGTGGGATATGAACCGGCACCTTGCCAATGTGTGGAGCGAGCTGCTGCCCGCCGGCCGTCAGGGCGAAGTCTATCACCGCTTTATGCTGGGCGTGTATGATCTGCTGGAGCGGATCACCACCGCCTTCCCCCATGTGCTGTTCGAGGGATGCTCCGGCGGCGGCGGCCGGTTTGACGCCGGTATGCTGTACTACACCCCGCAGATCTGGTGCAGCGACGACACCGATGCCATCGAGCGTGTGTTCATCCAGTACGGCACCTCCTTTGGCTACCCGGTCTGCACCATGGGTTCGCATGTATCGGCGGTTCCCAACGGCTGCACCGGCCGCTCGACCCCGCTGACCACCCGTGGGGTGGTGGCCTCCTCCGGCAACTTCGGGTACGAGCTGGACCTGAGCCTGGTGGGC